>NZ_CACVCE010000029.1:0-27373 GCF_902729445.1 Magnetospirillum sp. LM-5 | reverse complement strand
GGGTCAAGCCCGGCCATGACGAGACACGCAAAAACGTGCCCCCTCAATCGTGATGCCACAGCCCCGACACCTTGTGGAAGCCGTGGCGGTGCACGGTATGGAACTCTTTGCCGTTCCATCCGCGCACCTCGACAGTGACGGCGGGCATTCCGACCCGGATCAGGGCATAGCCGTTGGCGTCCTCGCGCAGCCGGGTCGAGCAGGCGGTCGAGGCCTGCACCAGCACGCAGGATTGGTGATGGCCGGCATGGATCAGCTCGACATGGGCATGGTGGACATGGCCGGCCAGCACCAGGTCGATGCCGCGCTCGGCCAGGCTGGCGAAGGGGTGGCCGGCCTTGGCGGTCGAGGGCGGGTGGTGCAGGAAGGCGATGCGGCAATGGTTGGCCGGCGTCTCGGCCAGCACCTGATCGACATGGTCGAGATGATGGTCGCGCAGCTTGCCGCTTTTCCAGCGCAGATGACGGGTGCTGTCCAGCCCGACCACCACCAGGCGCTCGTCGGTCCAGACCGGGCTTTCGTCATGATCGGGTAGAAAGCGGGCGAACTTGGCGCGCGGCGCGAACAGGCGGGCCAGCGGGCGATAAAGCGGGGCCAGATCGTGGTTGCCCGGCACCACCAGGGACGGCGCCGGCAGGCTTTCCAGGAAGGCGCGGGCCTGGGCGAACTGGGCGCTGCGGGCCCGTTGGGTCAGGTCGCCCGAGACGATGACCAGATCGGGCCGGTGCTGTTCCAGATCGTGGCGCAGGGCGGCGACCACCGCCGCGTCGGTGCGGCCGAAATGCAGGTCGGACAGATGGGCGATCAGTCTCATGGCACCGCCTCGGGCGGGGCAGGGGGCGGGACCAGCATGCGCAAGGCCCGGGGATTGACGCGAAACACCAAGGGCGAGGCCAGCACCGTGACCTCGCCGTCCAGGGACAGCATGACCCGGCGCTTGCGCCCGGTCACCCGGACCTCGTGGGCGCTGAAGGTTTCCAGCAGGCTGCCGACCCGCCAGCGGCCGATCAGGGCGTTGAAGGCCAGCCACAGCAGCGACAGGCGCGAATTGCACTTGGCGATGTGGACCACCAACTCGCCCTGGTCCAGCGTCTGGCGTTTCAGCGGCAGCGGCTCTTCGCGCCAGGCATTGTTGGAAATGACCAGAAGCGGCGTCGATACCGTGGTGGTGTTGTCGCCGATGGCCAGCGTCACCGTCACCATCGGGTAGCGGCGAAAGGCCCGAAGCGCCGCCAGGGCGAAGGCCGGCCACTTGGTCAATCCCTCGCGCTGCAGGCGGTCGCGGCGGCGCACCACCCGCGGATGCATCCCCAACGACGCCCAGATGGCGAAGGGCAGGCCGTTGACCTCGCCCAGGTCGATCTCGGCCTCTTGGGCGCCGGCCAGCACCCGGGCCGCCTCGACCGGGTCCAGCGGCAGGCCGATGTCGCGGGCCAACAGGTTCAAGGTCCCCAGCGGCAACAGGCCCAGCGGCTTGGTGCGGCCGATGCCGGCCAGCACGGCGGTCAGGATGGTGCCGTCGCCGCCGCCGGCGATCACCGCGTCGATGTCGGACCGGGTCGCCAGTGCCGACAGCCGGGCGGCCAGGTCGCGCCGGCCGCAGACCTCGACTTCCACCGCGTGACCGGCGGCCTGGAACTGGCCGGCGATCGCCTCGACCGTCTGTTCCAACGGAAGGCGGCGGAAGGTGCCGGCGGCACGGTTGATGACCAGGGCAAGACGCATGGGGGAATCCCACTCCCAGCCGGCGCCGGTGTCAATCATTGAAAATGGCGGGCTGCCGACGCATTCTCGGAGCCAACCAGGCAGTAAACCAGGAGACCGCAACATGGCCCGCCCCTATGACACCCATCTGGACAAGAACCCCGCCAATTTCGTGGCGCTGACGCCGCTGCACTTCCTGGAACGCGCGGCCAGCGTCTATCCCAACCGGGTGGCGGTGATCCATGGTGGGCTGCGCTTCACCTGGGCCGAAATCTATGCCCGCGCCCGCCGGCTGGGCTCGGCCTTGGCCAAGCGGGGCATCGGGGTGGGCGACACCGTGGCGGTGATGGCCCCCAACGTGCCGGCGATCTTCGAGGCCCATTTCGGCGTGCCGATGATCGGCGCGGTGCTGAACGCCTTGAACATCCGCCTGGATGCCGAAGCCCTGGCCTTCATCCTCGACCATGGCGAGGCCCGGGTGCTGATCACCGACCGCGAATTCTCGGGCGTGATCAAGAAGGCGCTGACCATGACGGCGCGCAAGGACATCCTGGTCATCGACATCGACGACCCGGCCTATAGCGGCGGCGAGTTGCTGGGCGAGATGACCTACGAGGCGTTCCTGGAAACCGGTGACCCCGATTTCGCCTGGCGCTGGCCCGAAGACGAATGGGAAGCCATCGCGCTCAATTACACCTCGGGGACCACCGGCAATCCCAAGGGCGTGGTCTACCACCATCGCGGCGCTTACTTGAACGCCATCGGCAATGCCATGACCTGGGGCATGAGCGGCCATCCGGTCTATCTGTGGACCCTGCCGATGTTCCATTGCAACGGCTGGTGCTTCCCGTGGACGGTGACCGCCCTGGCCGGGACCCATGTCTGCCTGCGCCGGGTCGATGCCGCCCACATGTTCGCCGCCATCGAGGCCCACAAGGTCACCCATCTGTGCGGTGCGCCCATCGTCATGGGCCTGCTGATCAACGCGTCGGATGCCGATCGCCGGCCGCTGCCCCATCAGGTCGAGTTCATGACCGCCGCAGCACCGCCGCCGGCCGCCGTGATCGGCCGGCTGGAAAGCCAGGGCTTCAAGATCACCCACGTCTACGGCCTGACCGAGGTCTATGGCCCGGCCTCGGTCTGTTCGTGGCACGAGGAATGGGACGAATTGCCGCTGGACGAACGGGCCCGGCTCAAGGCCCGCCAAGGCGTGCGCTATGTGATGGAGGAAGGCCTGATGGTCGCCGATCCCACCACGCTGGAACCATGCCCGAAGGACGGCGTCACCATGGGCGAGGTGTTCTTCCGCGGCAACGTGGTGATGAAGGGCTATCTGAAAAATCCCAAAGCCACCGACGAGGCCTTCGCCGGCGGCTGGTTCCACACCGGCGATCTGGGGGTGTGGCACGCCGACGGCTATCTGGAACTGAAGGACCGGTCCAAGGACATCATCATCTCGGGCGGCGAGAACATTTCGACCATCGAGGTCGAGGGCGTGCTGTACCAGCATCCCGATGTGGTCGAGGCCGCGGTGGTGGCCCGCCCCGACGAGAAGTGGGGCGAGACGCCCTGCGCCTTCGTGATGCTGAAGGACGGGGCCAGCGTGACCGAAAAGGACATCATCGACTTCACCCGCCAAAAGCTGGCCCATTTCAAATGTCCGCGCACGGTGGTCTTCGGTCCCTTGCCCAAGACCTCGACCGGAAAGATCCAGAAATTCATCCTGCGCGAGACCGCGAAGGCTCTGGGCTGACCGCCGGGGCGGGCGAGCGTTTGACCTGTCGAGGCGGCCTCTGTTAGCATCCGCTCAATTGGGGCAGGGGGGGCGCCTTGGACGAGGTCGAGCAGGGGCTTTATCGTGGGGTCGCTGAACGCTTGATCTGTCTTCATGACGAGATCAAGACGGATGGGACGTTGGTGGCGCTGAACCGCGTCGCCATCGCCCTTTACGATGCCAAGACCGATCTGCTGAAGACCTTCATCCATTCGTCCGACGGTGACAGCCCGCTGGTCAACCACACCAGCCGGCTGGCCGAGCTGCCCAGCCTGCAGCAGCTGGCCTGGACCGGGGCGCGGCGGATCATCCACGATCTGGCCGAGGCGGCCGAACGCGGCCAGGACCATGCCCGCCGTCTGATCGCCGCCGGCTATCGTTCCAGCTACACCATGCCGATCCAGCATCGCGGCATCCTGTACGGCTTCGTGTTCTTCAATTCGTTCCAGGCCGGATATTTCGCCCCGTCGGTGGTGAGCCGCCTGCGGCCCTATGCCGAGCTGATCGCGCTGTCCATCATGCGCGATCTGGATACCCTTCGGATGATGCAGGCGGCGGTCAAGACCATCCGCTCGGTCAGCTCGGCCCGCGACGAGGAAACCGGGGCGCATCTGGCTCGCATGGCCCGCTATGCCCGGGTGGTGGCGCAGCGCCTTGCCGGCCCCAACGGGCTGACCGACGAATATGTGGAATATCTGTTCCAGTTCTGCCCGCTGCACGATGTCGGCAAGATCGCCGTGCCCGACGCCATCCTGCTCAAGCCCGGCCGGTTGACCCCCGACGAATTCACCGCCATGAAGGCCCATGTGGCCAAGGGCGTGGAAATCGTCGATGGCATGATCAGTGATTTCGAGTTGCGTTCGCTTCCTCATTTCCAAGTCTTGCGCAACATTGTCGCTTACCATCATGAAGCCTTGGACGGATCGGGTTATCCCTATGGTTTATCTGGGGCGGATATTCCAATCGAGGCACGCATTGCCGCCGTCGCCGACGTCTTCGACGCCCTGACCTCGACGCGGCCCTACAAGGAGGCCTGGAGCGTCGAGCGGGCCCTGGGGCTGCTGTGCGACCAGTCCGGCATCAAGTTCGCCCCCGATTGCGTTGCCGCCCTCTGTGAAAGCGAAGCCGAGATTCGTGAAATCCAGGCGAAGTTCACCGAAACCGTTTTTGATTGACGGTTGCGTTACAACCTGTTTTTGACGCTGACGCAAAAATTAACGTATAGTCCGCTCCAAGCAATATTGGATCGCGACACGCATCATGGGGATCACGTCCGCTTCAGACTCGCCGAAGGTGGCATATCGGCCGATCCAACAGGGCTTGGCCGAACGGCTGATGTGCCTGCATGACGAGATGAAGCGCGATTTCGACGGCGTCAACCGCATCGCCGTCGCCATCTACGAACAAAAGACCGACATCTTGCGGTCCTTCGTCCATTCCTCGGAAAGCGACAATCCGTTCGACCACACCGTCGCTCGACTGGCCGATCTGAAGTCGCTGGCGGAACTGGCCCGCACCGGGGCCAGGCGGGTGATCAACGACCTGACCGACCATGTCAGCTCGGCGCCGGCCCATTGCCGTCGGCTGACCGGGGCCGGCTATCTGTCCAGCTATACCGTGCCGATCTTCCACAAGGGCGTATTTTACGGTTTCGTGTTCTTCAATTCGTTCCGCAAGGGCTATTTCACCGGTCCGGTGGTGCGCGGCCTGAAGGCCATCGCCGAGGTGGTGTCGCTGCAGACCATCATGGAACTGGACGCGATCCGCATGATCCAGGCGGCGGTCAAGACCGTGCGCCAGATCAGCCGGGTCAGGGACGAGGAAACCGGCACCCACCTGGAGCGGATGTCGCGCTATACCCGGCTGATCGCGCTTCGGCTGGCGCCCCGCAAGGGCATGAGCGACGAATGGGTCGAGTTCCTGTTCCAGTTCTCGCCCTTGCACGATGTCGGCAAGATCGCCGTGCCCGACCAGATCCTGTTCAAGCCCGGCCGGCTGACCACCGAAGAATTCGAGATCATGAAAAGCCATGTCGGGCGCGGCAACGAGATCGTCCAGGTGATGGCCGAAACCTTCCGCCTGACCCAGGCGCCCTATCTGCGGGTACTGCGCAACGTGGTGGCCCATCACCATGAATCGGTGGACGGGACGGGCTATCCGGCCGGCCTGTCCGGCGACGAGGTGTCGCTGGAGGGCCGCATCGTCGCCGTCGCCGACGTGTTCGACGCCCTGACCAGCACGCGCCCCTACAAGAAGCCGTGGAGCGTCGATGACGCGCTGGGCTTCCTGACCGAGCAGGCGGGCAAGAAGTTCGACCCGGAAGCGGTCGAGGTGCTGAAGCAAAGCCGATCGGCCATCGCCGACATCCAGCGGCAATTCGCCGAAACCCCGTTGGATTAAAACCATGCGCCGGTTGATGATCCTGGTGGCCTGCATGATGTCTTCCGCGGCCGGGGCCTCGCCGGCCGAGCGGTGGGCGGCCATCGGTCATCCTTCGGCCGACGACCATCCGCGCGCCATCGGCGGCGCGGCCGCCGGCTGCATCGCAGGCGCGGTGGCGCTGCCGCCCGACGGAACCGGCTATCAGGTGCTGCGGCTCGAACGCAATCGCAACTGGTCCCATCCCCGCACCATCGCCTTCATCCAGGATCTGGGCCGCAAGGCCGCCGCCGACGGGGCGGGGCCGTTGCTGATCGGCGATCTGTCGCAGCCGCGCGGCGGCCCCATGGCCTATGGCCATGGCAGCCACCAGAACGGGATCGACGTCGATATCTGGTTTCGGCTGCCCGGGCGGGCCTTGACGCCCGACGAGCGGGCGCGGCCGGTGCCGGTGTCGATGGTCAAGGGCAAAGCGGTCGATGCCAGGACCTGGACGCCCCGTCACCTGAAGCTGCTGGAACAGGCCGCCCGCCCGCCCGAGGTCGATCGCATCTTCGTCAACCCGGCCATCAAGGCTGCCGCCTGCCGGTCGGCCAGGGGCGACCGCGCCTGGCTGGCCAAGCTGCGGCCGTGGTGGGGCCATGACGAGCATTTCCACGTCCGCCTGTCCTGTCCGCCCGGCGACGGCGAGTGCGCCCCCCAGGCCGCGGTTCCCGACGGCGATGGCTGCGGGGCCGAGTTGCAATCTTGGCTGGCGCGGCCGACCATCCTGCCCGAGCTGGGCCGCGACAAGCCCAACACCCGCCGGCCGGTCCTGCCCGAGGCCTGTACCGCCATCCTGGACCGTCCGGCGCGGATTCCGGCGGCGGCACGCTGATGCCCGCCCCCCGATAGCCCACGTCACGCTTGCCAAGCCGGCCGAGAGGGAGTACAAGCCGCCGATCAATCCGCACGCGGGTCCGCGGCGGCGTGCTAGTCGCGTCGTCGCTCCGGTGTCGGGGTTCGTCCCCGGCGACACCCGCGGAGGCTTAACCGGAGAATGGAAGGAATTTTCTCCAATGGCTCTGCCCACTTTCACCATGCGTCAGCTCGTCGAAGCCGGCGTGCATTTCGGTCACAACACCCGCCGCTGGAACCCGAAGATGGCGCCGTACCTGTTCGGCGTCCGCAACGGCATCCATATCATCGACCTGCAGCAGTCGGTCCCGATGCTGCATGCGGCGATGACCGCCGTGCGTAACGTCGTCGCCGGTGGCGGCCGCGTCCTGTTCGTCGGCACCAAGCGCGCCGCCTCGGACATCGTCGCCGAATCGGCCAAGAAGTGCGGCCAGTACTACGTCAACCACCGCTGGCTGGGCGGCATGCTGACCAACTGGAAGACCATCTCGCACTCGATCAAGCGCCTGCGCGAGCTCGACGAGCAGCTGGCCTCGGGCGCCCTGTCGGCGCTGACCAAGAAGGAGCAGCTGGTCCTGTCGCGCGAGAAGGAAAAGCTCGATCGCGCGCTGGGCGGCATCAAGGACATGGGCGGCCTGCCCGACATCTTGTTCATCATCGATACCAACAAGGAATCGCTGGCGGTTCAGGAAGCCAACAAGCTGGGCATCCCGGTGGTGGCCATCCTGGATTCCAACTCGGATCCGGCCGGCATCACCTTCCCGGTTCCCGGCAATGACGACGCCATCCGCGCCATCCAGTCCTATTGTGATCTGGTTGCCGGCGCCGTGCTGGACGGCATCCAGGCCGAGATCGGCCGCGCCGGTGGCGACATCGGTGCCCAGGCCGAGGCCCCGGTCGAGGTGATCGCCGCCGAAGCCGAGCCCGAGGCTGTTGCCCAGGCCGAATAAGACCTTGGTTCACGAGAGACGGCGGCGACCTGCGTCGCCGCCGTTTTCGTAAGAAAATCAAGCTATTGAACGCAATATCTTAGACTGCACACGAAAAGGAAAGCTGACATGGCCGAGATTACCGCTGCGCTTGTCAAGGAGCTGCGCGAGAAGAGTGGCGCCGGCATGATGGACTGCAAGAAGGCGCTGGGCGAGACCGCCGGCGACGTCGAAGCGGCCATCGACTGGCTGCGCAAGAAGGGTCTGGCCGCCGCCGCCAAGAAGGCCGGCCGCGTCGCCGCCGAGGGTCTGGTCGCCGTTGCCGCCTCGGGCACCAAGGGCGTCGCCGTCGAAGTGAACGCCGAGACCGATTTCGTCGGCCGCAACGACCAGTTCCAGGGCTTCGTCAAGGCCGTCGCCCAGGTCGCCCTGGATGTCGGTTCCGACGTCGATGCCATCAAGGCCGCCGCCTGCCCGGGCGCCGACAAGTCGGTCGCCGACCAGCTGACCGCCCTGATCGCCACCATCGGCGAGAACATGAACCTGCGTCGCGCCATCCGCCTGGAAGTGTCGGCCGGTGTGGTCGCCACCTACATGCACTCGGCCACCGCGCCGGGCCTGGGCAAGATCGGCGTGCTGGTCGCGCTGGAATCGACCGGTGACAAGGCCAAGCTGGAGGCCCTGGGCAAGCAGATCGCCATGCACGTCGCCGCCGCCAACCCGCTGTTCCTGGATGTCAGCTCGGTTGACACCACCGCTCTCGACCGCGAGCGCGCCGTGCTGACCGAACAGGCCCAGGCCTCGGGCAAGCCGGCCGCCGTCATCGAGAAGATGGTCGAAGGCCGCGTGCGCAAGTACTACGAGGAAGTCTGCCTGCTCGAGCAGGTGTTCGTCATCGACCAGGAGACCAAGATCTCGAAGGTCGTCGAGAACGCCGCCAAGGATGTCGGCGCGCCCGTCAAGCTGACCGGCTTCGCCCGCTTCGCCCTGGGCGAGGGCATCGAGAAGGAAGAGAAGGACTTCGCCGCCGAAGTCGCCGCCCAGCTGGGCGGCTGAGGCGCGAAACCGAAAGGGCCGCCGGATGTTTCGTCCGGCGGCCGCCTCCTTACCTTTCGGTGACGAAAGACGAGACAGACGACGGGAATGGTGTATGATCGCGCCGTCCCGGCCGTCACCGGGTCCCATCCAGTTTTCGAGGGTATCATGGCCGCCGCCGCCAAGTTCCACCGCGTTCTCTTGAAGATCTCGGGCGAGGGCCTCATGGGCTCGCGCGATTACGGCCTGGACCCCGTGACCGTCAACCGTATCGCCTGCGAAGTGCAATCCGTCCGCGACCTGGGCGTCGAGGTGTGCTGCGTGGTCGGTGGCGGCAATATCTTCCGCGGCCTGTCGGGCGCCGCCAAGGGCATGGACCGCGCCGCCGCCGACAATATCGGCATGCTGGCCACCGTCATGAACGCCCTGTCCCTGCAGAACGCGCTGGAAAATCGCGGCGTGTTCACCCGGGTCCAGTCGGCCATTCCGATGCCGTCGGTGTGTGAATCCTTCATCCGCCGCCGCGCCATCCGCCACCTGGAAAAGGGCCGGGTGGTGATTTTCGCCGCCGGTACCGGCAATCCGTTCTTCACCACCGACACGGCGGCCGCGCTGCGCGCCGTCGAGATGGGCTGCGACGCGCTGTTGAAGGCCAGTCAGGTCGATGGCGTCTATTCGGCCGATCCCAAGAAGGTCAAGGACGCGGTGCGGTACGACACGCTGACCTTTCACGAGGTCCTGGCCCGCGATCTGGCGGTGATGGATGCCTCGGCCATTTCGCTGTGCCGCGAGAACAATGTGCCGATCGTGGTTTTCGACATGCATAACGATGGTGCCTTCGCCCAGGTGGTGACCGGGCAGGGGCGCTTCACCATCATCAAGGAAGGGGGTTGAATCGTGTCCACGCCCACCAATTGGAACGATCTCAAGAAAGACGTGACCCACCGCATGGATAGCGCGGTGGACGTGCTGAAGAAGGAATTCGCCGGTCTGCGCACCGGCCGCGCCGCCGCGTCGCTGCTGGAGCCGGTGGTGGTCGAGGCCTATGGCCAGACCATGCCGATCACCCAGTGCGGCACCATCGGCGTGCCCGAGCCCCGCATGCTGACCGTGCAGGTATGGGACAAGGGCCTGGTCAAGGCGGTGGAAAAGTCGATCCGCGACGCCGGCCTGGGCCTTAACCCGCAGACCGACGGCCAGGTGGTCCGCGTGCCGATCCCCGCCCTGAACGAGGAGCGCCGCAAGGAGCTGCAGAAGGTCGCCGGCAAGTATGCCGAGCAGGCCCGCATCGCCGTGCGCAACGTCCGCCGCGACGGCCTGGACATCCTGAAGAAGATGGAAAAGGCCGGTCACGTCTCGGAAGACGAGACCAAGAAGCACGAGAAGGACATCCAGTCCATCACCGACGACACGATCAAGAAGATCGACGAGGCGCTAAGCCACAAGGAAAAGGAAATCATCCAGGTCTGACCCCGATGGAAGCCGCCGCCAAGCCCGATCAAGGTCTGCCCGCACCGGTGCACGTCGCCATCATCATGGATGGCAACGGCCGCTGGGCCAAGGCGCGCGGCTTGCCGCGCACCGCCGGCCACAAGAAGGGCGCGGAATCGGTGCGCCGCGCCGTCGAGACCGCCCGCGAGCTGGGCGTGTCGTACCTGACCCTTTACGCCTTCTCGTCCGAGAACTGGAAGCGCCCGGCCGGCGAGGTCACCGACCTGATGGGCCTGTTGCGCCTGTATCTGCGCAACGAGGTCAACAGCCTGCACAAGAACGGCATCCGCCTGCGCATCATCGGCGACCGTTCCAGGCTGTCGGCCGACATCGTCTCGCTGATCGAGGAATCCGAGGCCAAGACACAGGACAACAAGGCCCTGACCCTGGTGTTGGCGCTGTCCTATGGCGGCCGTCAGGAAATCGTCGAGGCGGCGCGCGCCGTCGCCCGCCAGGTGGCCGAAGGCCGGATCCCGGTCGATGCCATCGACGAGGCGACGCTGGCCTCGAACCTGTCCACCGCCGACATCCCCGATCCCGATCTGGTGATCCGCACCTCGGGCGAGCAGCGCATCTCGAATTTCCTGCTGTGGCAGTGCGCCTATTCCGAACTGGTGTTCCTTGACGTGCTGTGGCCCGATTTCAGCCGTGCCGACTTCGAGGCGGCGATCCGCGACTATCACGGTCGCGACCGCCGCTTTGGCGCGGCCAACGGCTGACGCCCCCGTGCTGGTCACCCGCATCGTCTCGGCTCTGGTCATGGCTCCCGCCGCATTGCTGGCGGCGTGGTGGGGCGGTTATGTCTTCGCCGTGCTGGCTGCCGTGGCAGCGGCGGTGATGGCGTGGGAATGGCACAAGATGGTTGCCGGCCGCTTCGGGGCGGCCGGGATGATTTCCGCCGTCGCGGGCGCCGCGGCGGCGCTGGGGGCGGTCGAAACCCCCCATCTGTCGGTCCTGGCGGTGGTGGCGGCTTGCCTGGCCGGCACCGCCCTGTCGCCGATCCATGCCGAACGCGGCCGCCTGTGGGTTGGCCTGGGCGCCCTTTATACCGGTTTGCCGGCGGTGGCCCTGGTGTGGCTGCGCCAGGATGGCGAGCTGGGCCTGTTGACCTTGCTGTGGCTGTTGTTGCTGGTGTGGGCCACCGATACCGGGGCTTACGGCGCCGGGCGCGGCCTGGGCGGCCCGTTGCTGATGCCGCGCGTCAGCCCCAAGAAGACCTGGGCCGGCCTGATCGGCGGGGTGGTCTCGGCCGGGCTGGTGGGGGGCGGTATCGGCTTGTGGCTTTATGGACAGCCGTCCTTGGCTCTGATGGCGGCCAGCGGCTTGCTGGCGGTGGTGGCGCAGGCCGGCGATTTGATGGAAAGCTGGGTCAAGCGCCGCTGTGGCGTCAAGGATTCCAGCGCCATCATTCCCGGCCATGGCGGCGTGCTGGATCGCCTTGATGGGCTGCTGGCCGCCGCTCTGGCGGTGGCCTTCGCCGCCTGGATGTCGGGCCAGCCGGTCCTGGCTTGGAACGGGTAGGGGGGGCGATGAGCGATCAGCGCCGTTCCGTCACCATCCTGGGCTCGACCGGATCGATCGGCCGCAACACCGTCGAACTGGTGGAAGCCGACCCCGCGACCTATCGGGTCGAGGCGCTGGTGGCCAACGGCAGCGTCGAGCTGCTGGCCGATCAGGCCCGGCGGCTGAAGGCCCGCGTCGCGGTGGTGGCCGACGAGACCCGTCTGGCCGAACTGCGCGAGCGCCTGAAGGGCAGCGGCATCGAGACCGCCGGCGGCCGGACGGCGGTGGTCGAGGCGGCGGCGCGGCCGGCCCAGTGGGTGATGGCCGCCATCGTCGGCGCCGCCGGCCTGGCGCCGACCCTGGAAGCGGTGCGGCGCGGCGCGGTGATCGGTTTGGCCAACAAGGAATGCATGGTCTCGGCCGGCCAATTGATGATGGCCGAGGTCGAGCGCCATGGTGCCACGCTTCTGCCGGTGGATTCCGAACATTCGGCCATCTTCCAGGTGTTCGAGACCGACCAGCGCGACCAGATCGAGAAGATCGTGCTGACCGCCTCGGGCGGGCCGTTCCGCGCCCGCAGCCTGGCCGAGATGGAGAGCGTGACGCCCGAGCAGGCGGTGGCCCATCCCAACTGGTCGATGGGGGCCAAGATCAGCGTCGATTCGGCTTCGATGATGAACAAGGGCCTGGAACTGATCGAGGCCCATCACCTGTTCGCCATGCCGGAAGGCCAGATCGACATCGTGGTTCATCCGCAATCGGTGATCCATTCGCTGGTGGCTTACCGCGACGGTTCGGTGCTGGCGCAGTTGGGCAGCCCCGACATGCGGACCCCCATCGCCTATGCCCTGGGCTGGCCCCGGCGGATTCCCGCGCCGTCGCCCCGCCTGGACCTGGCGGCGATCGGCACGTTGACCTTTGAATCGCCCGACCCGGTGCGCTTTCCCGCCCTGGCCTTGGCGCGGCGCGCCTTGCAAAGCGGCGGCGCCGCACCTACTGTTTTGAACGCCGCCAACGAGATCGCCGTTCAGGCCTTCCTGACCGGCGCGCTTTCGTTCCTGGGCATCGCCCGCCTGGTCGAGGACGCGCTGAACGCCATGGGGCCGATGCCCCTGGACAGTCTGGACGACGTGATGGCGGCCGATGGGTGGGGCCGCGCCCATGCCGCCGCCGCTTTGCGGGCCGGGCGGATTCGCTGAATTCCAGGGTCGCCCCGACGGGTGGCCGGATAATAATGACCGAACGGATCGTCATGGATTTCTTCTGGAACTATATCGTCGTCTTCCTGCTCATCCTGACCGTCGTGGTGTTCGTCCATGAACTGGGCCATTACCTGGTTGCCCGCTGGAACGGCGTGAAGGTCGAGGTCTTTTCCATCGGCTTCGGGCCCGAGATTTGGGGCTTCAACGACAAGTCCGGCACCCGCTGGCGCTTCAGCCTGCTGCCCTTGGGCGGCTATGTGAAGATGTTCGGCGACGCCGACGAGGCCTCAGCCACCGCCGCCGACATTCCCATGACCGAGGCCGAGAAGGAACAAAGCTTCCGCCACAAAAGGGTCGGCCAGCGCGCCGCCATCGTCTTTGCCGGCCCGGCCGCCAACTTCGTGTTCGCCATCGTCGGCCTGGCCCTGATGTTCATGGTCCTGGGCCAGCCGGTCACCGAGCCGGTCATCGGCCAGGTCCACCCCGACACCGCCGCCGCCGCCGCCGGCCTGAAGGTGGGCGACCGCATCCTGGTGGTCAACGGCAAGGCGGTCGATCGCTTCCAGGAAATCCAGCGCATCGTCCGCCTCGATATCGACCGGCCGCTGGAAATGGACATCGACCGCGACGGCGCCATGATCTCCATCGTCGCCCAGCCGCGCGTCGTCGAGCGCAAGGGGCTGTTCGGCGACATGGAAAAGGTGCCGGTGCTGGGTATCTCGGCCGATACGCACCGCACTACGATCGTCCATTACGGCCCGGCCTCGGCCCTGTGGCAGGCGATCAAGGAAACCGGGCAGATGGTGTCGTCGACCTTCGTCGGCATCGGCCAGATGATTTCCGGCACCCGCGACAGCGACGAACTGGGTGGGCCGATCCGCATCGCCAAGGGTGCGGGCGAGGCGGCCCAGGTGGGATTTGCCAGTGTGGTTTTCTACACCATTCTGCTTTCCCTTAACCTGGGCTTAATTAATCTGTTCCCCATCCCTGTTCTGGATGGTGGTCATCTGGTGTTCTATGCCGCCGAGGCCATCTTTGGTAGGCCGTTGGGCGAAAAGGCACAAGAATATGGTTTCCGAATCGGCCTGTTTCTGGTATTGGCCTTGATGGTATTTGCTACCCGTAACGACATCGTTTCTCTTCCGGTGTGGGACGCGGTCAAGCGGTTGCTGTAAACAGACCAAGATGGCCGTCTTTTCCGGGCGGCTTTCTTCAGGGGGGCCTTAAATGGGTTTGGTGCGAAAGACCGCGCTGGCGTTGGGGCTGATCGCCGCCGTTGCGCCGGCCATGGCGCAAGAATCCGGCCGGGTTCGGCAGATCGTCGTGCAAGGCACCCAGCGTGTCGAGGTCGAGACCGTCAAGTCCTACATGGCCATCGCCGAGGGCGATCCCTACAATTCAGACCGGATCGACCGGTCGTTGAAGGCCTTGTTCAACACCGGCCTGTTCGCCGACGTCGCCATCCGGCGCGAGGGCGACGCGGTGGTGGTCAAGGTGGTCGAGAACCCGATCATCAATCGCATCGCCTATGAGGGCAACAAGCGCGTCAAGGACGAGGAGCTGCAGCAGGAAACCCAGCTGCGCCCGCGCGTGGTCTATACCCGCACCAAGGTCCAGAACGACGTCAAGCGCATGCTGGACCTTTATCGGCGCCAGGGCCGCTTTGCCGCCACCGTCGAGCCGAAGATCATCCAGCTGGAACAGAACCGCGTCGATCTAGCCTACGAGATCAACGAGGGCGAGCCGACCTACGTCAAGCGCATCAATTTCGTCGGCAACAAGTTCTATAGCGATTCGCGCCTGCGCGAGGTGCTGTCGACCAAGGAAGAGCGCTGGTACCGGTTCTTGTCGTCGGACGACACCTACGATCCCGACCGCCTGACCTATGACCGCGAGCTGATGCGCCGCTATTACCTGAAGCACGGCTTCGCCGACTTCCGCGTGGTGTCGGGCGTGGCCGAGCTGACGCCCGACCGCGAGGGCTTCTTCATCACCTTCACGGTGGAAGAGGGTGATCGCTACAAGTTCGGCGCCGCCGACATCAAGGTCGCCCTGAAGGACCTGACCGCCGACGAGTTGAAGGCCAACATCGATTCCCAGACGGGCGAGTGGTACAACGCCGACCAGGTCGAAGACATCGTCCAGCGCCTGACCGACGCCGTCGGCACCAAGGGTTACGCCTTCGTCGACGTCAAGCCGCAGATTCAGCGCGACCGCGAGAACAAGGTCGTCAACGTCACCTATGAAATCCAGGAAGGCCCGCGCGTCTATGTCGAGCGTATCGACATCACCGGCAACGTGCGCACCCTGGACAAGGTGATCCGCCGCGAATTCCGCCTGGTCGAGGGCGACGCCTTCAATACCGCCAAGGTTCGCCGCTCGCGCCAGCGGGTCAAGGATCTGGCCTTCTTCGAGAAGGTCGAGGTGACCAACGTCCCGTCCGAGACCTCGCCCGACAAGACCATCATCAAGGTCGATGTCGCCGAGAAGTCCACCGGCGAACTGATGTTCGGCATCGGTTGGTCCAGCCAGGCCGGTCCGTTGCTGGAAAGCTCGCTGCGCGAGCGTAACCTGTTGGGCAAGGGCCAGGACCTCAAGGTTTCCGGTCAGCTGGGCACGCGCCGCACCTCGGCCGAGTTGTCCTTCACCGAGCCCTATTTCCTGGATCGCAATTTGGCGGCCGGTTTCGACCTGTTCTCGATCACCCGCAAGATGCAGCGGGAAAGCTCGTACGACTCGAACACCACCGGCACCGCGTTGCGGGCCGGCTACAACATCCACGAGAATTTGCGCCAAGACATCAAGTACATGATCAAGCGCGATCAGGTCGAGAACATCAAAAGCACCGCCTCGACCTATGTGCAGGAGCAGTTGGGCTCGTCGATGATGTCGTCGATCCAGCAGACCTTGCTGTGGGATTATCGCGACAGCCGCATCGAGCCGACCGAAGGCTACTATTTCCGCATCAATAATGAATTCGCCGGTCTGGGCGGGACCCAGAAGTTCATCCGCAATAATTTCGGCGCCGGCAAGTTCTTCCCGATCGACGAAGGCGTGGTGTTCTCGCTGACCGGCAATGCCGGCTTCATGAACGGCTGGGGCGACAACAAGATCCGCATCACCGAGCGTTACTATCTGGGTGGCGAGACCTTGCGCGGCTTCGAGCCGATGGGCGTCAGCCCGCGCGATTCCGGCAGCGGCGACGCGCTGGGCGGCCTGTGGCAGTATCACGGTACCGCGCAGTTGAAGTTCCCGTTGGGCCTGCCGCAGGAATTCGGCGTGGCCGGTCAGGTCTTCACCGATGTCGGCTCGATCGGCGAGACCGAGTCCTACACCGACAAGACCGGCATCAACCAGGCCAGCTCGGTGCGCGCCTCGGTCGGTACCGGCATCAGCTGGAAGTCGCCGATGGGCCCGGTGGCGGTCGATCTGGCCGTTCCGGTGATGAAGGAAGCCTTCGATAAGGACGAACTGTTCCGCTTCAGCTTCGGCACGAGGTTCTAGTATGGCGATCCGGGCTGCACGCCGCCTTGGCGGCGTCATTCTGGCCGCGATGACGTTGATGCCCCTTGGGGTGTCGGCTCAGACCGCCAGCAAGGTGCCGGTTCCGGTGGTCATCGTGGTGGATGTTCAGGCCGCGCTTCAGCAATCCACCGCCGCCAAGGCGGTGCGGGCCCAGCGCGACCAGTTCGTCCAGACCTATCAGGCCGAGATGGAGGCCGCCCGCAAGAGCCTGAAGGAGGCCGAGGCCGAGCTGCTGAAGCAGAAGGCTGCCCTGCCGGCCGATGCCTGGCAGGCCAAGGCGCGGACCTTCGAACAGCAGGTCTACGAATTCAACCAGCGTTTCCAGAAGTCCAACCAGGCGGTGGAAAAGTCGTTCCGCGCCGCCATGGGCGACCTGTCGCAGGCCCTGGCCCAGGTCACCGAGGAAGTGGCCGGCGAGATGGGCGCCAATCTGGTGCTGCACAAGATGCAGGTGTTCCTGCACGACCCCCGCATGGAAGTGACCCACACGGTGATCGAGCGGCTGAACCGCCGCTTCCCCTCGGTGACCTTCCCTCCGCCGGTCGAGGAGGGGGCTACCGCTCCCAAGCCGCAGCCCAAGAAGAAGTAAGCATCATGGCCGATTCCCGCTTTTTCACCGTCGCCGGGCCGTTCACCCTGGCCCAACTCGCCGAACTGTCCGGCGCCACCCTGGCCGATCCGACCAGCGGGTCGCTTGGTCTGGCCGACGTCGCCTCGCTGGAAAATGCCGGCCCCGAACAGATCAGCTTCCTCGACAACCGCAAATACATTGCCGCCTTCCAGGCCAGCCGGGCCGGTGCCTGCATCGTCCATCCCGACCTGGCCGACCGCGCTCCGGCCGGCATGGCGCTGTTGCTGTCGAAGGACCCCTATCGCACCTATGCCAAGGTGGCCCAGGCCTTCTATCCGCGCCCGGCGCGGCCGGCGGGCATCGCTGCCTCGGCGGTGATCGACCCGACCGCCCGACTGGGCGAGGGCTGCCGCGTCGAGGCCAATGTGGTGATCGGAGCGCGTGTCGAGATCGGCGCGCGCTGCCACATCGCCCCCAACGTGGTGATCGGCGACGGCGTGGTGATCGGCGATGATTGCCAGATCGGGGCCAATTCCACCGTCCAATGCGCCCTGATCGGCGCGCGGGTGATGCTTTATCCCGGCGTGCGCATCGGCCAGGACGGTTTCGGCTTCGCCATGGGGCCGCAAGGGCATCTGAAAGTGCCGCAATTGGGCCGGGTGGTGATCGGCAACGATGTCGAGGTGGGGGCCAACACCACCATTGATCGCGGCGCCGGTCCCGATACGGTGATCGGCGACGGCTGCATGATTGATAACCTGGTCCAGATCGGGCACAACGTTCAGCTGGGCCGGGGCTGCGTCGTCGTTGCCCAGGTCGGCATTTCCGGTTCGACCCAGTTCGGCGATTTCGTCGCCGCCGGCGGTCAGGCCGGGTTCGCCGGCCATCTCAAGGTGGGGACCGGGGCGCGCATCACCGCCCAGGCCGGCGTTACCCGCGACATCGGTGCCGGCGAAACGGTGGGCGGCACCCCGGCGGTGCCCAGGCTCGAATGGCTGCGCCAGGCGGCGTGGCTGTCCAAGATGGTTCGGAACAAGGGTTAAGAGGCAGAGGGTAGGATGAATACGATGGTGAGCGTGGGCGAGACCGGCAAGGTCATCGACATCAACCGGATCATGGAAATGATCCCGCACCGTTATCCCTTCCTGATGGTCGATAAGGTGGTCGATGTCTTTGCCGACGTCAGCGCCGTCGGCATCAAGAACGTCACCATCAACGAGCCGTTCTTTCAGGGGCATTTCCCCAGCCGGCCGGTGATGCCGGGCGTCCTGATCATCGAGGCGATGGCCCAGACCGCGGCCGTGCTGGTGGTCGAGACCCTGGGGCCGAGCGCCGAGGGCAAGCTGGTCTATTTCATGAGCGTCGACAGCGCCCGCTTCCGCAAGCCGGTCGGCCCGGGCGACCAGTTGGCCATTCACGTCTTCAAGGAACGTTCGCGCGGCAACGTCTGGAAGTTCCGCGCCGAGGCCAAGGTGGGCGACACCTTGATGGCCGAAGCCACCTATGCCGCGATGATTCTGGATAACTGATGCCCACGATCCACCCCACCGCCATCGTCGATCCCCAGGCCGAGATCGCCGCCACCGCCATCATCGGCCCCTATTGCGTGGTCGGCGCCAACGTCGTCCTGGGCGAGCGGGTCGAATTGCTGTCCCATGTGGTGGTCGAAGGCCGCACCACCATCGGCGACGACACCCGCATCTTCCCGTTCGCCTCGATCGGCCATCAGCCGCAGGACCTCAAGTATCACGGCGAGCCGTCGACGCTGGAAGTCGGCAAGAACAATCAGATCCGCGAATACGTCACCATGCAGCCCGGCACCGAGGGCGGCGGCATGGTCACCCGTGTCGGCGATAATTGCCTGTTCATGGCCAGCGCCCACGTCGCCCATGACTGCATCCTGGGCGATCATGTGATCATGGCGAACAACGCCACCCTGGCCGGCCATGTGCTGGTCGGCAACCATGCCTTCCTGGGCGGCCTGTCGGCGGTGCACCAGTTCGTGCGCATCGGCAAGCATGCCATGATCGGCGGCATGTCGGGCGTCGAGGCCGATGTCATCCCGTTCGGCATGGTGATCGGCAACCGCGCCCATCTGAACGGCCTGAACATCGTGGGCTTACGCCGTCGCGGCTTCTCGCGCGACGAGATTCACACGCTGCGCAATGCCTATCGCCTGCTGTTCGCCCCCGAGGGCACGCTGCAGGAACGGGTCGCCGACGTCGCCGAGCAGTTCGAAAGCAACGCCGGAGTCATGGAGATCGTCGAGTTCATCCGTTCGGATTCCTCGCGCTCGCTGTGCACGCCCGGCTTCGAGGATGGCAAGTAAGCTCGGCATCATCGCCGGCGGCGGCGAGTTCCCCGGACTCGTCATCGCGGCTTGCCGTGCCGACGGTCGGCCTTTCCATGTCCTGGGCCTGACCGGCCATGCCGACCCCAAGATCATCGGCGACGCGCCCGCCGACTGGATCAGGCTGGGCGAGGCCGGCACCGGCTTCAAGCTGCTGAAGGAAGCCGGCGTCGCCGAGATCGTGATGATCGGCCCGGTCCGCCGCCCGACCCTCAAGGAATTGGCGCCCGACTGGCGCACCACCAAATTCTTCGCCCGAGTCGGCCTGAAGGCGCTGGGCGATGACGGCCTGTTGCGGGCGGTCGCCAAGGAAATCGAAAGCGAGGGCTTCACGGTGGTCGGCATCGATTCGGTGCTGGCCGATTGCCTGGCCGTCGCCGGTCCCTATGGCGGGCTTGTGCCCGACGACCAGGCCCAATCCGACATCCTTCGCGCCTGGGAGGTGGCCAAGGGCATCGGCGCCCTGGATGTCGGCCAGGCGGTGGTGGTGCAGCAAGGCATCGTCCTGGGTGTCGAGGCGGTCGAGGGCACCGATTCCCTGATCCGCCGCTGCGCCGAGTTGAAGCGCGAAGGCCCCGGCGGCGTGCTGGTCAAGGTGCGAAAGCCCGGCCAGGATCGCCGCCTGGACCTGCCGACCATCGGGCTCGCCACCCTGCGCGAGGCGGCTGCCGCCGGCTTGCGCGGTATCGTCGTCCAGGCCGGCGGCGCCCTGGTGCTGGGCCGCGACGCCATTGGCGCCGAGGCCGACCGGCTGGGCCTGTTCGTCCTGGGCCGCGAGGATCCATGCTGATCTATCTCATCGCCGGCGAGCCCTCGGGCGATATGCTGGGCGCCCGCCTGATGGCCGGCCTGACCGCCCGGACCGAAGGCACGGTCCGTTTCGCCGGCATCGGCGGCGCCACCATGAAGGGCCAGGGGCTGGACAGCCTGTTCCCCATGGCGGAATTGACCGTCATGGGCATCACCGAGGTCCTGCCGCGCATTCCCCGTATCCTGCGGCGCGTCAACCAGACCGTTGACGATATCGGCCGGCTGCGGCCAGACGCCATCGTCACCATCGATTCCTGGGGCTTCACCGGCCGGGTGCAGAAGGCCTGCCGCCAGCGTTTCCCCGATATCCCGCGCATCCATTACGTCGCGCCGATGGTGTGGGCGTGGAAGCCCAAGCGGGCCAAGAAGCTGGCCAAGGTCCTGGATTTCCTGATGACGCTGTTGCCGTTCGAGCCGCCTTATTTCGAGAAGGAAGGCCTGCGGGCGGCGTGCGTCGGCCATCCGGTGGTGGAAAGCGGGGCCGAGAAGGGGGACGGCGCGGCCTTTCGCGCCCGCCATGGCATTGTGGCCGGCGCTCCGGTCTTGGCGGTGCTGCCCGGTTCGCGCCGGTCGGAAACCAACGTGCTGCTGCCGATCTTCGCCGAGGTGCTGAACCGCCTGAAGGATCGCCATCCCGATCTGACCTTGGTGGTGCCGACGGTGGAAACCGTGGCCGAGCGCGTGCGCGCCGCCGCCCGGGACTGGCCGTTTCCGGCCATCGTGGTCGAAGGCATGGCCGAGAAATATGATTGCCTGGCCGCCGCCGATGCCGGCCTGGCGGCGTCGGGCACGGTGGCGCTGGAGCTGGCGCTGGCCGGTCTGCCGACGGTGATCTGCTATCGGCTGTCGGCGACCACCGCCTTCATCGCCCGGCGCTTCTTCGGCTTCAAGATCAAGTGGGCGACCTTGGTCAACATGGTGCAAGATCAGGCGGTGATGCCGGAATTCCTGCAAGAGGATTGCCGGGCCAAGCCGATCGCCACGGCCGTCGATGCCCTGCTGTCCGATCCGGCCGACCGGCTCAGGCGCAAGGCGCTGATGAGGCAAGCCATGGCCCGCATGGGGTTCGGCACCGACAGCCCCAGCGACCGGGCGGCGGCGGCCGTCCTGGATTTCATTGCCGAAAGGAAGCGGACATGAGCTTTCGCATGCTGCACACCATGATCCGGGTCGGCGATCTGGACCGCTCGATCGATTTCTATACCCGTTTGTTGGGCATGACCTTGCTGCGGCGCCAGGATTACCCCGACGGCCGCTTCACCCTGGCCTTCGTCGGCTATGGCGACGAGCAGGCCAACAGCGTGATCGAGCTGACCCACAATTGGGACACGCCCGCTTACGATCTGGGCACCGGCTTCGGCCATATCGCCCTGGGGGTGCCCGATATCTATGGGACCTGCGAGGGTCTGGCGGCGGCGGGCGCCAAGATCACCCGCCCGCCCGGGCCGATGAAGCACGGGCGCACGGTGATCGCCTTCCTGGAAGACCCCGACGGCTACAAGATCGAGCTGATCGAGACAGCCTGAATGGGAGACACCGATGAACACAGATAAACACAGATGAAATAATATCCCCTCTTTCATCTGTGTCCCGCGAAGCGGGAATCTGTGTTCATCTGTGTCAAATTCGTCAGGCTGATCAGAACCTGATGGTGTCCAGCCACGGCGCGTAATCGGCCACCGCCCGCACGGTGTAAAGCCGCTTGCGGTCACGGCCCTTGACCCTTTTGCCCCGCTCGTCGCGTTCCGGGGCCGGGGGGAACAGGCCGAAATTGACGTTCATCGGCTGATAGGTCTCGACCATGCCGCCACCGGTGACATGGGCCAGGATGGCGCCGAGCGCGGTGGTGACCGGCGGCGCGGAAATATCGCGCTCCAGCCGCTCGGCGGCGGCGAACAGCCCGGCCAGCAGGCCGATGGCGGTGCTTTCCACATAGCCCTCGCAGCCGGTGATCTGGCCGGCCAGGCGGATGCGCGGGCTGGCCTTCAGGCGCAAGGACCCGTCCAGCACCAGCGGCCCTTTGACGAAGGTGTTGCGGTGCATGCCGCCCAGGCGGGCGAACTCGGCCCCTTCCAGGCCGGGGATCATGCGAAACACCCGAACCTGATCGGCATGGCGCAGCTTGGTCTGGAAGCCCACCATGTTCCACAGCGTGCCCAGCGCGTTGTCCTGGCGCAGCTGGATGATGGCGTGGGGCTTGGGGCCGTTGGGATCGGTCAGGCCGACCGGCTTCATCGGCCCGAAGGCCAGGGTCTCGCGGCCGCGTTCGGCCATCACCTCGATGGGCAGGCAGCCCTCGAAATAGGGCGTGTCCTTCTCCCATTCGTGGAAGGCGATGCGCGCACCCTCCAGCAGGGCGTCGATGAAGCCGTGATATTGCTCTTTCGACAGCGGGCAATTGATGTAGTCGGTGCCGTCGCCCTTGTCATAGCGCGACTGGTACCACGCCTTGGAAAAATCGATGCTGTCCTTGTGGACGATGGGGGCGATGGCGTCGAAGAAGGACAGCTGCTCCTCGCCGGTCAGGCCGCCGATTGCCCGGGCCAGCGGTTCCGAGGTAAGCGGGCCGGTGGCGATGATGACGCTGCCCCAGTCCGCCGACGGCAGGCCCGCCACTTCCTCGCGGATCACCGTGACCTGGGGCAGGGCGGTCAGCTTTTGGGCGACCCGGACCGAAAAGCCCTCGCGGTCCACCGCCAGCGCGCCGCCGGCCGGCACCTTGCACTCGTCGGCGGCTTGCATGATCAGCGAGCCGGCCTGGCGCAGCTCGGCATGCAGCAGGCCGACGGCGTTGTATTCGGCATCGTCCGACCTGAGCGAGTTCGAACAGACCAGCTCGGCCAGGCCGTCGGTCTGATGGGCGGGGGTGGTGCGGTGGGGCCGCATCTCGTGCAGCACCACCGGGATATCGCGCCGCGCGATCTGCCAGGCTGCCTCGCAGCCGGCCAGACCGCCGCCGATGACGTGGATGGGTTGGCTCATGGCCTGGACATAAGCCGGCAAGCCGGCCGCTGTCCAGGGCTAAACCATCGAACATCACCAGATGTTCGATGGTTTCATTGAATGTTTGCCCCTCGCCGGGCGCAAGCTCCGCTTGCTTGGCCGCCGCCTCAATGGCGGCTGGTCGCGGGTTGCGCCATCGGGCGCACCCCGCTCCGGTCAGGCGGTCTTCTGACCACCGGTCCCCGATCCGGTTTCCTGCACCGCCGTCACCCATGACAGCGAGTGGGCCGACAGCATGTTCTGGCCCAGGCCGATGCCGCTGACCGGCTTGGAATCCTTGGCCTTGCCGGGTTCGTCCAGCGGCCCGAAGCCATAGGACGCGAAGGCCGAGGCCGCGCCTTCCTCGGTCTTGCGGACGCTGTGATTGTCCGCCTGTTCCTTCTTGTGCAGCAGAAGATGGGCGGGGGTGGCTGATACCGGGTCCATGGCGTTCGTTCCTTGGAGAGAAAGTAACCGTGCCAAAACCAATGCACCGGCCGTGCCAGAAACTAAGTTGTTGAAAATCCACGAAACAGCCTTATACCCAATGGGCAAGATTTTCCGCCTTGCCGACGCCCAAGGAGGTTTCTTCCCGGCGCGGCTTGAGGTATAAGCAAGCACCGTCACGCCACCCAATCGAGTGGGGAAAGCCTGCCCATGCCCAAGAAATACTTCGTTGTCGGCGGCGAATATGCCGACACCAGCTTCACCACCATCGCCGCCGGCCACAAGGAAGACCGCTTCGGTCCGTTCGACGAGAAGGACGCCCATGTGTGCTGGCGGGCGCTGACCGGCAAGACCGTCGACAACGCCATGGTGCGCTATTTCATCCGCACCGAGGGCGACGAGAATGCCGACCAGTGGTACGTGGTGGGCGGCGAATATGCCGACACCGATTTCGAGGTGATCGCCCCGGGCAAGAGCCTGGAAACCCACGGACCCTTCACCCGCGCCGAGGCGATGGCCAAGTGGCGCGAGCTGACCGGCAAGACTGTCGATAACGCCATGATCCGCTACGATCTGGCCACCGGCGCCGAATTGGCCAACCGCCAGGGTTAAGGCTGGTACCCACACGAAAAATGGGGTATTTCCTTCCTTAGACTCATTTCAAAGAAGGGGTGACCGATGTCCCACAAGTACCATGCCTTCATGTGCGTCCAGAGCCGTCCGCCGGGACATCCGCGCGGTTGCTGCACCAGCAAGGGCGGCGGTCAGCCGATGTTCGAGCGCCTGATGCAGAAGTTCCAGGAAGGCATGCTGTGGGAAAAGGGCGTGTCCGTCGCCCAGGCCAGCTGCCTTGGCTTTTGCAATCTGGGCCCGCTGATGGTGGTCTATCCCGAGGGCGTGTGGTACCAGCCCAAGGAAGCCGCCGACATCGATGAGATCGTCGCCTCGCATTTCGGCGAGGGCAAGGTGGTGGAACGCTTGCGCGTCACGCCGTCGAAGTAACGAGGTTTATTTCACCACGGAGGCACGGAGGCACGGAGAAGGAAAAAGAAATCTGATTTCTCTTTCTTTCCCTCCGTGCCTCAGTGTCTCCGTGGTTCTACTTCTTCCGCTATCCGGCCTTTTCCACCAGATTGGCCCGGATCAGGCCGTAGAACTCGGCCGGCGGGCCATCGCCCGCATAGCGCCAACCCAGATGGGCGCGGCACTGGCCGCAGGCGGCCAATTGCCAGTCATAGCCCTTGAACCAGCTGAACTGGCCGGAAAAGCCGCCGATGCCGATGGCACCCGGCGCCTGGGAAAAACAGACGATCCGAAACACCAGACCGGCCGGGTTGAACACCACATGCTCGTGGGCATCGTTCATGACGATGGCCCAGTCCTGGCGGGTGATCAGCGCGCCGCAGCGGGCGCAATGCCAGTTGACCGGCGCGGTTTTCAGCGTGGTGACGGCGTCAACCTGATGTTGACATCCGTCGCGCGGCACGGTCAGGCCTGTTGGGCGGCCAGGCGGACGGCCGATTCGAAATCGGGTTGCACCGGAATGGGGCCGGCCGCCAGCATCAGATTGTCGACCAGGCCGAAATCCTCGACCTGCATGCCGTGCTGCAGGCAGAAGATGCGGCCGTCCTCGTCGCGGTCGTGCGGGACCCGCGACAGATAGGGCTGGATTTCCTCGCTCCAGGCGATCACCGGCTTGCCCAGCGCCTCGGCATAGCCCATTTCCCACGCCGAGCCGGCATCGGCCCCGGGGCCGCGGAACGGCGAGATGCAGACGATGACCATGTCGGCCGCCCGGATCTTGTCGATGTTCGACTGGCGGATGAAGGCGGCCCGTTTGTCGGCATCAAGTGCGCCAAGCTCGGCCAGGCCATCGACCGGCGAGATGCCGATCAGGCCGTGCTTGGTGCACACTTCCTTCAGATAGTCGAGCAGCACCGTCGCCGCCGGATGGAAGATGGCGGGGCCGGCCAGATAGACCGACCGCTGGCGCTGCTCGGCCATCGGACTACTCGGTGCGCTGGATCAGGTGGAAGCCGAACGGCGTCTCGATGACGTCCGACACTTCGCCGGGCTGCATCGCAAAGGCGGCTTCCTCGAATTCCGGCACCATCATGCCGCGACCGAAATAGCCCAGATCGCCGCCGTCCTCGCCCGACGGGCAGTCGGAAAATTGCCGGGCGATCTGGCTGAAATCGGCGCCGGCGTTCAAGTCATCCTTGAACGACTTGATGGCGGCCTGGGCTTCTTCCTTGGACCGATCGGCCTGCGAGCGCATCGAGCCCTTGTACATCAACAGGATGTGGGAGGCGCGGACCTGGGACGACATGGGCTGTTCCTTTCGAACGAAGGGGTGTGGTTGGCCCCGACCATGCCAGGGCAGGTGGGGTCAAATCAATGCCAATCGGCTGATCAGGATGGCGGCGGTGGCGGCGACGTTCAGGGATTGCACCCGGCCCGACCCCGGAATGGTCAAAAGCTCGCCGCAGGCGGCCTGGGTGGCGGCCGGCAGGCCTTCCTCTTCATTGCCAAGAACAAGCGCTATCGGCTTGGTTTTCTTCGATAAAACTTCATTGACGGGGCGATGGTCCCCTAGCGCCGTGCCGATGACCCGGTAATGCGCCGACAAAAGCTTCAAGACCCGGGGCAGGTCCTTGGCGCGGCTGACATCCAGCCATTCCAGCCCGCCCTCGGCCACCCGCCAGGCCGCTTCCGACGGCATTGCCTGGCCGGAATGATCCGACAGTACCAGGTGTTTCAGGCCGAAGAAGGCCATGGTGCGGGCGATCGCCCCCAGATTGTGCGGGTTGCCGACTCCGTCCAGGATCAGCAGCGGCTCGCCGGCCGCCGCCCAGCCCTTGGCGGTCTGCGGGTCGAACAAGGGCACGGCCCGGGGCCGGGCCACGGCGATGATGCCGCCATGCAGCGGGCTGCCGGCGATCTTGGTCAGTTCCTCGGTCGGCACCTGGCGATAGGGCTTGCGGGCCGCCGCCAGCAGCTTGCAGAAGGCGCCGGCCGGGGCCTTGGTGCGCTCGTCGAAGAACAGCCGCAGCACCCGGGCGGGATCGTGGGCGAACAGGGCCGCCACCGCCGGCAGGCCGGCGATCTTCTCGGTGTCCTCGCGCGGGGGCTTGTGGGGCTGGGGCGGTCGTGGCATGTCAGGGGATCATCCAATTCGGGAACCCGATTTGTGCCCCGTCTGATCCTGCTGAACAAGCCCTACGACGTGTTGTGCCAATTTTCCGACCGCGAGGGCGGAAGAAAGACCCTGGCCGATTTCGTTCCGGTGCCGGATGTCTATCCGGCCGGGCGGCTGGATCGCGATTCCGAAGGGCTGGTGGTGCTGTCCGATCACGGGCCGACCATCGCCCGGATCAGCCAGCCCAAGGCCAAGATGCCCAAAATCTATTGGGCCCAGGTCGAAGGCGTGCCGGATCAGGCGGCGCTGAAGCGATTATGCACGGGGGTTTTGCTGAAGGATGGGCCGACCCTGCCGGCCATGGCGCGCCTGATGGCCGAGCCCGAAGGCCTGTGGCCGCGCGATCCGCCGATTCGCACCCGTGCCACCATTCCCACCAGCTGGATCGAGCTGACCCTGCGCGAAGGCCGCAACCGCCAGGTCCGGCGGATGAGTGCGGCGGTGGGATTTCCGACTCTGCGCCTGATCCGCTGGGCGGTCGGCGATTGGACCTTGGCCGGGCTGGCGCCCGGCCAATGGCGGGAGGTCTAACGGGCTGCGGAAAAACTCGGCGTTCCTGTCAGTTTGCTCAACCA
>NZ_CACVCE010000028.1:0-27640 GCF_902729445.1 Magnetospirillum sp. LM-5 | reverse complement strand
GGGTCAAGCCCGGCAATGACGACCAAGAAAGGCTGATCCGGATTTTATGCTCGCGGCTCTAGCCGGATCTCGGCCCTCAGGCCGCCCAGGTCCGAGCGGCCCAGCTCGAGCCTGGCGCCATAAAGCCGGGCCAGGTCGGCGACGATCGACAGGCCCAATCCGTGGCCGGGAATGGCCTCGTCCAGGCGGGCGCCGCGCCGGGTGACCGCCTGGCATTCGGCCTCGGACAGGCCGGGGCCGTCATCCTCGATCGACAACAGGCCGGGACGGGCCACGACCACCACCCGCGAGCGGGCCCATTTACAGGCATTTTCCGTCAGATTGCCGATCATCTCGGCCAGATCGTCGCTCTCGGCCGGGAAGGTGACATTGCCTTCGATCTCGACCCGGATGGAGATGGTGGGATGGACGCGGGCCAAGGTGCGGGCGACGTCGCCGGCCACCGGCGCCACCGCCACTTCGCTTCCGGCGACGCGGGTCAGCGTCGCCTCGGTCCGGGCGCGGGTCAGGTGGTGTTCCACCATCCGGCTGATGCGCTCGACCTGGGCGTCGATCTGGGCCGGGTCGGCGTGGCCGGAATCCAGCTCGGCCTTGACCACCGCCAGCGGTGTCTTCAAGCCGTGCGCCAGGTTGCCGACATGGGTGCGCGCCCGCTCGATCAGGTCGGCATCATGGTCCAGCACGGTGTTCAGCGCTTCGGCCAGGGGGGCGATCTCGGCGGGGAAGGGGCCATTCAGGCGACCGCCGGGGGTGCGGCGCAAGGCAGCCAGGTCATCGGCCAGGCGCGACAAAGGCCTCAGGCCGAAGCCGGCCTGGAACCACACCGCCACCACCAACCCGGCGCCCAGGCAGGCGAAGGACAGCAGTAAAACGGTGTCGAAACGGGCGATTTCGGCATCGAGATCACTGCGGGTGGCCGCGACCACCACATGGACCGGTTCCGGATTCGAGGCGAACGTCAGGTCGCGTTCGGCGGTCAGCAGGCGCTCGCCTTGCGGGCCGATGGCGGTGCCGAAGCGGGCCTGGCCGTCGGCCGATGGCGGTTCGACCGGCAGGTCGAAATCCCACAGCGAACGCGACCGCACCGGCGGCCCCTTGAAGCCGGAAATCTGCCAGTACCAGCCGGCATAGGGCTGGTCGAAGCGGGGATCGCCCAGCGAGCGGTTGACGATGACGCGACCGTCTGGGGCAACCTCGGCGGCGGCGACCAGGGCGCGCAGGCTGGACAGCAGGCGAAGCTGGAAGGTGCGCTGCAGGCTGTCCTCGAACGACAGGCGAAGCACCAGGCCGGCCGCCACCAGACCGGCTACCACCCACAAGGCGGCGGCCAGGATCAGGCGCGAGCGCAGCGACGAGCTAGGCCCCATCGGCGGCACCTTCCAGGCGCCATCCCTGGCCGCGCAAGGTGGTGATGATCTCGGCCTTCAGCTTCTTGCGGATGCGGCCCATCAGCACGTCGATGACGTTGGATTCGCGGTCGTCGTCGCGGTCATAGACATGTTCGATCAGTTCGGTGCGGCCGACCACCCGGCCGCGATGATGGGCCAGATAGGCCAGGATCCGGTATTCCTGGGCGGTCAGCGAGATGGCTTGGCCATCCACCCACACCCGGCCCTGGCTGGTATCGACGCGCAACGGGCCGCAGATGATTTCCGGACTGGAATGACCGGCGGCGCGGCGGATCAGCACGCGAACGCGGGTGATCACCTCGTCCATCTCGAACGGCTTGGTCAGATAGTCGTCGGCCCCGGAATCGAAGGCCTGGGCCTTGTCGGCCCAGCGGCCGCGTGCGGTCAGCACCAGGATCGGCATGGTCCGGCCCATCTCGCGCCAGCGCCGGATGACGCTGATCCCGTCCAGGCGCGGCAGGCCCAGATCCAGCACGATGGCGTCATAGGGTTCGGTCTCGCCCAGGAACAGGCCTTCCTCGCCATCGAAGGCGACATCGACCTTCATGCCGGCGGCTTCCAGCGCCTGCTCGATGCGAAGGTTCAGCTGCGGCTCGTCCTCGACGACAAGGACTCTCATTTTTGCTCCTTCTCGCGGCTTTTCAGAAGCGTGGCGTCTGTGGCGTCATAGATCAGCTTCATCACCCGGCCTTGGGGGGTGATCAGCTTGATCTCGTAGATGAAGCGGCCTTTTTCTTCTTCCAGTTCGGTCTCGATCACCTCGCCGGGGACGTCGGCGGCGACCTTTTCAAGGATTTTCGCCAGCGGCAGTACCTGGCCCGAGCGCAGGGCCTGGCGGGCGCGGTCGTGGTCCGATCCGGCCAGGGCCGGCGGCGCCAACAAGATCAGGGCAACAAGGATCGGTGCGGTCTTCATGGCCCCAGAATCGTATACATCGGATGAACGGTGGATGAACTGCTCCGTCAGCTTGGGTTCAACCGGTTGGTGTCATTGTCGCCTCAGTTGATCGCCCAGACAAGGAGCCGTCCGATGTTGTCCAAAATGTTGATCCACGGATTGATCGCCGCTTTCCTGGTCGGCGCCGCCGCCTCGGTCTACGCCGCCGCCTTCGCCCCGTCGCAAGGGCTGATGGCCCTGGCCCAGTTGGAGGACGAATAATGTCGGCCGCGCCCTACAAGCCGTCGCGCTGGGAATTCCAGGGGGTGCGCCTGTGGCACGCCGCACTGCTGGGCGGCTTCGTCATCGCCTGGGTGACCGGCGACGAGGACACCTATGCCATGCATCTGTTCGCCGGCTGGTGGGTGGCGGCGGTGGTGACGCTTCGCCTGGTGGCGGCCTTGCTGGCTCCGGCCGGCAGCCCGCTGGCGTTGAAGCGGCCCAATCGCAACCAGATGCTGACGGTCAGCATCCTGTCGACCCTGGCCCTGACGGTGCTGGCCGCCTTCAGCGGCATCGCCGCCGACGTCGCGCCCTTCCTGGAAGACCCGCACGAGGCACTGGCCGTGATGTCCTTGTGGGCGATCGGCCTGCATGTGCTGGTGGCGGTGATCGTGTTCAAGGGCCGTCAATGGCTGCGCCGGATGTCGGCCGCCCTGGTGCTGGTGGCCCTGGCAGCGGTTCCGGCCTGGGCGGCCGAGCCGGCTCGCGACGCCATCCTGGCCACTTATGCCGCCCAGGCCAAGCAGCAGGATGCGGGCTTTGCAGGCTTCTCGGCGGCGCGCGGCGAGGCGCTTTACCGTTCGCGCCACACCGTCAACCCCGAGATCGCCTCGTGCAGCACCTGCCATACCGACGACCCCACCAAGCCGGGCCGCCACGCCAAGACCGGGCGCGTCATCGAGCCGGTGGCCGTCTCGGCCAATCCCAAGCGCTTCATCGAAGCCGACAAGGTCGAGGAACGCTTCATGCGCGATTGCAAAAGCATCTTTGGGCGGGTCTGCACCGCCACCGAGAAGGGCGATTACCTGACCTTCCTGATCAACCGCTGACCCGGAGATTCGCGATGAAAAGACTGATCCTGGCCACCATCTTGTCCGTGGCTGTCGCGGCCCCGGCCATGGCCGGCGGCGACTGGGTGGCGCCGGTCAAGGACCCGCTGACCCTGAAGGAATGCGGTTCGTGCCACATGGCGTTCCAGCCGGCCTTTCTGTCGGCGGACGCCTGGCGCAAGATGATGTCCAACCTGGCCAACCATTTCGGCGACAATGCCGAGATGGCCCCCGACAAGGTCAGCGCCATCACCCAGTACCTGACCGCCAATGCCGGCGGCTATCGCCGCGGCGTGTCGGACAGCAAGATCACCGACACCGCCTGGTTCGCCCGCAAGCACCGCAAGGTTGCGCCCGAGGTGTGGACCCGCAAGGACGTGATGAGCCGGTCGAACTGCCCCGCCTGCCACAAGCAGGCCGAGCAGGGACTTTATGACGATGATTGATGGTCAGGCCGGGGCCTGATCCAGCCAGGCCTGGCGCAACAGGTCACGTTCCAGCATCAGCCACTGGATCGCCACCACCGCCATCGCATTGTTGATGCGGCCGTCCTTGACCATCTGATAGGCCTCGGTCACCGGAAGGGTGAAGACGCGGATGTCCTCGCCCTCGTGTTCCAGGCCGTGCAGCCCCTCGATGGTCGAGCAATCCACCGCCGCGCAATAAAGCCGGCAGGTTTCCGACGAGCCGCCGGCGGTGACCAGATAGGCGCCGATCTCGACCAGATGGGTGGGATCGGCGCCCGCTTCCTCCTTGGTCTCGCGCCGGGCCACATCGTCGGGATGCTCGCCCTCGTCGATGATGCCGGCGACGCATTCGATCAGCCACGGATACCAGCCGGCCGCCAGCGAGCCGGTGCGGAACTGCTCGATCAAGGCGACCTGATCGCGGGCCGGATCGTACAAGATCACCACCACCGCGTGGCCGCGCTCGAAGATTTCGCGGGTGATCTCGGCCGTCCAGCCGCCGGCGAAGGTGCGGTGACGCAGCCGATAGCGGTCGATCTGGAAATAGCCCTTGAAAACGGTGTCCTTGGCCAGGATCTCGACGTCGTCTTCGGTGAAACGCTTCTGGCTCATGGTCAATAGGCCCACAACGTGCCGGTGCCTCCGACCGCCAGGGTGACCAGGCCCAGCACCAGGTTGATGGTGACGATCTGGCGGATGCGCCCTTGCGCCGCCGCAGCACCCTTGATGTCGCCGGCCGCCAGCAGGGTCTTGAAACCGCCGAACGGGCCGAAATACAGATAGATGAAGTTGGCGACCATGATCAGGCCGGTGGCCTGCATGATGTCGATATGCAGGCCGCCGCCGCCGATGCCGCCGCGATAGCCCAGGAACAGCACGCCGTAGCCGGTGACCAGAAGCGCCGCGATCGAGGCCCACACCCAGGCGAAGAAGCGCGGCAGCACCTTGGACCACAGGGCCAGCCGTTCCGGCGGCGCCATGTCCATCACCGACGGACGCAACACCATGTGGGCGAAAAACATGCCGCCGACCCAGATCACCGAGGCGATCAGGTGGATGGCGAGGGCAAGGACGAAAGCGGCCATGGTCTAGAACCCCAGCTTTACAGCGATTTCATCGGCCAGCGCCTTGATTTCCTTGGTGGCGGTGTGGCGCGGGTTGCTTTCCAGCACGCCCTTGCCCTCCATCAGGCTGGCGGCGAACGACACGCGGTTGCCCAGCACGGCGGCGGCCACCGGCATCTCGGCCTGCTGGATCTTCTTGCGCACGGCATCGACCAGCTTGCCCTTGGCCGGCGTGCGGTTGAACACCACCAGGGCCGGGGTCTTTTCCTTCTTGGCCATGTCCAAGGTCGGCTGGGTCGCCCACAGATCCAACGGCGTCGGCTGCATCGGTACCAGGATCAGGTCGCCGCCACGCACGGCGATGCGGACATCGGTCTCGGCGTGGGGCGGGCTGTCCACCAAGATCAGGTCGCAGGTGCGCTTCAGGCGGTCCAACTCGGTCGCCAATCGCCAGCCCGAGGCCTGGACGAAGGTGATGCCGCCGCCGGCTTCGTCGACCAGTTGCTTCCTGACTTCGTACCACATCGCCAGCGAGCCCTGCGGGTCGATATCGATCAGTCCGACCTTGCGACCGCGGTTGGCGAAGGCCACGCCCAGTTGGGCGGCGATGGTGGTCTTGCCGGCGCCGCCCTTTTGCTGCGCAATGGTGATGATCTTGGCCGACATCGCGTGTTCCCCTGGGCCGTTGATGGTTTCAGGCTAGCCGCTTCGTCGGCTTTTGCAAGCGCGAGATGGGTTAACGTGCCACCTTGGAACCATCGCAACGGACGTTGATGGTGAAGATTTCCTCGTCGCTGGTCGAGCAGCGGTCGTCGGGGACCAGGCCGGGCGCCTCCTTGGCCAGTTCCGGAGCCAACGTCCATGGCTGGCTGCCGCGCAACACCGCGCAGCCGTGCCGCGCCAGGATGTCGGTCAGGCGGACGGGTTGGTTCCACTGCATCAAGCTGCGGTTCCACCAGGTATGGTCGTTGGTGAACCAGAAATATTCGTCCCTGGGCATGAAGGCGGCGAGCTTGGGCGAATAGCGCCCCTGCGCGTTCATGTCGCCCCGCTGCAGGGCATAGCCCAGCGAGGACGAGGCGTCGAAGCCGATCTTGGCGCAGCCCGCGAACCGGCTCATGTCGAAGCCTTGGGCGTCCTTGGTCCAGCCGTCCAGTTCCCGGGTCTGGCGCCATGCCGCCGAGATCGCGATCACGGCCAGCACCATGGGTACCGCCAGCCACAGGCGCCGGAAGGCGGTTTCGCCCATCAAGGGGCGCGACAGGCTCCAGACCGTCACCAGGGTCGGCCCGGTCAGCATCAGGGCCGGGATCATGTAATGGGACGCCGGCTGCTTGGCGATCATCACCACCGTCGCCACCTGGGCCAGGACCAGGCCCGCGGCCAGTCGGGCCATGCGGTCGCGCCCCAGCAATCCCCGCCGGCGCAGGCGGAAATAGAAGACCAGCAAAGCCAGGGCGACGACGATGACCAGTGTGAACAGCCACTTGCCGGAAAACAGCTTCAGAATGGCGCGCGGCAGCTTGGTCGGGTTGACGATGCCGGCCTCGCCGGTGCCATAGGCGCCGCTATGGGTCAGGATCCGGCCCCACAAATCGAAGAACAGGTCGGCCGAGGGCAGGGCGGGCGAGACGAAGACGAAGAAGGCGGCGATGGTGGCCAGCGGATAGACGACGAACAACTGGCGGGCCGGCAACAGGAACAAGGGCAGCAAGCCCAAGGCGGCGAACTGCAATTTGCAGGCGATGCCGAAGCCCATGACCAGACCGAACAGCCCGGCCATGCGGTCGCCGGGCCTTTCGGTTCTGACGGCGGCGAAGCCCAGGGCGGCAAGGGCCGCGGCAGCGGCGATGATCAGGGGTTCCGGTTTGGCGTGCAGGCCGAACTTGGCGATGATCGCCGACAGGAACGGCGAGGATTGCGCCACCAACGCGGCGGTGCGGCTGCCGGTGGCGGCCAGCACGGCGGCGCCCAAGCTGACCAGGGCCAGGGCGACGAAGGGATAGAAGGCCAAGGTGGCGACGATCAGATGGCGTTCCGGGTCTTTCAGGACCTGATCGACGATGGCGGCCGAACCTTCGCCCGGATGCATCAGCCGCAGCACTGCGGCGATGATGGCCTGGACCGGCGTGCCGGGATGGGACAGGTCGGTCGGCGCCAGGCCCTCGACCATGCGCAGGCCGTTCAACAGATAATAATAGTCGGGGTCCAGGTTGAAGACCTGCCACAACGGCAGGCTGACCCACAGCATCACGCTCAGCAGGGCTGCGAAGGCCAGCGGCAGCGGCCACAGGATCGGCGAGGCGAGGCGGTGCACGAAACCCTCTTGCGACGAGAAAACGGTGCCAAGGATTTAACCCAAGCGGCGGGCGGTTGCACGCGCTAACCGGCACGGGCATGATCCGCCGTCAACGACCAACGGAGCCCGCTTTCCACCATGGATATCATCTTGCAAGCCCTGCTGCTGGGAATCGTCGAGGGACTGACCGAGTTCCTGCCGGTATCCTCGACCGGTCACCTGATCCTGATCGGCGACCTGCTGGGCTTCCGGGGGCCGCCCGGCAAGGCGTTCGAGATCGTCATCCAGCTGGGCGCCATCGGCGCGGTGTGCGTGGTCTATTGGCAACGCCTTTGGGGGGCGGCGGTGGGTATCGGCCGCGACCAGGCGGCCACCGCCTTCGTGCGCAACATCCTGGTCGGCTTCCTGCCGGCCATGGCCATCGGCGTGGTCGCCTACAAGCATATCCGGGCGTTGCTGGATTCGCCGGTGGTGGTGGCGGTGGCGCTGGTGGTGGGCGGCGTGCTGATCTTGGTGCTGGAACGGATCAACAAGCATCCGCGTCACCACGCCGTCGAGGATTTCCCCCTGCCGCTGGCCCTGAAGATCGGCTTCTTCCAGTGCATCGCCATGATTCCGGGCGTGTCGCGCTCGGGCGCGACCATCATGGGGGCGATGCTGGTGGGCGTCGACCGCAAGGCGGCAGCCGAGTTCTCGTTCTTCCTGGCCATCCCCACCATGCTGGGGGCGACGGCTTATTCGATCTACAAGAACCGCGCCGATTTGACTTTCGACAATGTCGGGCTGATCGCCTTGGGCTTCGTCGCCGCCTTCCTGACCGCCCTGGTGGTGGTCAAGGGCGCCATCGCCTTCATCAGCCGCCACGGCTTCGCGCCGTTCGCCTGGTACCGCATCTTCTTCGGTACGGTCATGCTGGTTCTGCTGCTGAAATAAAATAAGGGGCCGCGACGGATCGAGAGCCGTTGGGACTAAGTGTGTTTCGCGGTTAGCTGTATCACCCTCGGAGTTCGACGCTGGCTTCTTCTTCTTCTTGGTGCCCACCGCCATCGATTGAAAATTGGATTCAGCCCTTTGCATCGGGTTGTGTCCATCCTATGCTGGCGGCTCGGCAATCAGGGGGGCTGAAGATGCGGGCGCTTTATATTGCTGTGGGGATTGGGGTGATGGCGGCGCCTGCTTCCGCCCAGCAGCAAGGTCCCGACATTCTGACCATCTGGGACCAGTTCTCGGTTTCCAACACAATCGCCAGCAAGTGTGTGAAGCCTGAGGAGGACAAGCTCACCAAATTTTTGGTGAACTTTCAGATCGTCACCATAAATGCGTCCCTTCGGATACAACAGCTGCGCCCTGATTGGACGCCCGAGCGGATCGACCAGGCGATGAAGGAACGCTATGGCCAGATCGACAAATCAATGGCGGCAGTCATTGCGCAGGAGACCTGTGAAGGCCCAAAGGTGAAAGAGGCGCTGCGGAGGTTCGATTTCCAAGCGGGGATCGATTTCACTGGGGCCAACAAGCCGAAGTAGCCTTCCGACGCGCAGGACCTCAACAACCTCGAAAGACTATTTCGGCAGTTGCGGGTCCGCCGCAGCCAGCCGGCTGACTGCGGCGACCATGCCAAGAGTGGCCCAGGGTGCTCCCCTTTCCGTTCGGCTACGCGCGAACCCCGCTTAGGTTGCCACACCTAGTCCCAACGCCTCTCGACGGATCGCGGCCCCTTCGTCTTTCGCGCGGGCTCAGCCTTCGCGGATGCCGCGGACGAACTGGTCGACCTGGCTTTCCAGCACGGCGGCGTTCTTCGACAGGTCGCTGGCCGAGGACAGAACCTCGCGGGCGGCGTTGCCGGTTTCGTAGGCGGCGGCCGAGACCCGCGCGATGGTGCCGGTCACTTCCTGGGTGCCCTGCGCCGCCTGCGAGACGTTGCGGGCGATTTCCTGGGTGGCGGCACCTTGTTCCTCGACGGCGGCGGCGATCGAGCCGGCGATGTCGTTGATCTCGCCGATGGTCCGCGCGATGCCGCCGATGGCGTTGACGGCGTCGCGGGTGGCGTTCTGCACCGCGGCGATCTGGGCGCCGATTTCCTGGGTGGCGCGCGCCGTCTGGGTGGCCAGGCTTTTCACTTCGTGGGCGACCACGGCGAAGCCCTTGCCGGCCTCACCGGCCCTGGCCGCTTCGATGGTGGCGTTCAAGGCCAGAAGGTTGGTTTGGCTGGCGATGTCGTTGATCAACTTGACCACCTGGCCGATCTTGGCCGCGGCCTCGGCCAGGCTTTGCACCATGTCGTTGGTGCGGTTGGCCTCGTCCATGGCGCCCGAGGCGATGCTGGCCGATGTCGAGACCTGGCGGCTGATTTCCGAGATCGACGACGACAATTCCTCGGCCGCCGCGGCGACGGTCTGGATGTTGGTGGTGGCTTCTTCGGCGGCCGCCGCGACGGTGGTCGACTGGGCCGAGGTCTCCTCGGCATTGCCGGCCATGGTCTGGGCGATCGCCTCCATCTGGGTGGCGGCCGAGGCGACCTGCTGCACCACGCCCTTGACGTCGCGCTCGAAGGCATCGGCCTTGGCGCCCAGCTCGCGGGCAATGATCGCGGCGGTGTTGGTCTCGATATAGACCGAGGTGGCCAGGTCCATGTCCAGGAACGCCGCCTTGTTGACGGCGGTCAGCACGCGGGCGGCCTGCTCGGGGCGCTTGCGGTAGACCTCGGCCACCAGACCGAACACCATGTTCAACACGAAGCAATAGCCGGCGGTGTACCAACGGGGTTCCAGGCCGACGCGCTGGTGGATCTGGCCGATCTCGGTGACCTTGGCGAAATAGGTATCGTCGAAATTGCCGGCGAACACCGAATCCATCCAATGCTTCTTCTGCATGGCCTTGGCGTGGGTGATGCGGGCCGGATCGGGAAACTTGGCGGCGGTGGCGGCATTGGCCATCACGTGACGATAGAATTCGTCCAGCACGCCATCGACATGCTTGGCCAAGACGTCGCGGAACTCACGCAGAGTGCGGCACGTCTCGTCATCGATCTTCAGGAAGGCCAAGCGGCCGGCGCGGTCCAGATCCATAATTCATCCCCCGATCACTTCATGTGCCGATAGCGGATCTTTCCCCAAGTCCGATCGACATTGCGGCGAAGGTAGCATCAGAGGATTCTCGACACTAGTTGTTTTGAACCGATTCCAAGCATGAATGGCAGGTGTTTTTTTGGGTGTCTAAGCCCTGTCACAGGCGCTTCGAACGTGCTATAGACACCGCTTCCGGCGGGCTGGCCATTGGCTGGCGCGCGCATTCGGCGCGGGCGTGGCGGAACTGGTAGACGCACTGGATTTAGGTTCCAGCGGCTTAGGCCATGGGGGTTCAAGTCCCTTCGCCCGCACCAGTGAGCGCGAAAACCCGCGACCCAAGGCGGTGCTGCCGGAGTTTGTGAAACGATTGGATCGATTGGCGACAAGTGATGCAGGTAACCGAGACCAATGCTGACGGCCTGAAGCGCGAATTCAAGGTCGTCGTTCCCGCGGGGCAGATTGAGACGCGCACCCAGGATCGGCTGGCGGAGATCGCCAAGACGGTGAAGCTTCCGGGCTTCCGCCCCGGCAAGGTGCCGATGAAGATCGTGCGGCAGAAATACGCCGCCGCCATCATGGGCGAAGTGCTGGAAACCGCCGTCAATGACGGCGTGCAGTCGGCCATCGGCGAGCGCAATTTGCGCCCGGCCATGCAGCCCAAGGTCGAGATCACCTCGTATGCCGAGGGCACCGACCTGGAATTCGCGGTGTCGCTGGAAGTGCTGCCCGACATCACCCCGATGGACTTCTCGACCATCACCCTGGAACGCGAGAAGGCCGAGATTCCCGCCGACGAGGTCGACGAGACCCTGAAGAACCTGGCCCAGCGCCACGAGGCCAGCGAGCCGGTCAAGCGCGCCGCCAAGGATGGGGACATCGTGGTGATCGACTTCCTGGGCAAGCAGGACGGAATCGCTTTCCCGGGTGGTTCGGCCGAGGATTACCAGCTGAAGCTGGGCTCGGGCACCTTCATCCCCGGCTTCGAAGAGCAGCTGGTCGGCAAGAAGGCCGGCGAGGCGACCGTGGTGTCGGTCAGCTTCCCCGAGGGCTACGGCAATGCCGAGCTGGCCGGCAAGCCGGCCGAGTTCGAGGTCACCGTCAAGGAAGTCCGCGCCGCCAAGGCCGCCGACATCGACGATGACCTGGCCAAGAAGGTCGGCCTGGACAGCCTGGACGCCCTGAAGACCGCGATCACCGACGAAATCGGCCGCGAGCTGAACGCCATGGGCCGCGCCAAGGTCAAGCGCAAGCTGCTGGACGCCCTGGCCGCCGGCCATGACTTCCAGGTGCCGAGCCAGATGGTCGAGCAGGAGTTCGAGGCGATCTGGAAGCAGATCAGCCAGGACCGCGAGCAGGGCCGCGTCGATCCCTCGGACGAGGGCAAGGACGAGGACACCCTGAAGGCCGATTACCGCGCGCTGGCCGAACGCCGCGTGCGCCTGGGCCTGCTGCTGGCCGATGTCGGTCAGAAGAACCAGATCACCGTCACCCAGGACGACCTGAACAAGGCCCTGATCGAGGAAGCGCGCCGCTATCCCGGTCAGGAACACCTGGTGTTCCAGTACTACAAGAGCAACCAGGAGGCCCTGAACGGCCTGCGCGCGCCGATCTTCGAGGATAAGGTCATCGACTTCATCCTGGAACTGGCCAAGGTGACCGACGTGCCGGTGTCGGCCGCCGACCTGCGCAAGGACCCCGACGAGGCCGCTCCGGCCGCCGAGGCCGAGGCCAAGCCGAAGAAGAAGGCCGCTCCGAAGAAGAAGGCCGCCGAAAAGGCGGAATAAGGCCTAGGGAGCGCTTCTTTTAAGGAAGCGCCTCTCTTGCGCTCGGGGGATTTCCCCCCCATTCTATGGCGGCGCGGGTTTCGACCCGCGCCCCATTCATTTCCGGCGCCGCCATCCGCCAAGAACGTCAAGAAGGAAAGACCATGCGAGAGAGAGATCCTATCGACCTCTACATGAACACCCTGGTCCCGATGGTGGTCGAGCAGACCAATCGTGGCGAACGCGCCTACGACATCTATTCCCGTCTGCTGAAGGAACGCATCATCTTCCTGACCGGTCAGGTGTTCGACGAGATGTCGAGCCTGATCTGTGCTCAGCTGTTGTTCCTGGAATCGGAAAACCCGACCAAGGACATCGCGCTTTACATCAACTCGCCGGGTGGCGTGGTCACCTCGGGCCTGGCGATGTACGACACCATGCAATATATCCGCCCGGAAGTGTCGACGGTGTGCCTGGGCCAGGCGGCCTCGATGGGCTCGCTGCTGCTGACCGCCGGTGCCAAGGGCAAGCGTTTCGCCCTGCCCAACGCCCGCATCATGGTGCACCAGCCGTCGGGCGGCTTCCAGGGCCAGGCCACCGACATCGAGATCCATGCCCGCGAAATCCTGTCGATCCGCGCGCGTCTGAACAATATCTACGTCCAGCACACCGGCCAGCCGCTCGAGGTGATCGAGCAGGCCATGGAACGCGACAAGTTCATGACCGCCACCGATGCCAAGGAATTCGGGCTGATCGACGAAGTGGTGAGCTCCCGCCCGGCTGTGGGCGAGGATGATGCGCCGAAGTCGGAAGGCTGATCTCCGGTCCATACCGTATTCCCGGGCCGGCGCCGGTGGCGTCGGCGGGATTTTCGTTGTCTGCGGCGGGCGCAAGCGGCTAACATGAGCTGTTAAAGCCCTGCCGCTGTCTTAAGGGAGCATCGATGAGCAAGTCCACGAGCGGCGATTCCAAGAACACCCTGTACTGCTCGTTCTGCGGAAAGAGCCAGCACGAGGTGCGCAAGCTGATCGCCGGGCCGACCGTCTTCATCTGTGATGAATGCGTCGAGCTTTGCATGGACATCATCCGCGAAGAGCACAAGACCACGCTGGTCCGTTCGCGTGACGGAGTCCCCACGCCCAAAGACATCCGTACCGTCCTCGACGATTACGTGATCGGGCAGGAACATGCCAAGAAGGTGCTGTCGGTAGCGGTGCACAACCACTACAAGCGCCTGCAGCATGGCGCCAAAGGCAACGAGGTCGAGATCGCCAAGTCCAACATCTTGCTGATCGGCCCGACCGGCTGCGGCAAGACCCTGTTGGCCCAGACTTTGGCGCGCATCCTCGACGTGCCGTTCACCATGGCCGATGCCACTACCCTGACCGAGGCCGGCTATGTCGGCGAGGATGTGGAAAACATCATCCTCAAGCTGCTGCAGGCGGCCGAGTACAATGTCGAGCGCGCCCAGCGCGGCATCGTCTATATCGACGAGGTCGACAAGATCAGCCGCAAGTCCGACAACCCGTCCATCACCCGCGACGTGTCGGGCGAGGGCGTGCAGCAGGCCTTGCTGAAGATCATGGAGGGCACGGTGGCCAGCGTTCCGCCCCAGGGCGGCCGCAAGCATCCGCAGCAGGAGTTCCTGCAGGTGGATACCACCAACATCTTGTTCATCTGCGGCGGCGCCTTCGCCGGGCTGGAACGGATCATCGGCAGCCGCGGCAAGGGCTCCTCGATCGGCTTCGGTGCCGAGGTGCGGGGTCCCGATGAACGCCGCACCGGCGAAATCCTGCGCGAGGTCGAGCCCGAGGATCTGCTGAAGTTCGGCCTGATCCCCGAATTCGTTGGTCGTCTGCCGGTGCTGGCCACCCTGGACGATTTGGATGTCGATGCCCTGGTGGAAATCCTGTCCAAGCCGAAGAACGCCCTGGTCAAGCAGTACCAGCGCCTGTTCGAGATGGAGGATACCAAGCTGTCGTTCCAGGACGATGCCCTGGTGTCGATCGCCGACAAGGCCATCGCCAGAAAGACCGGCGCCCGCGGCCTGCGTTCGATCATGGAAGGCATCTTGCTCGACACCATGTTCGATCTGCCGGGCATGGACGGGGTCGAAGAAGTGGTGGTCAACAAGGAAGTGGTCGAAGGCCACGCCCAGCCGCTGTACATCTACTCGGAACGCCGGGAAGACGTGGGGTCCACGGCTTGAACGATCGGGATCAAGGGGGCGAGTTGGCCCCCTTGCTCTTGACGGGTCAGAAAATCCGACCATCTTGTTAACTTAAAGCGATTCTAAATTGGCCCTGGTACCCCGGGCCCCTGACCAAAGAGGCATCATGGTCGATAATCCCCACGGCGACGTCTATCCGGTTCTTCCGCTGCGCGACATCGTCGTTTTCCCGCATATGATCGTCCCCTTGTTCGTCGGCCGCGAGAAGTCGGTCCGCGCGCTGGAAGACGTGATGCGCGAGGACAAGCAGATCTTGCTGGTGGCGCAGAAGAACGCCGCCCAGGACGAGCCCACCACCGACGACATCTACGGTGTCGGCACCGTTTCCACCGTGCTGCAATTGCTGAAGCTGCCCGACGGCACCGTCAAGGTGCTGGTCGAGGGCGGCAAGCGCGCCAAGATCACCGGCTTCACCGACAATGATTCCTTCTTCCAGGCCATCGCCGAGGTCCAAGAGGACCGCGTCGGCGAGACCCAGGAGCTCGAGGCGCTGTCGCGCTCGGTGGTCGGCCAGTTCGAGCAGTACATCAAGCTCAACAAGAAGATTCCGCCGGAAGTGCTGGTGTCGGTCAACCAGATCGAGGACCCTGGCAAGCTGGCCGACACGGTGGCCTCGCACCTGTCCTTGAAGATCGCCGAGAAGCAGGAACTCCTGGAACTGGAAACCATCGCCGAGCGGCTCGAGCGCGTCTATTCCTACATGGAAGGCGAGATCGGGGTCCTGCAGGTCGAGAAGAAGATCCGCAACCGCGTCAAGCGGCAGATGGAGAAGACCCAGCGCGAGTATTACCTGAACGAGCAGCTGAAGGCGATCCAGAAGGAACTGGGCGAGGGCGACGACGGCAAGGACGAAGCGGCCGAGCTGGAAGAGCGGATCGCCAAGACCCGCCTGTCCAAGGAAGCCCGCGAAAAGGCCATGGCCGAGCTGAAGAAGCTGAAGTCCATGAGCCCGATGTCGGCGGAAGCGACCGTGGTGCGCAACTATCTCGACTGGATCTTGTCGATTCCGTGGAAGAAGCGGACCAAGGTCAAGAAGGACATCAACCTCGCCAAGCGCATCCTGAACGCCCAGCATTACGGTCTGGACAAGGTCAAGGAACGCATCCTGGAATATCTTGCGGTGCAGACCCGCACCGAGAAGGTCAAGGGCCCGATCCTGTGCCTGGTCGGCCCGCCCGGCGTGGGCAAGACCAGCTTGGGCAAGTCCATCGCCGAGGCGACGGGGCGCAATTTCGTGCGCATGAGCCTGGGCGGCGTCCGGGACGAGGCCGAGGTGCGCGGCCACCGCCGCACCTATATCGGCTCGATGCCCGGCAAGGTCATCCAGGGCATGAAGAAGGCCAAGTCGTCGAACCCGCTGTTCTTGCTGGACGAGATCGACAAGCTGGGCGCCGACTGGCGCGGCGACCCGTCCTCGGCTCTCTTGGAGGTGCTGGACCCCGAGCAGAACTCGACCTTCAACGACCATTACCTGGAAGTCGATTACGACCTGTCCGACGTGATGTTCGTCACCACCGCCAACACGCTGCGCATGCCCCAGCCGCTGCTGGACCGCATGGAAACCATCCGTCTGTCGGGCTATACCGAGGACGAGAAGGTGGAGATCGCCAAGCGCCACCTGTTGGAAAAGGTGATGAAGGCGGCCGGCCTGAAGAAGGGCGAATGGTCGGTGTCCGACGACGCCATCCGCGATTTGTGCCGCTATTACACCCGCGAAGCGGGCGTGCGTAACCTGGAACGCGAGCTGGCCAACCTGGCCCGCAAGGCGACCACCGAGATCGTGTCGAAGGGCAAGGCCAAGGTTTCGATCACGCCCCGGAACCTGGAAAAGTATGCCGGCATCCACAAGTTCCGCTTCGGCGAGGCCGAGTTGGAGGACATGGTCGGCGCCGTCACCGGCTTGGCCTGGACCGAGGTCGGCGGCGAGCTGCTGACCATCGAAGCCGTGACCATGCCGGGCAAGGGCAGCTTCGCCCATACCGGCAAGCTGGGCGACGTCATGCAGGAATCGGTGCAAGCCGCCCGGTCCTATGTCCGCTCGCGCTCGGTCGGGCTGGGCATCAAGCCCACCGTGTTCGAGAAGAAGGACATCCACGTCCACGTCCCCGAAGGCGCCACCCCCAAGGATGGCCCGTCGGCGGGTATCGCCATGTGCACGGCCATCGTTTCGGCCATCACCGGCATCGCCGTGCGCAAGGAAGTGGCGATGACCGGCGAGGTCACCCTGCGCGGCCGCGTGCTGGCCATCGGCGGCCTGAAGGAAAAGCTGCTGGCCGCGTTGCGCGGTGGCCTGAAGACCGTGCTGATCCCGCAGGAGAACGAGAAGGACCTGGCCGAGATCCCCGACAACGTCAAGAAGGGGCTGACCATCATCCCGGTCTCGACCGTCGACGAGGTGCTGTCGCACGCTTTGGTCCGCATTCCGGTGCCGATCGAGTGGGAAGAGCCCGAGGAACCGGCCAAGGTTGCCAAGGATGGCGAGAAGACCGAGGTTGGCGTGGTGACTACGCACTAAGGTCTGGACCTTAAGTCTGATGTTTCTTGCCAAGCCGCCGGGGGAAACCCCGGCGGTTTTTGCTTGGAAATGGCGGAAATCCGCCTTTCGCAAGCGCATTCTCGATTGACCTTTGACGAGCGACGCGATTAGACTGCCGTACTTGAATTCCGCGGGCCGATCGTCCGCAGTGGATACCGGATCAGCCAAATAGGGGGGCTTCAGGTGAACAAGAACGATCTCGTGAATGCGGTTGCGGCCAATTCGGGCCTGACCAAGGCCGATTCGGCCAAGGCCATCGACGGTGTGTTTGACGCCATTGCCGGCGCCTTGAAGGGCGGCGACGAAGTTCGTCTGGTTGGCTTCGGCACGTTCTCGGTGTCGGAACGCGCCGCCTCGGAAGGCCGCAATCCGCGTACCGGCGACAAGATCACCATCGCCGCCTCGAAGCAGCCGAAGTTCAAGGCTGGCAAGGGCCTGAAGGACTCGGTGCAGTAAATTCGGATTTTCAGGGATCGCCGGCCGTTGGATCGACGGCCGGCGTCTTTTGTTTCGGGCGGTTAGCTCAGCGGTAGAGCGTCTCGTTTACACCGAGAGGGTCGGGGGTTCGATCCCCTCACTGCCCACCATTCCTCATCCCCGCACGCCGTGCTGCCGCCAGCGCTGTTCGCCCCCAGTCCAGGGCGGTATCGGCGTCATCGACCGCTTCTTCCGGCAGGGTGAAGAAGTTCATCGTCACATCCTTGCCGGTCTTCGGATTGTGCCAGGTGAACGCTTCCGATCCGGCCGCACGGTAATCGTCGGCACTTTCGCCGTCACCTTTCAGATACAGCACCCCGTCCACGATGATGGCGAAGAACAGCTCGCCGCAATAAAGGCCGGCGCCGCCGAACATCCGCTTCAGCCGGATCGGCCCCAGATCCGAGAACAATTCATGTGCCAACTCGGCGGCCGCCTGGTCTTCGGGCGACGGACCCTTGGGCTTGCGGCTCATGGCACGATTCTCCCATCGACCAGATGCACGCGGCGGTCGGCGGTGGCGGCCAGTTCGGCATCGTGGGTGACGACGATGATGGTGCGGTTCTGGTCGCGGGCCAGGGCGCGGAAGGTGTCGAACACCAGATGGGCCGAGGCGGTGTCCAGATTGCCGGTCGGCTCGTCGGCCAGGATCAGGGCCGGGTCGTTGGCCAGGGCGCGGGCGATGGCGGCGCGCTGGCGCTGGCCGCCCGACATCTGTTCCGGCAGTTTGGCGCGGTGCTCGGCCAGGCCCAAACCCTCCAGCAATTCGTCGGCGCGGGCGCGGATGGCTTTTTCCGGCAATGCGCCCAGCCGGCGCATCGGGATGGCGACGTTCTCGGCCGCCGAGAATTCCGGCAGCAGGAAATGGAACTGGAAGACAAAGCCGATGCGGGCCAGCCGCAGGTCGGCCAATGCGTCGCCATCCAGGCCGCCGGTATCGTCGCCTTGCAGCCGCACCGTGCCGGAACTGGGCTTGTCCAACAGGCCCAGCAGATAGAGCAGCGACGATTTGCCCGACCCCGACGGCCCGGTGATGGCGATGAACTCGCCGGCCTGGACCGTCAAATCGATGGCCTCGACCAGGGTCACCGGCACCGGGCCGGGCAGGATGCGGGTCAGGCCACGGGCTTCGATGGCCGGGCTCATGCCGCGCCCCTGACGATATCGACCGGGTTCAGGCGGCTGGCGCGCCGGGCCGGCAGCCAGGCGGCGAAGGTCGAGGCGAAGATAGCCATGGCGCCTGAGATCACATAATGCTTGGGCGTGCGGTACAGCACGAAGCCCTGGGCGCGGACGAAGCCTTCCAGATTGAAGCGCAACGACGCCATGAACTCGACGATGGCATAGCCCAAGGCCCAGCCGATCAGCATGCCGACGATGCCGACGATCAGCCCTTCATAGACGAAGATGCGGCGGATATCTTCGTCGCGGAAGCCCATGCTTTTCAGGATGCCGATATCCTTGGTCTTCTCGAACACCACCGTCGAGATCACGTTGAAGATGCCGAAACAGGCGACGATCACGATGGCGCCGACGGTCGAATACATGATGGCGTTCTGGATGACGAAGATCGACAAGATGTTCGAGGATTGCTCTTGCCAGCTTTCGGTGCGCCAGCCGAAGCGGGCCTCGATGGCCCGGGCCAGGTCGGCAGCCTGCTCGACATCGTCCAGGCGGATGCGGATACGGTTGATGACGTTGGGGCGGTTTTGCAGCACCTGCGCCTTCTTCATCAGGACATAGGTGTCGTAATTGTCCATCAGCGTGATGCCGCTTCGGAAGATGCCGACCACCTTCATGCGCAGCAGCACGCCCGACGGCGCGATCACCGACACCATGTCGTCCATGCCGATGCCGGCCTTGAGCGCGATGCCCTCGCCGATGATGATGCCGTTGGCGGCGGTATAAAGGCTGTCCAGCGAGCCGGCGATCAGGTCGCGTTCCAGCTTGGTCACCAGCCGCTCGCGGTCGGGCACGATGCCGGTGACGTTGCCCGAGATGTCCTTGGCCCCGAAGCGCAGCAGGATCTGGCCGGCAAGGGTGGGGGCGAGGTGCAGGCCGGGCATTTGTTCCAGCGCGTCGATCAGGGCCCGCGCGCCGCGAAGGCCCCGGACCTCGTCCTTGGGCTTGATGCCGCGCAGTCGCACGGCGGCGTCGGGGAAGGCGGCGAAGACCGGCTGGGGCGGCGGGGTGCGGAATTCGTCCTTGATGGTGATGTGGGGGGCGGCATCGATGATGCGGTTGACGAAGTCGCGCTGGAAGCCCTGCATCATCGAGGCGATGCCGATGAAGAACGCCACCCCCAGCGAGACGCCGACCAGCGAGGTCAGGGTCTGGCGGCGGCGGTGCAGAAGGTGCCGCACGGCGATGGCCAGGCCCAGGGGCGCCATGGCCTTACTCCACCTTGACGCGGTCGCCGGCCTTCAGGCCGGTCGGCGGGGCGGCGATCACAGCGTCGCCTTCCGCCAGGCCGGCCACAACCTCGACCCGGTCGCGGCCGCGAATGCCCAGGCGGACCACGTGCGGCTGGGCCCGGCCGTCCACCACCCGCCACACCGTGCCGTTGGCCGAGATGGCGGTGGCGGGGATCAGCAGGGCGAAGGCCTTCTCGGCGGTGATGATGTTGATCTCGGCGGTCATGCCGATCATGACGGGGGTGTCGTCGGGCAGGCGGACCCGGACCCGAAAGGTCTTGTTGACCGGGTCGCCCTTGGGGGTCAGGCGGTCGACGCGGCCGGTCAAGGCGGCATCGGGGAAGGCGTCGGCCTTGATCAGCACCTTCTGGCCGGGCATCACCAGGGCGATGTCTTCCTCATCGACGTCGGCGGTGATGCGCAAGGGGCGGGCCTCGCCGATCCAGAACAGGGTGGCTTCGGTGCCGACCACCTCGCCCGGTTCGAAGTCGCGGCGCAGCACCACGCCATCGATGGGCGCGGTCACCACCAGGTCGGCCCGGCGCTGGCGGGCGGCGGCGATGGCGGCGGTGACCTGGTTGTACTCGCTGGCGGCCTTCTGTTCGGCCTCGCGGGCCTTGATGCCCTTGTCGGCCAGGGTGCGGGCGCGGCCCATTTCCTCGCGCCAATAGGCGGCGCGGGCTTCCAGTTCCGCCACCTTGGCCGCCGCCTCGCGGTCGTCCAGGCGGGCCAGCTTCTGGCCCTGGGTGACCCGCTCGCCCTCGGCTGCCAGCATCTCGGCGATGCGGCCGACACTCAGCGGTCCGACCTTGGCCCAGCTTTCCGGTTCGACCGTGCCGGTGGCATAGACCGCCTCGACCGCCGGGCCGGGCCGGGCGGTGGCCAGCGCCACCTTGACTGTGCCGTTTTGCAGGTAAAGCCATGCCACCCCGGCGGCGATGACGGCCAAGACCAATACCAGTCGAAGAATGGAAAACGGGCGGCGGACCATGATGTTTTCAGCATACACGAAAGGTTCTGGCGTGCCACGGTGGCGGCGATTACCGGAGGGCGAAAAGTGCCAGCAATGCGGCGGCCAGGCCGGCGGCCAATGCGGCGGCGCCAAGGGGCAGGGGGGATTGTTTCGTTGCGTCCGCTTCGGGTTCGGCAGCGGGGATGATTTCGTCGCCCTCGGGCGTGATCCAAGGCTCCGCGGATGCCGGCGGCAAGCCCGGGCACGACGATGGAACGGGGGCAGGGGCGGGTGTCGCCGTCGGCGCCGGTTCCGGCTCGGGTGTCGGCGCTGTGGTGGGCTCGGGAGTCGGTTCCGGCGTCGGCGCCGGCGTCGGTTCCGGCGTGGGCTCCGGCACAGGCTCTGGCGGCGGATTGGCGCGAATTTCCTGGATATAGGCGATCATCGCCATCGCCTCGGTGTGCGACACCCCGACCGGGCGGTACTGATCCAAGGCCCGCTTGTTGCCGGCCAGCTCGGCCAGACGCTCGTCGGTCAGCGCTTCCAGCGCGTCGCGAAAGTCGTCATCCATGGCGCCGACGATTTCCTCGATGCGCAGCATGGCCCCCTCCTATAGCCGCGACAGGACGAAATCGACCGTGTCCCAGGCGCGATGAAGCTGCGAATCCTCGATGCAATAAGGTGGCAGCAGGTAAAGAACATCGCCCAATGGCCGCATCAGCACGCCGTTTTCCAGGAAGTCCTTCTTTAGCCGGGCGCTGACGGCCGAGCCATAGCCCTGGCCCGGCAGGGTGAAGGCAGCGATGGTGCCGCAAATACGTGGCTGGATCAGGTGCTGGTGGCGGGCCATCAGATCGGGCAGGCGCTGGCGATGGATGGCCTCGATGGCGCGGATGCGGCCCTGGCAATCGGGTGCTTCCAGCAGGTCCAGCGAGGCCAGCCCGGCGGCGCAGCCCAGCGGATTGGCGGTATAGGAATGGCCGTGCAGGAAGGCCTTGGCGATGTCGGGGCCCAGGAAGGCCTGATAGATCTCTTCGCGCGCCACCGTCAGGGACATCGGCAGGAAGCCGCCGGTCAATCCCTTGGACAGGCAGATCAGATCGGGGGTCACGCCGGCCTTGAGGCAGGCGAAATGCGCCCCGGTGCGGCCGAACCCGGTCATCACCTCGTCGAAGATCAGCAAGGTGCCGGCGGCCTGGGCGCGGGCCGCCACCGCCTGCAGGAACTCGGGCCGGCACATCCGCATGCCGGCGGCGCCCTGGATCAGGGGCTCGATGATCAGGGCGGCGATTTGGTCGCGGTTTCGGTCGAAAATCTGGTCCAGCACGGCCAGGGCCTGGGCCTCGCGGGTGGCGGCATCGTCGCCGTCCCAGGTGGCGGGGAAGGGGGCCACCTCGACCGGGAACAGCATGTTCTCCCACGCGCCGAAGAAGCCCGACGAGCGCCCGGCCGACATGGCGCCGACGGTGTCGCCGTGATAGCCGCCGTCAAAGGCGACGAACACCCGGCGGTCGCTTCCCTGGTTGCTCCAATATTGGCGGGCGATCTTCATCGCCACCTCGATGGCGGTCGAGCCGTCGTCGGAAAAGAACACCCGCTCCAGGTCGCCCGGCAGCAGCCGGCAGATGCGGGCGGCCAGCCGGGCCGCCGGTTCGTGGGTGAAGTCGGCGAAGATCACGTGCTCCAGCCGCAGGGCCTGGTCGGCGATGGCCGCCGCGATGGCGGGGTTGCCGTGGCCGTGCAGGTTGACCCACCAGCTGGACACCATGTCCAGATATTCGCGTCCGTCGGCGCCATAGATGGTCGCGCCCTTGGCCCCCAGCGCCAGGATCGGCGGCGGCGCCGTGGCGGCCTGGGTGAAGGGATGCCAGACATGGCGGGAATCCAGCGCCCGCAATTGATCATAGGACAGGGTGGTCATTCAGCTCTCGGGCACAGGGAAGGCCGGCGGCGGCAAGCCGGCGATCACCTTGGCGGTGACGGCCAGCAGCGGCTGCAACTCGGCCAGGATGGGGATGCCGCCGAATTGCTCGATGGCTTGGCGGTTGCCGGGATTTCTTTGGCCGTTCAGCACCACGCCCAGAACAGGAACCCGGCGGCGGCGCAGCAGATCCAGCGTCAGCAAGGTGTGGTTGATGGTGCCAAGCGCCGTGCGAGCCACCACGATAGCCGGCAATTTCAGGCGTTCCATCAGATCGACCATCAAGGCCAGCTCGTTCAGCGGCACCATCACGCCGCCGGCCCCTTCGACCACCAGCGGGCCGGGCACGGCGGGCGGGACCAACGCCGACAGGTCGATGCGGGCCCCTTCGCGCCGCGCCGCCTCGTGCGGCGACAAAGGCGCCTTGAAAAGATAGGCCGGCGGGTGGATGCGGGCGTCGGGGGCCAACTGGGCAACGGTGTCGGAATCGCTGTCCTCGGCGGCGCCGGTCTGGACCGGCTTCCAGTAATCGGCCCGCCAATGCTGGGCCAGCCAGGCCGACACCAGGGTCTTGCCGATGCCGGTATCGGTGCCGGTGACGAAGACGCCTTTCATGGCCTACTCCCGCGACAGAACCGCATGGACCACATGGTAGCTCACTTCGGCCGGCGCACCCATGGCCTTGATCACCTTGCGTAAACTTCCGGGTGACAGCGGGCGATGGCCTTCGGCGGCGACGGTGGCGCCGATGGCCCTTAACGCCGCCAGGAAGGCCGCGCCGTCAGCATGGTTGACAGTGAAGACCTGCGAGGTCAGCCGACAATCGGGCAGCATGACGTGCAGGGCATCCAGGCTGGGGAAGGGGCCGACGCCATCTTCCAGGCCCAGGCGGGCATGGGCCGCCTGCCATTCCCGCAGCGAGCCATAGGCCAGGGTGGAAAAGGCCAGCACGCCGCCGGGGCGCAGGCAGGCGGCCAGGCGCTCGACGGCCTGGGGCAGATCCAGGAACCATTGCGCCGCCAGGTTCGAGACGATCAGGTCGGCGCTATGCGGGGCAAGGTCGGGGTGCTCGCCGTCCATCACCCGATGATCCGCGTCGGGAATGGCGGCGGCGGCGGCCGCGACCATGGCCGGCGACAGGTCGGTCAGCAGCCAGTTTCCGCCGATGGCCGGTTTGAGCAGGCGGGTCAGCAGGCCGGTGCCGCAGCCCACTTCCACCACATCCGGGGCGGCGGCCAGGGGCAAGGCGGCGACCAGATCGGCCAGATGGCGGGCGGCCCTGATTTGCGCCTCGGCCGCCTGGTCGTAGGTGGCGGCGGCCAGGGCGAAGGCGTCGGCGACCTTTCGCTTGCGGCTCATGGCGATTTCGCTTTCATCCCAGGCCGGCGGCGAACAGGCGAATGCGCGATGCCACCCATTCCGGATGGGTCAAGGGCAGCAGATGGCCGGCTTCCTCGACCAGGGTCAGGCGCTCGGGTGGAAAGGAATCGCGGCTCATGGAATCGGGCACGATGGGATCGCGGGCGCCGGCCAGGGCCAGCAGCGGGCAATCCAGGCTGGCCAGCCGGGCGCGCTCGTCGCACGAGCCCAGCCAGGCCAGGGCCGGCCCCAAGGCGGGCGGGCGGATGGAGGACAGGTCGGTGGCCTCGATGCCGCAGCGGGACAGGAATTCGGCGGTGACCTTGTCGGGCTCGCTTTCGAAGCGGGCATGCATGCGCTCGATCAGGCGCGGCGGCTGGCCAGAGATGAAATCCGGCGCCCGGGTGAAGCGGGCGAAGCCGTTGATGGACACCGCGCCGGCCCACGGGCGCTCCAGGTTGGCCAGCGCCCAGGCGAAGCCCATGGAATGGCCGATCACCAGCGGATGATCGACGCGCGGCCGGTGTGGCGCGCCATAAAAGCCCAGATCGACGAAGCTTTTGGCGAAGTCGGGCAGGCGTTCGGCCACCGGCTGCCAGAACGAGGCGTCGAAGCCCCAGCCGTGGACGAAAACGACGGGTCTCAAGGAATCTCTCGCGCCGCTTGGATGGTGGCGTCGATCAGGCGCTCGACATCCTCGTCGCTGTGGGTGGCCGACAGGGCGAAGCGGATGCGTGCGGTCCCGGTCGGCACCGTCGGCGGCCGGATGGCGATGCCCAGCAATCCCTGCTGTTCCAGCCGGGCGGCGACCTTCAGGGTGCGGTCCTCGTCGCCCAGGATGACCGGGACGATCTGGGTGGTCGAGCCGGCGGTGTCCAGGTCGGCGGCGGCAAAGGCCCGGCGCACCTTGTCGGCCAGGGCGGCCAGGCGGGCGCGTTCGGCGCCCAAGGCCGGCACCAGGTCGATGGCGGCGTCGATGGCGCCCAGCACCGCCGGCGGCAGCGCCGTCGAATAGATCAGGCCCGAGGCGCGGTTGACCAGCAGGTCCTTGACCGCCCGCGAACTGGCGACATAGGCGCCGAAGCTGCCCATCGCCTTGGAAAAGGTGCCCATCGACACATCGACATGGGTGCCGACCGACAGGCCGAAGCCGTTGGTGCCCAGGACGCCGGTGGCGTGCGCCTCATCCAGATACAAGAAGGCGTCCCATTCCTCGGCCAGGGCCACCAGACGATCGACGTCGGGGGCGTCGCCATCCATGCTGAACACCGATTCGGTAATAATGAATCGCGGCCCCGGCTCGCGCGCGCTGCGGGCCAGCAATTCGTCCAGATGGGTCATGTCGTTGTGGCGAAAGCGGGTCTGGCGGATGCCGGCCGATTGGCAGCCCATATGCAGGCTGGCATGGTTCAGACGATCGGCGAAGACCAGCGGCTCGGCCCCCCACAACGACTTGTCCAGCAAGGCCGGCAGCACCGAGGCGTTGCATTGCCAGCCCGAGGCCAGCACCAGGGCGGCCTCGACCCCCTTGGCGGCGGCGATCTTCTCCTCGATGGCGGCCAGCGCCGCGGTGTGGCCGGTCACCAGCCGCGAGGCGGCGGCGCCGGCGCCATAACGCTCGGCCCATTGGCGGGCGCGCTCGATCAAGGCCGGATGGCGCGACAGGCCCAGATAATCGTTGGACGAGAAGTTGACCAGCTCGCGCCCGTCGATGCGGATGCGGCCGCCATCCATGGGTTCGACCGCGCGCAAGCTGCGCAGCCGGCCGTCCTGGGCCAGGTCGGCCAGCACGCGGCCGATGGTTTCGTCGAGGTTCCTCATGGGGCGGTGTTCTAGCCCCATTTCGCGGATGTTGCAAAGCCGGTGTTCGCCGCACTATTGTTCGGCCCGCAAGCCAGGGCGATAGCCCTGATTCCAATAGGGTTTTTCGGGAGGTACGGCGGTAATGGCGCAAGCGGCGACGAAGTTGAAGCCAAGCGGCCTCAAGCACGATTGGGAGGTCGAAGAGGTCGAGGCGCTGTATGCCCTGCCGTTCATGGACCTTTTGTTCAAGGCCCACACCATCCATCGCGCCGAATTCGACCCCAACCGCATCCAGATCAGCCGCCTGCTGTCCATCAAGACCGGCGGCTGTCCCGAGGATTGCTCGTATTGTCCGCAATCGGCCCATTACGCCACCGGGCTGGAAAAGGAAAAGCTGCTGGCGGTGGAAGAGGTGATCGCCGCCGCCGCCAAGGCGAAAGAGGAGGGGGCGTCGCGCTTCTGCATGGGGGCGGCCTGGCGCGGCCCCAAGGGCGACGATTTCCAGGTGGCCCTGGCGATGATCGAAGGGGTCAAGGCGCTGGGCATGCAGACCTGCGCCAGCTTCGGCCTGTTGTCGCGCGAACAGGCCCGCCAGCTGAAGGAAGCCGGTCTCGACTATTATAACCACAATCTCGACACCAGCCCCGAGCATTACGAAGAGATCATCTCGACGCGGAACTTCCAGGACCGCCTCGATACCCTGGGCCATGTCCAGGATGCCGGCCTGCATGTCTGCTCGGGCGGCATCGTCGGCATGGGCGAGAAACAGAACGACCGCGCCAAGATGCTGATCGCCCTGGCCAACCTGCCCAAGCACCCGGATTCGGTGCCGATCAACCTGCTGATCCCGATTCCCGGCACGCCCTTGGCCGAAATCGAGCGGCCCGACCCGTTCGATTTCATCCGCACCATCGCGGTGGCCCGCATCATGATGCCAAAATCCTTCGTCCGCCTGTCGGCCGGCCGCGAGGGCATGACCGAGGAGATGCAGGCCCTGTGCTTCTTCGCCGGCGCCAATTCGGTGTTTTGCGGCGAAAAGCTGCTGACCGCCAAGAACGCCGCCCCCGGACAGGACAAAAGCCTGTTCGCCCGCCTGGGTCTGGCGCCGATGTGACGTCCGGTGTGGAACACCGATGTAAAGTCCGGTGTGGGACACCGATGTAAAGTCCGGTTGCCAGATCGGACAAAGCGGAGTAGGGTAACCTTTCGTTCGCACCTGAGCGTCGGCCATGCGCCGAATTCGACGGGTGCGGATCTCCAGAATGCGGCCGGCGACCGCCTCCCTTTCCCGATAACGGAAGGGTGATCCGACGCCACCGCCGCATTTCGGAAGAGTGACGCAAATTTGTAAAAAAGGCTGTTGACGCACCCCGGTTCGGGGCGTAGAAAGCGGCCTCCCCGACGGACCTGGTCCGGCAGGGGCGCCAAGCGAGGAAGTTGATCGGCTCGGCGGGATTGCAGCGAAGGAAACTTCGAGACGGTCCGAAAAAAAACGGTTGACGGAGGGTTTGCCCAAGGGTAGAAACCTCGCCTCCCGAGCGGCCTGGAAGGGCGGTTCGGACAACGCGGAGAGGTCAACGAACTCCGCGGAATTGCTGGGACGGAAAGTTCTGGTGGTTCGAAAAAAAGGGGTTGACGGTGTGGTCGGCACCGAGATATAAGCCGGCCTCCCCTGACGGGGACGGGCTTTAGCGGCGGTGACGCGGCGGGGTCTGACGGAGGCGGAAGTCTCCACGCTCTTTGACAAGTGAAGACGGAATAAGGAAGGGATGCGCAGGCGGCGCCGATCCGAAACCGGATCTGGTTCCGAAATGCGTTATCTCTGAATGCGAAAGCGTTGAGAAGTAAATGTAGTTATGGAACGAGCTCTGTTCCAAGTGTCTTCGGACA
>NZ_CACVCE010000027.1:0-28986 GCF_902729445.1 Magnetospirillum sp. LM-5 | reverse complement strand
ATAATTCCGTTCCAGCAGCCGGTGGAGGACCGGCTATGCAAGCCCGAGTGCGTCCATCGCACGCTCGACGATGCTCTGCAACAGGAAGTGCGTGCCAAGGAATACCCGCTGGTGGTGGCCTTCGCGAAAGCTGACCTGGAATTGGCTCGTGCGGTAGGGGGCGTACGGTCCGCGAAGGTCACGGCGATTGTCGTGGGAGCCCCCTATGGGCTGCCGATCCGCTATTCTGTATCGGTTGACGGTCCAGAGAAGGGCGTTTCGGCGACGGTGAAGCCAGTGCGCTCCGATGGCAAGGTCTCGTTCCTACTGGCCTGCATCGTGCCACCCGGCGGCCCGGCGCCGGCCAGTTGCAAGCAATAAACGCGTCGGGCCGACCTGGTGGGGCAGATGTTCGGGTTGGGCGTGGAAGCGCTGCTGCTTTTGCCAGACGGCTTAGCGCCAGCTTTACCGTGCCGCCTTCGGAAAGGTCGCAGCCCTGGACCCTATGTTCGCCCCCTAAAACTTCCTCTCGACCTTCTCGCACATTCCCTCGACCTTGATCTGCTTGTCGACGCGGGCGAAGTGGCCCGAGACGCGGTCGATGCGGAACACCAGCGCCGAGCGGCCGCCGGCCGGGTCGTAAAGGCCGAAGCCGTCGCGGTAGGACATCACGCCATAGCTCTTGCCCGACACCGTCTCGGTCGCCTCGCCGCGCTTCTCGTCGATGGAAAAGGCGAAGGGGCCGGCCTCGAGGGCGGGATTGTCGGCCTTGCAGGCTAGCCGCAGCGTCGCCGTTTCCTCCTGGGCCACGGCCGGAAGGGCGGTCAGCACGGCGATGGTCAGGATCACAAGACGGCGCATCATGGTCTCCGTTAAGCAGAAATCCCCAGGCGGTCGCCCAGTTCGCGCGCTTCGCGCTTGGAAAGGCCGTAGGCGCCCGCGTCGGCCAGTGTCGCCTTTCCGGCCAGCATGTCCTTGACCAAGGCCAAGTCCATGCGCGACAGCCGCGAGGCCTCCAGCTGATAGTCGCGGAAGGCTTCGGTGGTCACCGGCACCCAGTCGGCCATGACATCCAGGATCTTTTCGGCGAAAATGCGGATCTCGAACTGGGCGTGCGGGTCGGCGCGCAGCCGCAGGAAATGCATCAGGTTGTGCAGGTTGGTCTGCCAGTACATCTGGGTATAGGTCGACAGCGGCAGGCCGATGCGGGCCAGTTCGCGGGCGATGCCGTCGCGGCCCTCGTCGATGGTTTGGCCGTCTTCGTCGGCGTTCAGCAGATGGTGGTAGGTGGCGAAATTGCGCAGCGCTTCTTCCTTCAAGATGCGCAGCACCTGGGCGGAATCGTCTGGCGTAAGGGTGTCGCCGCGGCCCTGCTTGTTGTCCTTGGACTGCACCGCCAGCTGGCTGGCGTCGGGCATATAGAACTCGTCCGGCATGATCGAGTAGCGGGCCGAATATTCATTCAAGCTTGCGGTGCGGTGGCGCACCCACTGGCGCATCACGAAGATCGGCAGCTTGACGTGCAGCTTGATGACGCAGCCCTCGAACGGGCTGGTGTGGAAGTGGCGCATCAGGTAGCGCAGCAAGGCGCGGTCGTCGTTCAGGCCCTTGGTGCCCTTGCCATAGCTCATGCGCGCCATCTGCAGGATCGACAGGTCGTCGCCCATGTAATCCTTGACCGCGATGAAGCCGTGATCCAGCACCGGGTGATAGACGTTCAGATGGGCTTCCATGCCCGCCGACACCGGCCGGAAGGTCTGCGACAGCTCGCGAACGGGCGCGTCGGCGGCTTCGGGAACGGGCTTCTCGGCATCGGTGGCGGACATGGCGGCGGCGTCTCCGGTTATCTGATGCGCTGGTTATAATGACAAGATGTTGTGGTGTAAAGTCTGGGTCATGCCATATATACCGCTTTGGCGCGGGCGCGGAAGTTGTGCTCGACCCGGCGTTCGACCTCGCCCATCGACAGGGCGGCCAGGCCTTGCAGCAGGGGCGATTTCAGGGCCAGGCGATATTCGGCGATGGCGCGGGCGCCGCCGGTTTCGATGGAATCGAAGCGCCAGGCCAGGCGGAAGTCGCGAAACGGGCCGTCGGTCGAGGTGATGTCCAACCGGTCGGGCGGGGCGGGGTGGGCCAGGCTGGTGAAGGTCACATCCACCGGGCCGGCGCCGAAATGGTTTTCCACCCGCCACATTCCGTCGGCCCGCTCGACGATGCGGGCGGCGCGGCACCAGGGGATGAAGGCGGGATAGGCTTCGATGTCGGCGGCGATGGCGTACAATTGCGCGGGCGTCAGGCCGGGAAAGTCGGCCCGCATGCGGCCCGACAGCGCCATCAGCGGGTCAGATTGCGGATGTTGCGCACGAAGATGTTCAGCAGGCCGCGGATGAACGGGTCGGACTTGGCCAGCTTCTCGCGGAAGGTGTCGCGATTGATGATCACCACCGACAGGTCGGTCTGGGCCTTGGCCGAGGCCATGCGCGGCTTGTCGTCGACCAGCGCCATCTCGCCGAACAATTCGCCCTTGCCCAGGGTGGCCAGCACCAGCCCGTGCTTGGAAATCTCGACCATGCCGTCCTGGATCAGATAGGCGCGGTCGCCCTGGTCGCCTTCGTTGAAGACCTTCTGGCCGGCGTAGAAAATTTTCCGCTCGAGGACCTTGCCCTTTTCCATGAAGCGCCCCTTCTGGACCTTGTGTGGTGATTCTGCCATTCGCCATGCGAATTTCCGGAGCAGGACACCAGCGATGACCCGTCTAACTTTAGGGGCAGATTGTGCGGAAGTCACCCCCCGGGCTGGCATTTTTTACACCGCTGGCGTGAATTCGGCGGCTGGCGTACAGTGATTCCATTGTCTGCCCCAGGATTTGGTAAGCTTTGGCATGAATGCTCCGTCCAGTCGCGATGCCGGGATGCGTGACCGGTTGCTGCACCGGCTGCGCTCGCTGATGGCGCGCTCGGTCGCCAACGGCGCGACACCCGAGGAGGAATTGGTGGCGGCGCGCATGGCCGGCAAGGTGATGGCGCAACTGGACGCCATGGCCGGCATCGCGCCCTTGCCCGAAGCCAAGACCGTCGCCGTCGAAATTCGCGCCGAGCGCGATTCCCGCGAATACCAGCAGCTTCTCGAGAAGAACACCACCGAAAGCCTGTTCAAGGCGGCGATTCAGGAACTGGCGCTGGAGCATGTCAACCGGGTCGCCCCACCCCGGAAGCGCCTGCCCGGCGAGCAGATGGAACGGGTCGGCATCGTGCCCTTGCTGGAGCCCTATCTGGCGATGGTGCTGGCGGCCGGTAGCAACCGGCTCGGCCTCGACATCTTGCGCCGGACCATCGAAGAGCTGGTCTATGATGGCCAGTTGCCGCCCTATCTCGACATTCCGGCCAGCCGATGAAAACCCTGTCCGCCCTGACCCTGGTGCTGTCTCTGGCCGCCTGTGTCGGCAAGGCGCCGCCGGTCGCCAGCCCCGACAAGGCGATCAACCAGGATGGCAGCGTCAAATATCGCTGCGTCGAGAATTCGCCGCCGCCCGGCTATCAGGGGCCGGTGTCGCCCTATTCGGGATCGTGCGTCAAGGAATCGGCGCTCCCAGCGGTGGCGCCAGCCGGCAGCCACGATTACAGCCAGGGCATGCCGCCGCGTCCGGTGCGTTAAACTTTACCGCCAATCCCGGGGCAGCCGCCATTGCGGGTCCAGTCCGCGCGCCTTGAACAGGCGGGCCAGCAAGATGGTGACCATGATGGCCAGGAAGCTGCCGGCGACCGCGTCCGACAGGTAATGGACCGTGACCACTACCCGGCTGAGGGCGACCAGGGTGGCGATCAGCAGCCACAACAGGTCATAGCGCGGAAAGATCACCATCAGCGCGGTCATGGCGGCGAAGCCGGCCTGGCTGTGGCCAGACGGGAACGAGTTCATCGCCCAGGCTGTGTTGAACGGCTCGAAGCCGTAAAGGCCCTGCTCGAACAGATAACGCGGCCGCAGGCGGCCGACGCTGAACTTGATGGCGTTGCTGATCAGGCCCGACACCGCCATGGTCAGGAACATGAAGCCCGGCGCCACCGACAGCCGGCGCCAGACATCGGCGGCCTCGGGGGTGACGGCGCGCATCGATGCCGCCAGCATGCCGACAAAGGCGATGCCCGACGGGATCAGATACAACTGGGCCTCGCCCAGATGGGTGATGATCCTGAAGAAGCCCTCGATATCGCCGCCGACATGGGCCTTCAGCAGCCGGGCCAGCGGCCGGTCGATGATCAGCATCGCCAGGCCGCAAAACAGCACGACATAGACGAACGACCAGGCCAGGGGAAAGCGCCGGGTCCGGGCCGCCTGGGCGATCAGGTGCGGCTTGGCGAAACGGCGGACATCAGAGGCTGCCAGACGCAACCCTTCCCAGGCGACGGCCAGGCGTTCCATCAGGCTGATGTCCGGCTTGATCATGGCGACTTCACCCCATAGACCGTCAAGGCGGCGCGCTTGCCGCGCGAATAGTTGAACCCGTCGATTCGGCCGAATTCCTCGATTACCAGCCCAAGCTCTGCGGCACGGCCAAGGAAGCCAGCTTCCTGCTTGTCCTCGACCACCGCCAGGGCGCGGCGGTTGGCGGCCAGGTGGGCGGCGGCGGCGGAACCGTCGGCCAGCTTGGTCTCGGTGCCCAGCCAGAACACCAGACTGGGTTCCGAGAAGCCGGCGCTGACCACCGGGCCGTCCGATCCCACCAGTTTGACCATCTGTGCTGCGCCGCGCGAAAGGAACATGCGGTCCAGCGACGGCAGCACCCCTTGGAACAGCACGGGATAGGTCGCCAGCGCGGTCAGGCCCAGGGCCAGGGCGGCCTCGGGCAGGCGGCCCTTCCAGGCCAGGGTGGCCGGCAACAAAGTGGCCAGCACGATGCCCAACGCCGCCGGCACCGACAGCCAGACGAAGCCCCCGCCCAGGACGATGGGCAGGGCCACCACCAGCCCGGCCAGGGTCAGGCCGACCAGGCACCACACGCCGTACCACGCCCGCGCCCACTTGGTCTGAAACGCGTCCAGCCCCTCGATCACCAGGGCGGCGCCCATCAGGGCCAGGGCCGGAAAGGCCGGCAGCACGTAATGGGGCAGTTTGGTGGGGATCAGCTCGAACATGATCCAGGTCGGCACCGCCCAGGCCAGCAGCACGCGAAAGGCCAGGCGGTGTCGCTGCCCCCACATCCTGGACGCCGCCGGCAGCAGCAGCAGCGAGCCGGGCCACAACAGCACCACCGACAGCACCAGATACTGGCCGGGGAAGCCGCCATGGCTTTCATGGGCGCCCAGCAGCTTGGGCAGCAGGTCGCCCTTGACCGCCTCGCCGACGAAGGCGCCGCCGGTGGCCTGCGACACCGCGGCGAACCACGGCGCGGCAATGGCGGCGGCGACGATGGTGCCCAGAACGGGGCGCATCGGCACCAGCCAGCGCACCTGCCGGTCGGCCAGCCCCAAGGCTGCGATGGTCAACAGGCTGATCACCGGCACCACCGGCCCCTTGACCAGGATGGCCGCGCCCTGGACCAGCCAGAAGGCCAGGGCTTCCCAGGTGCCGGGCATCTTGATGGGGCTGGCGGACGCGGAGCCGCAGCCGCCACCCGACGGGGCGGCGGCATCCTTGGCGCGGGCGGCGACGTAGAAGCGGGCCAGCAACCCCTGGGCGGCCACCACCAGGGCCAGCATGATGGCGTCGGTCTTGGCCTGGTGGGCTTCGGACACCAGCATGGTGCAGGCGGCCAGCAGCATGGCCCCGACCAGGGCCGGGCGTTCGCCGATCAGGGCGCGGCCGAAGGCGAAGGTCATCAAAACGGCGGCCCAGGCGGCCAGCGCCGAGGGCAGGCGATAGGGCCAGGTCTGGGTCGAGGCCGGATGCGACAGCGCGCCGACGCTGCCCGCCTGCAGCCAATAGGCCCCGGCCGGCTTCTTGGCCCGCATCTCGCCCTGGAACTGGATGCGGATATAGTCGCCGGTCTCCAGCATCTGCCGGGTCGCCTGCATGAAGCGCGATTCGTCGCGGTCCATCGGCGGCAGGTCGGCCAGGCCCGGCGCGAACAGCATCAGGCAGAACAGGCTGAGCAGCGCATAAGGCTTGAAGCCGCCGGTCAGCCGGTCGAGCGAGGGGATGGCCAGGCTCACCGCGCCAGCGCCCGCCAGGCGATGTCGCGGCGGCAGAAGCCCTGCGGCCAGTCCAGCGCATCGACGGCCAGATAGGCGCGTTCGCGCGCGGCGGCGACATCGGTGCCGATGGCGGTGACGCCCAGCACGCGCCCGCCGGTGGCGACCACCTGGCCCGAGCCGTCGCGGGCGGTGCCGGCATGGAAGACGGTCACGCCCTCGACCGCGCCGGCGGCGTCCAGCCCGCCGATCACGGTGTTCTTTTGGTACGAACCCGGATAGCCCTGGGCGGCCATCACCACCACCAGGGCGCATTCGTCCGACCATTCCAGGCGGATGCCGTCCAGTTTGCCATCGGCGGCGGCGGCCAGCACCGGCAACAGGTCCGATGTCAGCCGGGCCATCAGAACCTGGCATTCCGGGTCGCCGAAGCGGACGTTGAATTCCAGCAATTTGGCCTGGCCGTCCTTGATCATCAGGCCGGCGAACAGCACGCCGGTATAGGGCTTGCCCATGGCCGCCATCTGGCGGACCGCCGGCAGGATGCAGGTTTCCATCACCTGATCCCGCAACGCATCGGTGAAGACCGGGGCGGGGGAATAGGCGCCCATGCCGCCGGTATTGGGGCCGGTATCGCCGTCCCCGACCCTTTTATGGTCCTGGGCGGCGATCAGGGGGATGGCGGTGGTGCCGTCGCACAGGGCGAAGAAGCTGGCTTCCTCGCCGTCCAGGAATTCCTCGATCACCAGTTCGTCGCCGGCGGCGCCGAACACCTTGTCGCCCATCATGTCATCGACGGCCTTCAAGGCCTCGTCCAGGCTCATGGCCACCACCACGCCCTTGCCGGCGGCCAGCCCGTCGGTCTTGACGACGATGGGGGCGCCCTTCTCGCGCACGAAGGCCTTGGCCGCCTCGATGTCGGTGAAGCGACCGTACCAGGCGGTGGGGATCTTGGCCTGCCACACCACGTCCTTCATGAAGCCCTTCGAGCCTTCCAGCTCGGCGGCGGCCTGGGTCGGGCCGAACACCCGGATGCCCTGGTCCTTCAGACGGTCGGCCAGGCCCAGCACCAGCGGCGCCTCGGGGCCGGCGACCACCAGATCGACGGCGTTGGTCTTGGCGAAGGCCACCAGCTTCTCGACGTCCTCGGCTCCGATGGCGACGCATTCGGCCACGCTTTCGATGCCGGCATTGCCGGGCGCGCACCACAGGCGCGTCAGCAGGGGCGATTGCTTGATCTTCCAGCACAGCGCATGTTCGCGGCCGCCGCCGCCCACCACCAGAACCTTCATCACCGTCTCCAGGCGTCGATCCATTCCGACCGGGTTGTAGCACGGTCGGCGGGGTTTTCAATGCGCGCGTCAGGCGTCGCAGGGCATGATGGCGGTTCCGTACCGCGGCATATTTCGATCGGCGCTGACCAGGACCAGATTCTCGGCGCGGGCTTGGGCGGCGATCAGGTGGTCGAACGGATCGCGGTGATCCTCGAACCAGGGCAGGCGCATCAATTCCAGCAAATGGTCGGGGGCCAGGGGCAGGACGGTGATCCGTGACGCAGCCAGGGCCTCGATGATCTCGTCCAGGTTGCCGGCAAGCTTGCCGATCCGAATCTTCACGGCCATTTCCCACAACGAGACGACGCTGACCTGCACCTTACGCGCCGGGTCGATGACGGCCTGGGTGGCGGCAGAACCCAGACGGCTGTCGCCGGCCAGCAGCCACAGCGCGGCGTGGGTATCGAGAAGCAGGCTCATTCGGCACCGCTTTCCATGGCCAGAACCAGCTCAGCCGGGGTGTCGTCGAAGTCCCCGGCGATGCGGATTCGGCCCGCCAGCAAGCCGACCGGTCGCGGCACCGGGGGCTGCTCGGCCGAGGGAACAAGGCGGGCGATCGGTCGGCCGCGCGATGTCACGACGATCTCGTCGCCTTTGGCGACTTGGTCCAGATAGGTCGAAAGGTGGCGGCGAAGGTCACTGAAGCTGACGGATTGCATGTCGGTGGCCCTTGTTCGCCTGTGTACACCTAAAATGTACATCAGCCGGGCGGCCGAATTCAAGTCCGGCCCACTTGGCAAGTGCGTCGTCCCAGGCCATCATCCGGCCATGACCGACATCGATTCCCGCCCGCCTTCCAATGTTCCCGAATTCACCGTCTCCGAGATTTCCGGAGCCCTGAAGCGCACCGTCGAGGAGACCTTCTCGCTGGTCCGCGTCCGGGGCGAGATCTCGGGCTTCAAGCGTCATTCATCCGGCCATCTGTACTTCGCCTTGAAGGATGCCGACGCGGTGATGGACGCGGTGTGCTGGCGCGGCCAGGCGGCCCGGCTGGGCATGGCCCCGGAAGACGGCATGGAGGTGATCGCCACCGGCCGCCTGACCACCTATCCCGGCCGGTCCAAATACCAGATGGTGGTCGAGCGGATGGAGCTGGCCGGCCAGGGCGCCTTGTTGAAGCTGCTGGAGGACCGCCGCCGCAAGCTGGCCGCCGAAGGCCTGTTCGATCAGGGCCGCAAGCGGGCCATCCCGTTCCTGCCCCGGGTCATCGGCGTGGTGACCTCGCCCACGGGCGCGGTGATCCGCGACATCTTGCACCGTCTGGCCGACCGCTTCCCGTCGCATGTGTTGCTGTGGCCGGTGGCGGTGCAAGGCGACGGCGCCGCCGGTCAAGTGGCCGCCGCCATCGCAGGATTCAACGCGCTGCCCGAAGGCGGGCAGGTCGCCCGTCCCGATCTGCTGATCGTCGCGCGGGGCGGCGGCTCGGTCGAGGATCTGTGGGCCTTCAATGAAGAGGTGGTGGTGCGCGCGGCGGCCGCCTCTGCCATTCCGCTGATCAGCGCCGTCGGCCACGAGACCGACACCACCTTGATCGATTTCGCCTCGGACCTGCGGGCGCCGACGCCGACCGCCGCCGCCGAGATGGCGGTGCCGGTGCGGGCCGAGCTGATCAATCAGGTCACCGATTGCGGATCGCGCCTGCTGAACGCCCTGACCCGCGGGATCGAGGAGCGCCGCCTGCGGGTCGAGGCCATCGCCCGCGCACTGCCCCATCCGCGCCGGGTGATCGAAGAGGCCTGGCTGAAGCTGGACGACCGCGCCGAGCGGCTGAGGCTGGCGCTGCCCAACCTGATGATGCGACACCAGGCCGACCTGGACAAGGTGTCGGCCCGGCTGACCCACGCGCTGGACAAGGCCAAGGCGGCGGAAGCGGCGCGCATCGAGCGTGATGGCCTGCGCCTGACGCAAGCCGCGATGCGATTGCCCGAGGCGCTTTCCCGCACCATCGAGCGCCGGGGTCAGCGTCTGGAAAGCCAGGGCAAGCTGCTGGAAAGCTATTCCTACCGCAAGGTGCTGGACCGGGGCTATGCGGTGGTGCGCGACGTGGACGGGCGCGTGGTCGCCGCCGCCGACGCCACCCCCGGCGCCCACTGGCGGGTCGAGTTCAAGGATGGCGACACGTCCGTCACCGTGGGCGAAAGCGCCGCCCCGCCGCCGGCCCCCAAGCCCAAATCCAAGGGCAAGGAAGACGGACGGCAGGGCAGCCTGCTTTAGTTACAGCCCGTACTTTTCCGCCATGACGCTGTCCTTGGCGGCAACAGAGCGGGCCAGGTCGACGATGACCTTGGCCTGCTTCCAGGTGGCGTCGTCCTGCATCTTGCCGTCGATCATCACCGCGCCGGTGCCGTCGGGCATGGCGTCCAGGATCTTCTTCGCGAACAGCACCTCGGCCACGTCGGGGCTGAACACGTTCTTGGCGATGTCGATCTGGCTGGGATGCAGGCTCCAGGCGCCGGCGCAGCCCAGCAGGAAGGCGTTGCGGAACTGCGCCTCGCAGGCGGCGTTGTCCGAGAAATCGCCGAACGGGCCGTAAAAGGCCTTGATGCCGGCCGACTGGCAGGCATCGACCATCTTGGCCACGGTGTAGTGCCACAGATCCTGCTGGAACAAGGTGCGCGGGGCCTCGCCCTTGGCATCTTCCAGCACGCCATAAAAGGGATGGCCGCCGCCGACGCGGGTAGTCTTCATGCCGCGCGACGCCGCCAGATCGGCCGGCCCCAGGCTCATGCCGTGCATGCGGGGGCTGGCGCTCGCGATGGCGGCGACGTTCTCGACGCCCAGGGCGGTTTCCAGGATGGCGTGGATCATGATCGGGCGCTTGACCTGATGCTTGGCCTCCAGCTGGGCCAGCAACTGGTCGAGATAATGGATGTCCCACGGCCCTTCGACCTTGGGCAGCATCACCACGTCCAGCTTGTTTCCTGCCTCGGCGACCAGGGTGGTGACGTCATCCAGGAACCACGGCGAGTTCAGGCAATTGACCCGGGTCCACAGGCCGGTGCCGCATTCGGGGTTCCAGGCCTTGGCCACCTCGACGAAGCCGGCGCGGGCCGCTTCCTTGGCGTCGGCCGGAATGGCGTCTTCCAGATTGCCCAGCAGCACGTCGACATTCTTGGCCATGTCACCCGCTTTGGCCCGCATCTTCTCCACATGCGGCGGGAAGAAATGGATCATGCGCTCCAGCCGCACCGGCAGCTCGCGATAGGGCGCCGGAGCGCCGATGGCCAGCGGCTCGAAGAACTTGCGGGGGGGCTTGATGCTCATGTTGCGCAATCCTCTTTCGGGGAAATCGGTTGGGGCGAAATAATGATGCGCGAGTGTGCGCCGCACAAGAGGAATCTTCCCCTTGAACTGGGCCGATTTGTTCCGAGATTCGCTAGCGAGGCTCCGGGCCCCTCTGGCGGCATGCGGCCGCGATGTCGGAGCGCCTTCATTCCAAGGTCGTCCCATGGAATTCCTCGATCCCATCTTATTCGGACAATTTCTCGGCAAGCCCGGCTGGATGTGGCTGTCCTTCCTGGCCATCGTCGCCGCCCTGCTGGCCTTCGACCTGGGCGTGCTGCACCGGGACAACCATGAAATCGGCATCGGCGAAAGCGTCGCCCTGTCGGCCCTTTACATCACCGCCGGCCTGATTTTCGGCGGCTGGGTGTGGTGGAGCATGGGTGCCGAGGCCGGCACCGATTACCTGACCGGCTTCGTCGTCGAAAAAAGCCTGTCCATGGATAATGTCTTCGTCATCGCCCTGATCTTCTCGACCCTGGCCATTCCCCGCCAGTACCAGCACCGCGTGCTGTTCTGGGGCATCCTGGGCGCCATCGTCATGCGCGCCCTGATGATCGGCTTGGGCGCCGCGTTGATCAGCCAGTTCTCGTGGATCCTTTACCTGTTCGGCGCCTTCCTGGTCATCACCGGCATCAAGATGCTGGTGGTGTCGGATTCGGCGCCTGACATCGAGAACAACAAGGTGCTTGGCTGGCTGCGGTCGCATTTCAACGTCACCCCCGGCCTGCACGGCCAGGATTTCGTCGTGCGCCAGCCCCATCCGGTGACCGGCAAGCCGGCCTTGTGGATCACGCCGCTGATGCTGGCCTTGGTGCTGGTGGAACTGGCCGATCTGGTGTTCGCCGTCGATAGCGTCCCGGCCATCTTCGCCATCACCACCGACCCGTTCATCGTCTATACCAGCAACATCTTCGCCATTCTGGGCCTGCGTGCCTTGTACTTCGCGCTGGCGGCGGCGATCCACCGCTTCCATTACCTGAAATACGCCCTGGCCCTGGTCTTGGTGTTCATCGGCGGCAAGATCTTCGCCGTCAATGTCATCGGCAAGGTTCCGGCGGTGCTGTCCTTGTCGGTGACCTTCGGCCTGCTGGCGGGCGGCGTGCTTTATTCGCTGTGGAAGACCCGCAAGCCCGACACGATCTCGACATAGTCGGGCTCGTCGTCGGGGTTCAGGAAACCGTGGCGGATCAGGAAGTCCGTGACCACCAGGTTGACGTTGAACTTGAAATCGCCGCCCGCCTTGATGCGGGCGGCGGCTTCCGACGGCGCCATCAGGGCGAAGCTTTCCACCTCGCCGTCGGTGTTGACCGGCACGAAGCCCGGCGGCAGTTCCAGGTCATAGCAGAACATGGTGTCGGGCTTGGCGCCCCATTCGTCGTCCAGGCAATAGGAAATGGCCCCGACCGGACGGGCGGTGCGGGCCAGTGGCTCGGGGACGTTCGCCTCTTCCGCGGCTTCCTTGACCAGATTGTCCATCAAGGACAGATGCGCCGGCTGGCCGCCGGCGATCAGATTGTCCAGCTTTCCCGGCGCCACCGGCCGGCCCAGGGCGCGCCGCGCCACCCACAGACGCACGCCGTCCGGGGTGCGGACGAAGCCGTTGACGTGCACGCCGTAGGCGCGGATGCCGAACAGGCTGACCACTCCGCGATCGATGGTGAACAGTTCTGTTTGGCCCCAGCCGGCGCCGACGCGGTAGCGCTCGCCCCGAAGCGCCGGGGTGCCGTAACGGTGGCGCAATTCCACCGCGACGGCATCGATGGCGGCCGAGCGGGTCGGGCCGCTGTCCAGCCCCGGATACAGGCGGACGCCATCGTCTTCGACGACGAAGACATCGGGAAAGCCGGCCAGCCAGGCGGCGACATCGTGGCGGATGCGGCCGATCCGGGTGGACCCGCACAGGAACGGGCGGAAATTCCGGGGGGCGTGGGCGTTGCAGGCGCGGATGTGGTCAAGGAACGACATGGGGCCAAAGGGTGCGCTGGCGAGATGGTCAAGTCAATGCGCCAAGTAACGTGGTAATACCGCTGGATTGCGGTCAGCAACGCGCAATGAAATTACGCGGTTTTGTGGACTCTGACCCTGCGGGTGGCTATACTCCCGCCCGCCCGGGGGAAGAACGGGTAATTTGGAGGAAGAAAATGACCGAATTTGCCAAAAAGAGCCTGTCCGATTGGGAAGCCCTGGCGTCGAAGGACCTCAAGGGTGCCTCGCCGGAAACCCTGAATTGGGAGACTCCCGAAGGCATTGTGGTCAAGCCTCTTTATACCGCCGCCGATCTGGAAGGCATGGAGAACCTGGACACCCTGCCGGGCTTCCCGCCGTTCCTGCGCGGCCCTCGTGCCACCATGTACGCGGCCAAGCCGTGGACCGTGCGCCAGTATGCCGGCTTCTCGACCGCCGAGGCATCCAACGCCTTCTATCGCAAGAACCTCGCCGCCGGTCAGCAGGGCATCTCGGTGGCCTTCGATCTGGCCACCCATCGCGGCTATGACAGCGACCATCCGCGCGTGGTCGGCGATGTCGGCAAGGCCGGCGTGGCCATCGATTCGGTCGAGGACATGAAGATTCTGTTCGACGGCATCCCGCTCGACAAGATGAGCGTGTCGATGACCATGAACGGCGCCGTTTTGCCTGTGCTGGCCGGCTATATCGTCGCCGCCGAGGAACAGGGCGTGTCCCAGGACCAGCTGTCGGGCACCATCCAGAACGACATCCTGAAGGAGTTCATGGTCCGCAACACCTATATCTATCCGCCGGCGCCGTCCATGCGGATCATCGCGGACATCATCGACTACACCTCGAAGAACATGCCGAAGTTCAACTCGATCTCGATTTCCGGCTACCACATGCAGGAAGCGGGGGCGACGGCGGTGCAGGAACTGGCCTTCACCCTGGCCGACGGATTGGAATATGTCCGCGCCGCCCTGGGCCGCGGCCTGAAGATCGACGATTTCGCCGGCCGGCTGTCGTTCTTCTGGGCCATCGGCATGAACTTCTTCATGGAAATCGCCAAGATGCGCGCCGGCCGCCTGTTGTGGGCCCGCATCATCAAGCAGTTCGACCCGCAAAAGCCGTCCTCGATGGCGCTCAGGACCCACTGCCAGACCTCGGGCGTGTCCTTGACCGAGAAGGATGCCTATAACAACGTCATCCGCACCACCATCGAGGCGATGGCCGCCGTGCTGGGCGGCACCCAGTCCTTGCACACCAACGCGCTGGACGAGGCCATCGCCCTGCCGACCCCGTTCTCGGCCCGCATCGCGCGCAACACCCAGCTGATCATCCAGGAAGAGACCGGCATCCCCCATGTGGTCGATCCGCTGGCCGGGTCCTATTATGTGGAAAGCCTGACCAACGCCATCGCCGAGGAAGCCTGGAAGCTGATCTTGGAAGTGGAAGCGCTGGGCGGCATGACCAAGGCGGTCGAATCCGGCATGCCCAAGATGAAGATCGAGGAAGCCGCGGCGCGCCGCCAGGCCCGCATCGATCGCGGCGAAGAGGTGGTGGTCGGCGTCAACAAGTACCAGCCGGCCGAGGAAGCCCCCATCGACATCCTGGACGTCGACAATGCCGCCGTCCGCGAATCGCAGATCGCGCGCCTGAAGCACATCAAGGCCACCCGCGATCCGGCCAAGGTCGAGGCCGCCCTGGCGGCGCTGGCCAAGGCCGGCGAATCGGGCGAGGGCAATCTGCTGGCCCTGGCGGTCGAGGCCACCCGGGCGCGCGCCACCGTCGGCGAGATTTCCGACGCGCTGGAAAAGTCCTTCACCCGTCACCGCGCCGTCAACCGCACCATCTCGGGCGTCTATGGCGGCGTCTACCAGGGTGACGAGGGCTTCGCCAAGCTGAAGGCCGAGGTCGAAGCCTTTGCCGCCGACGAAGGCCGCCGGCCGCGTATCCTGGTGGTCAAGATGGGCCAGGACGGCCACGATCGCGGCGCCAAGGTGATCGCCACCGCCTTTGCCGATATCGGCTTCGACGTCGATGTCGGGCCGCTGTTCCAGACCCCGGAAGAGGCCGCCCGTCAGGCGGTCGAGAATGACGTCCACATCGTCGCCGCCTCCAGCCTGGCCGCCGGTCACAAGACCCTGGTGCCGTCGCTGATCGCCGAGCTGAAGAAGCAGGGCGCCGAGGATATCCTGGTGGTCACCGGCGGCGTCATCCCGCAGCAGGATTACGACTTCCTGTACAAGGCCGGCGTGGCTGCGGTCTATGGCCCCGGCACCAACATCCCCAAGGCGGCTTCGGAAATCCTGGAACTGCTGAAGAAGAAGTCGAAGGCGGCGTAAGCCCGCCGAAGCGTGGATGGCCGGGTCAAGCCCGGCCATGACGACATTGTTCCCGTCATGCCCGGACTTGATCCGGGCATCCATTTTTCAGGCGGCTACTTCACCCAGCGGGCGGCGGTTTCCGCCACCCTTTTCCCCAGCAGGGCGGCGGTCTTGCGGTCGGCCTGCGGCGGGGCCACGTCGGGACCCTGGTCGGCATTGGCCTGGGCCATGGCGCCCAGGAAGCTGCCCAGCCGGTTGATGTCCTCGACCGACCCGTTCGAGTTGTTGTTGCCCGGCGTCAGGGCGGTGCCGACCCAGATCATGCCGTGCTGGGCCGCGAACACCGCCAGCTGGATCAGGGTGTTGAGCTTGTCGCCGCTTTGGCTGGCCGAGACGGTGAAGCCCGCCGCGATCTTGTCCTTCCAGCCCAGGCCGAACCACACCTTCGAGGTGGCGTCCATCCAGGTTTTGAACGGGCCTGACACCGAGCCCATATAGGTCGGGCTGCCGAAGATGATGGCGTCGGCGCCGTTGATCAGGTCGGCCTTGGCCTCGGCGTCCTCGATGGGGATCAGGTGGACCTGGGTGGCGGCCACTTCGGCGGCACCCTGGGCGACGGCCTTGGCGACTTCGGCGGTGTGGCCGTAGCCGGAATGGTAGACGATGGCGATCGAGGTCATGGTGAACTCCTTGTAATCGTGATTGATACTGTTACAAAAACTCGCAAAAAAAACAGGGTCTCTATCCGGCTTCGGCACGGATGGCCGCCACCACTTCCGAAAGCATGGTGGTGGCCAGCACCGCTTCCTTGGCCGCTTCGGCGCGGTCGATGATACGGACCAGCACCGGCTGGATGCCGCGCCCAACCGGGCAGGCCTGGTTGGGCGTCTGGTTGTGCAGGGCGGGGCCTTCCTCCTCGTCCACCGCGCGGTGGATGTGAGCCAGGGAAATCTGCCCGGCAGGCCGGGCCAGCACTGATCCGCCGGCACTGCCCCTGATCGACGACACCAGACCAGCCTTGGCCAGGGCCGACAGCAGCCGGCGCACCACCACGGGATTGGTGTTGACCGAACCGGCGATCCAGTCCGACGTCACCGGTTGCCCGTCGCCCATGGCGAGCAGAGCGCAAATGTGAGTGGCAACGGCGAATCGACAGTTCTTGGCCATGGCGATATCTGTAATCGTAACTGTTACGTATGTCAAGGGCGTTTGCGCCAGGCCACCAACAGATTGTTGGCCGGCATCGGCACGGTTTCCAGGTGGTCAAACCCGTGGGTCTGGGCCAGTTGGCCCACCGCTTCCAGGTCGCGCACGCCCCAGGCCGGGTTGCGCGACTTCAGGTCCAGGTCGAAATCCTGGTTGGACGGCGCGGTATGGCGGCCGCCGATGGTGAAGGGGCCGTAAAGGATCAAGAGCCCATCGGCCGGCAGCAGCGCCGCCGCCCCCTCGATCAGCCCGACGGCGGCGTCCCACGGGGCGATGTGGATCATGTTGGCGCAAAACACCGCATCGGCTTCGGTGACCGGCCAGGGGTGGCGGGTGACGTCCAGACCGATGGGCGGGTGCAGGTTGGGGCAGGCGGCCTCGGCGGCCCAGGCGGCGACCGAGTCCAGGGCGCCCGCGTCGGTGTCGGTCGGCTGCCAGGCCAGGTGCGGCAGGTGGCGGGCGAACCAGGCGGCGTGCTGCCCGGTGCCCGAGGCGATCTCGACCACCTGTCTGGCGCCGGCCAGCCAGCGTCGCAGCTGGGCCAGGATCGGGTCGCGGTTGCGCTCAGAGGCCGGTGAATGGCGCTTCATGGTTTCATGCCCCCGACAGACGAAGGGCCCCATCGTGCCGACGGGGCCCCCGTTTTGGGAAAGGCGGCAGGCCTTACAGGCTGCCTTCCACCCATTCGAACAGCTTGCTCTTGGGCAGGGCGCCGATCTTGGTGGCCGCCACCTGGCCGCCCTTGAAGATCATCAGGGTCGGGATGCCGCGCACGCCGTACTTGCCCGGAGTGGCGGGGTTTTCGTCGATGTTGATCTTGGCGACGGTGATCTTGGCGCCCAGATCCTTCGCCAATTCCTCGAGCGCCGGAGCGATCTGACGGCACGGGCCGCACCATTCCGCCCAGAAATCCACCAGAACCGGGCCGTTCGCCTTCAGAACCTCGGCCTCGAAGGTCGCATCGGTCACATTCTTCATCGCCAAATCCTTCTGTCGCTGGTCGAGCCATTGAGAGGCATCGACCCCTCGTTTGCCCAACTCTAAGAAGCCGGCCCGCGGGCGTCAAGGCGCGCCGGCTGGCTTTCCTCATATAGGGGCGTTTGCGCCGGTTGCCAGCGGCGGCGGGGAATGCCATGAATGACGGGGAAAGAAGGAAACTCTCATGGCCAAGACCCCTCTGCTGGACCGCCGCTCCTACGAACATGGCAAGGTCATTTTCGCCCAGGGCGAATCCGGCGACGCCGCCTTCGTGGTGGAAATGGGCGAAGTGGCGATCTTCAAGGAAATCGACGGCGAGACGGTGCGGCTGGGCACCATCAAGCAGGGCGGCATTTTCGGCGAGATGGCGGTGATCGACGGCACGCCGCGCATGGCCACCGCCATCGCCGAAGGCCATACCATCCTGGTCCGGGTTCCGAAGGCAGTCTTCGACCAGAAGCTGGCCTCGTGCGATCCATTCATTCGCGGCCTGATCACCATTTTCCTGGGCAATATCCGGGCGGCGCACAAGCTTTACAACAAGCGCCCGCGCTCGCTGACCGACCATCTGCGTCAGTTCGAGGCTTTCGCGCTGGACATGTCCACCTACATCAACGCCATCGATGTCGAGGATTTCTCACCCGACATGGCCGAGGCGCTGGATGATCTCAACCGGGCGCTGGACCGCATTCGCGCCGCCTCGGCCAATCACAAGGACCGCCGCGAATCGGTGCTGAATGCCGACGACACCAAGGGGGTCAATCTGCGCGCGGTGCTCGACAAGGGCTGATCACGGCGGAAGGCCCGGTCCCGGGCCGGGCCGTGGCGCTATCCCTCGATCGCCATCACCGTATCGACCGCGGCCATGCGCAACAGGTCGCGCACGCGCGGTGACGGATTGGCCAGCATCAGCGTGCCGCCGACATGGCGGGCCTGGTCGTTGGCCATCATCAGCATCGACAGCCCGCCGGAATCCATGAACGACACGTCGGCCAGGTCCAGGCGGTAATGGCTGCCGTTCAGGCGCTCCATCTGCTGCAGGACGCTCAGGAAGGTGCCTTGGGCGGCAAAGGTGAAACGGCCCGACAGCGCCAGGCCCGGACCGCGCTCGGACGGCAACGGCGAAAGCTTCAATCCGCCCGTCTCGGCGGCGGCCATCGCCGTGGCGCCATGGCCCGACGCCGGTTGCAGCGGCGGCTCGACCGGCAATTGGCCGGCAAGATCCATCTGTTCCAGGATCGAGCGCACCGTCGCCGACGGCTTCGCCATGACCAAGGTGATGCCGTTGGCGCGAGCCTGCTCGGCAGCCTGCAGCAGCAGGCCGATGGCGAAGGAATCGGTATATTCCACGCCGGCCAGATCAAGGACGACCCGGCGGCCGGAATCGGACGCGAATTCGGCCAGGATCGCCAGGAAGCGGTCGTTGTCGTGAAAAGTCATCCGCCCGCTCAAGGTCCAGACTCGGCCGGCGGCCAGGTTTTCCATGCGAGCTTCCATGCGGGTTCCCTTTCCCTGCGATCGATCCGTTTTCAGCATGCTACTTATAGCATGCGCATAAGGGGTGCCCAGCGCTAAGACGGCAAGTCCGCCCCCCTTTTTCCGCAGGCTTCGACACCCCAGATGTCCCTGTAGCGACTTCGATTTTGGCGAGGGGGCCATGGGCAGCACGACAACCAAGCGGCGTTTGGGAATCACCTTGACGGTGATCGCGACAGTGGCGGCGGCGGCCGGCCTTTATGGCGCTGCCTTGATCCGTTTCGGCCAGATGATGGCGGCCGGCGGATGACCACCGCCAACGTGCTTCCCCATTTGACCGCCGCGCTGAACGCGGTGTCGTTGGTGCTGCTGCTGGCGGGCTTCGTCCTGGTGCGGGCCGGGCGCAAGGATTGGCACCCGAGGGCGATGGTTTCGGCGGTGGCGGTCAGCGCCGCCTTCCTGGTGGTCTATGTCGTCTATCATTTCAGCGCGCCGATCTTCGTCTTTCGTGGCCAGGGCGCGATTCGGCCGGTCTATTACACCTTGTTGATCAGCCATGTGGCGCTGGCCGCGCTGGTGGCGCCGATGGTGGGGCTGACCCTGGCGCGCGCGGTGCAGGGCAAGGTCGATGCCCATCGCCGTCTGGCGCGGTGGACCTGGCCGTTGTGGGTCTATGTCAGCCTGACCGGCCTGATCGTCTATGCGATGCTTTATCACCTCTATCTCTAAGGGGCGTGCCATGCCGATGAAATCCTATGTCGAGCTTCTGAAGCTGCGCATCGCCCTGATGATCGCGCTGACGGCCGTCACCGGCTATGGCGCGGTGGCGGAAACGGTCGAGCCTCTCCACTTGGCCCTGCTGGTGCTGGTGATGGTGCTGGGTTCGGGCGGCTCGGCGGTTTTCAACCATGTGTTCGACCGCGATATCGATGCCCTGATGAAGCGGACCCGCAACCGACCGATGGTGGTCGGCACGGTCGCGCCCACCGAGGCGCTGATGCTGGCCGGCTGCCTGACCCTGGCCGGCATCGTCCTGGCGGTGTCGGCGCTCAATTGGGTGGTGGCGGTGCATCTGTTCCTGGGGGTGTTCGTCTATGCCGTGATCTACACCGTCTGGCTGAAGCGGCGGACCTGGTGGAACATCGTGTTCGGCGGCGGGGCCGGCAGCTTCGCCCTGCTGGCCGGAGCCGCCGTGGTCCAGCCGTCGCAATGGATGCTGCCCGCGCTGCTGGCGGTGACGCTGTTCCTGTGGACGCCCAGCCACTTCTGGGCGCTGTCGATCCTGCTGGTCGATGATTACCGCGCCGCCAACGTGCCGATGCTGCCGGTGGTGGTGGGCGTCGAGCGCACCGCCTGGTGCATCCTGGGTAATTCGGTGCTGCTGGTCGGCTCGTCGCTGGTGCCGTGGGCCATGGGCTGGCTGGGCACCCCCTATCTGATCGGGGCCGGGCTGGTCGGTGCGCTGCTGCTGGGCTTGAACGTCAAGCTGGTGTTGACGCCGTCGCGATATTGGGCCGGCTGGAACTTCGCCGCCTCGATGCCCTATCTGTTGGGGCTGTTCATCGCGGTGTTCGCCGACAAGCATTGGTTCTGATAAAGTCCCGGCCGGTTTTCCCGGCTTGGTCCTTTCTCATGGCTTCACCCCCGCTGCTTTCCCTTCGTGACGTCCGCTTGACCTTCGGCGGCAATCCCTTGTTCGAGGGCGTGACCACCTGGGTCGGCCGGGGCGACAAGACCTGCCTGGTCGGCCGCAACGGCTCGGGCAAATCGACGCTGTTGAAGGTGTTCGCCGGCCAGATCTTGCCGGATTCGGGCGAATTGTTCGTCCAGCCCGGCACCCGCGTCGCCTATCTGCCGCAGGACCCGGTACCCGACGCCGACACCGTGCGCGAATACGTGGTCCTGGGTCTTCCCGCCGACGAGCGCGACCAGACCTACCGCGCCGAGGCGCTGTTGGCCGAACTGGGCGTCGACCCCGACCGCTCGACCGTGGGGATGTCGGGCGGCGAATCCCGCCGCGCCGCCCTGGCCCGCGCCCTGGTCGGCGAGCCCGACGCCTTGCTGTTGGACGAGCCGACCAACCATCTCGACCTGCCGGCGATCCTGTGGCTGGAAGAGCGGCTGAAATCCTATGGCGGCGCTTTGGTGGTGATCAGCCACGACCGCCGTTTCCTGGAACAGATCTCGAAGCAGACCCTGTGGCTGGAGCAAGGCCTGGTGCGTCGGGCCGAGTTCGGCTTCGCCGGCTTCCCGGCCTGGCAGGAGGAGACCTACCAGGCGGCCGAGGCCGAGCTGGAACGCATGGACAATCTGCTGCGGCGCGAACTGCACTGGCTGGCGCGCGGCGTCACCGCCCGGCGCAAGCGCAACATGGGCCGCCTGCGCGCCCTGAATGGCCTGCGCCAGGAACGCGCCCAGCGCTTCGGCGCCCGCCAGGATGCCGAGCGGCGCGCCCAATTGGCGGTCGATGCCGGCGACGTCTCGGGCCGGCTGGTCATCGAGGCCACCAAGGTCACCAAATCCTATGGCGACAAGCTGGTGGTGCCGGAATTCTCGACCCGCATCCTGCGCGGCGACCGCGTCGGCCTGATCGGTCCCAACGGTGCCGGCAAGACCACCTTGTTGCGCCTGCTGACCGGCGACCTGGACCCGGACGGCGGCAATGTGCGGCTGGGCACCAACCTGGAAGCGGCCTATTTCGACCAGCGCCGTGACCGCCTCGACCCCGAGCGTTCGGTGTGGGACACCCTGACCGATGGGCGCGGCGACAATGTCTGGGTGCGCGGCCAGCCCCGCCATGTGGTCGGCTACATGAAGGATTTCCTGTTTTCCGACAACCAGGCCCGCACGCCGGTTTCGGCACTGTCGGGCGGCGAACGCAACCGTCTGCTGCTGGCCAAGCTGCTGGCCAAGCCGTCCAACCTGTTGATCCTGGACGAGCCGACCAACGATCTGGACATGGACACGCTGGACCTGCTGGAAGAGATGCTGGCCGATTACGAGGGCACACTTCTGGTGGTCAGCCACGACCGCGACTTCCTGGACCGGTTGGTGACCAGCGTCATCGCCGTCGAGGGCGACGGCACCATCGGCGAATATGCCGGCGGCTATTCCGACTATCTGGCCCAGCGCCCGGCCCGGCCGTCCGACGCCGCCAGGATCGAGGCCAAGGCCGAGACCATCGCGGCGCGCCCCAAGGTCCAGGCCAAGCTGAGTTACAAGGACCAGCGCGAACTGGACGAATTGCCGGCCCGGCTGGAGAAGCTGGCGGCCGAGATCGCCAAGCTCGAGGTCGAACTGGCCGATCCCGCCTTGTACGAAAAGAATCCCGCCCGTTTCGACCAGGCGGTCAAGCGCCTTGATGCGGCGCGCGACGAGTTGGCGGCGGCCGAGGAGCGCTGGCTGGAGCTGGAAAGTCTGAAGGAAGAGATGGCGGCCCGGTCATGAACCTGAAAGACGGGCTGACGGCGCTGGTGGTCGTCACCCTGTGGGGGCTGAACTTCATCGCCGTCAAGGTGGCGTTGACGGTGCTGTCGCCGTTCCTGCTGTGCAGTCTGCGCTTTGCCTTGGTCGCTGTGTTGACCGTGGCCTTCTTCCGGCCCCAGGCCTACCAGTTGCCGCGTATCGCCGGCCTGGCCCTGGTGCTGGGTGTCGGCCATTTCGGCCTGCTGTTCTGGGGTGTGGCCGGCATGGATGCCGCCACGGCGGCGATCGTCACCCAATTGGGGGTGCCGTTCTCGGTGCTGCTGGCCTGGGCCTTCTTCGGCGACCGGCTGGGTCTGCGCCGAGGTGCCGGCCTGGTGGCGGCCTTTTCCGGCGTCGCCCTGCTGGCCGGCGAGCCGCAATTGCCGGCGACGGCGCCGCTGGTGGTGGCGGTCATCGCCATGGCCGCCTGGGCGGTCAGCAACATTCAGGTCAAGAAGCTGGGCGACATCCACCCGCTGGCGCTGAACGGCTGGATGGGGTTGATGACGGCACCGCTGCTGGCCGGCATCTCGCTGGCGGCCGAAAGCGGGCAGGGGGCGGCACTGGCGGCGATGACCTGGCCGGTGGTCGCGGCAATCGCCTATACCACCATCGGCTCGTCGCTGGTGGCCTATACCCTGTGGTACCGTCTGGTCAGCCGCCACGACCTCAGCCGGCTGGTGCCGATCACCCTGCTGGGGCCGGTGATCGGCGTCGCCGGCGGCGTGCTGGTGCTGGGCGAGGCGTTGACCTGGCAGAAAGTGGTGGGCGGCGCCATTACCGTGGCCGGTGTGGCCTTGGTGCAATTGGCCGGGCAGCGCGGGGGCGAGCGGGTGGAACCGGGGCCATGAACCAGATCATCGACCATCCGTCGCCCAATTTCGGCCCGCGGCGCCGAGCCCTGATCGACATGCTGGTGCTGCATTACACCGTCATCGACGGCGCCGCCTCGTTGGCCCGGCTGTGCGATCCGGCCGCCGAAGTGTCGGCCCATTACCTGATCGAGGAAGACGGCCGGGTCTTTGCCCTGGTGGCGGAAGACATGCGGGCCTGGCATGCCGGCAAGTCCTGTTGGGGCGGCGATAGCGACGTGAATTCCCGCTCGATCGGCATCGAACTGGTCAATTCGGGCGATTCTTTATTCGCCGAGGCGCAGATTTGCGCCCTGATCGACCTGGCCGGGGCCATCTTGGCCCGCCACCCGATCCCGGCCGCCAACGTGGTCGGCCATTCCGACGTCGCGCCCGGGCGCAAGGCCGATCCCGGCGCCCTGTTTCCGTGGGGCAGGCTGGCGGCAGCGGGAATCGGTACCTGGCCGTTTCCCGATCCGGCCGACCAGCCGGCCGATCAGGTGCTGGCAGCCTGGGGCTACGACCTGACCGATGCCGAGGCCGCCCGCTCGGCCTTTCGGCTGCACTTCCGCCCCCCTTCCGTATAGGCCTTGAAGGGAGGCGGCCGCGTCCCCTTATCAGCTATGAGGCTCTCCGTGCGGATTGCCCTCGGAAAAACCGGGGAGGTATTGCCATGTTCGTCAAGAATATCCTGAAGGGAAAGGCTCGCGGCGCCGGCGTCGTGACCGTTTCGCCCGACGCCTCGATCTCGGAAGCGGCCAAATTGCTGGCGACCCACCGCATCGGCGCGCTGATCGCCACCCATGCCGACGGGGCCATCGCCGGCATCTTGTCGGAACGCGACATCGTGCGCGGCCTGGCGGCGCAGGAAAATGTCTGCACCACCGCGCAGGTGCGCGACCTGATGACGGCGACGGTTCTGACCTGCCACGAGGATGATACGCTCGACAGTCTGATGAAGACCATGACCGGGAAGCGTATCCGCCATCTGCCGGTGGTCGATTCCGACAATCATTTGATCGGCATCGTCACCATCGGCGACGTGGTGAAAAGCCGCCTGGATCAGGCCGATATGGAAGTGGACAATTTGCGCCACTACGTGGTCGCGGCCAGGTAGGCGACGGTTTGGTCCCCGCGAGGGCGGGGGGATGGGGCGACACCCGGTCTTCCCGCGCAGCTCTGGGCTCTCGCCTTCGCGGGCGAGCATTCCCCCCGGCCTGGACCGGGGGGCTTGGCCCTATTCGACGGTAATTTCCGAGACCTGCTCGTAGACTTCGCCGGAATCGTCATGGAAGGCCAGCTTGATCTTGCCCGATTCGGTCGCCAGCGCGTAGCAGGTGACGAAGGGGTTGGCGCTCATGGCGGTGTGCCAGTCGCCGCTGGTGACGACGTCGTTGTTCCAGGTGACCACGAACTTGTTGATGATCTTCCTGGGGATGACCTTGCCGGCGGCGTCCTTGCGCTGGCCGGTTTCCATGTCGTGGGTGATCTGGGCCTTGATCTCGATGATCTCGCCCTTCTTGGCCTTGGCCGGGATGCGGCTCTTGATGGTGGGTGCAGCCATAGTCCTTAACTCCGTTCCTCAGCCGCCGCAGCCGCCGATGGTGACCTTGATTTCCTGCTTGGCCATCCACACCGAGCCGTCGCTCATCACGGCATAGGCGCGGACCACCTGGGTCTTGGCCAGGCGCATGCGGAAGGCCACCTCGGCCTTGCCGGATTTCGGCGTCAGGAACCAGGACGACACGCCCGGAGCCGGGTTGCCCTCGGCGACGACATGGATCGCCTTGACGTGGTCGGCCGCGCTCATCGGGCTGTCGACCGACACGGCGATCGGCTCGGCCGCGCCGCTTTCGGCGACATCCTTGATCTTCAGCTGAACCTTGCCCTCTTTGGGGGCGGCGCCGCCGATCAGCTTCTTGACCAGGTCGTCCGCCTCTTGGGGGGTCGCGTGCGCCATCTTCGGCGCAGCCATCGCCACGCAGCCGATGCCGGCGGCGGCCAGCACGTCGCGCCGCGACCAGCCCTCAACTTTCTTCGCCATTCCCTCTCTCCTTGTCGGAACCGCGCGGACCCGCCGGCAGCCCATCGATGGTGATGGCCAAGCCTAGCGGAATCGACGCTATCAAAGCAATATCTGTATTAGAAAGTAGTGAAGTTACCGAGGCGGAGTGACGGAAATTCTTGCACTCCGTGGCAATTTTGGCGACAATGGGTCACTTCGCAGAAGCGTAGTTTTTTATCGGCAGACTGACGAGAAGGGTCACGTCCATGGTCGACGATCTCGATATCACCAGACGCGCACAGTATGCGCTGGCTCCCGTGCAGCCGGGCGTTCAACTGATCAATCCCGTCGAAGCGGCCGCCCAGCAGCCGCTGACGGTCAAAGATGCCGTCCAGCTTTCCGCCCAGGCCAGCGCGCGCCTGAAGGACATGAAGGAGATGCTGGAGGGCAGCACGATCGCCGAGGCGTGGCTGCGCCATAAGCTCGAGCCCCCTGATCTGAACGATCCGCGCGCCCTGGAAAACTCGGCCCGCTCGACCGACAGCAATTCCGAAGACAAGGAAAAGCAGGAATCGCTGAAAAGCGCCTTCCAGCAGACGATGAATGATATCGGCTGGCTGCTGGATGCCATCGGCGTCAACAAGGCCGATGCCGATCCCGTCGCCGAGGCCATTGCCCAAAAGGCCGCCGCGGCCGGCGTCGGAATCCTGCCGCCATTGTCCGAAACCATCGCCCGCGCCCGTCAGGCCGGCGCCGTCGCCGCCTTGTTCGTCGAGAATATCGACGTCACCATGCAGCGTGGCAAGGTGGTCGATGTGTCGGTGGATCGGGTGACCATCACCCAGGTCCACGATTCGGTCGGCGAGCGCTTCGCCGGCACCGACAAGCCGCTGGTGCTGGATGTCGGTGGCGAGTTGCAGATGGTTCGCACCCCGTCGGCGGGCTCGGGCGAGACCGGCGCCATCACGCCCAAGGCCCGCCCGGAAAGCGACAGCGCCGCGCGGACCACCGAGGCCATGTCCGACGCCGCCCTGCGACCGGAAGACCCGCGCCGCGCCTTGCTGATCGTCCGCGAGGGCGGGCAATTGCACCGCGAGGGGACCGTTCGCGTCAAGATGGACGCCTTGATGCCGATCCGCTGAGGTCGAGCCGGTCAGGGAGGGGAGGCCGCGCCCAAAATGGGTCGCGGCCCGTCGTCCCGTGTCGCCATTCTATGCCGTTTCCACCAGCACCAGTTCCGCTTCCTCGGTCGCGGTCAGGGCCAGCACCGTCTCGCCGGTGACGGCGACCCCGTCGCGCGGGCCCAGGGCGATGTCCCCCACCGTGACCGCGCCACGCGCCACCACCAGATAGGCATGGGGCAGGACCAGCGGCCGGGCGATGGTCGTGCCGGCATCCAGGGTGCCGCCCAGCACGCGGGCATCCTGGTGGATGATGGGAACATCGCCGTCGGATGCCAGGCCCGAGGCCAGGATGTCGAAGCGCCCGTGCGAGCGGGGGAATTGCTGTGTCTCCCAGCGCGGGGCCACGCCCTGGCGGCGCGGCATGATCCAGATCTGGAACAAGGTGGTGGCCTGGTCTTCAAGATTGTATTCGGCATGGCGGATGCCGGTGCCGGCGCTCATCACCTGCACCTGGCCGGCCTCGGTGCGGCCTCGGTTGCCCAGCGAATCCTCGTGGGTGATGGCGCCTTGGCGGATATAGGTGACGATCTCCATGTCGCGATGGCCGTGCGGCGCAAAGCCGGTGCCGGCCCGGATGGTGTCGTCGTTCCACACCCTCAGCGCGCCCAGCCCCATGCGGTCGGGATCGGCATAGTCGGAGAAGCTGAAATGATAGTGGGCGTCCAGCCAGTCGTTGGCGAAGGTTCCAAGTTCGGTGAACGGGCGGTATTCCAGCATCGGGACGACTTTCGTATTTTCGGTTCGGCTGATATGGGCGTGCCCGGCTGTTTGGACAAGCGTCACTTACACGCGCTATAGTCATGGGATCGGATCGGGGGAAGGGGTGCCGACAGTGTATTGGCTAAAGGGCATGGTGGCCGAAGGGCCGTTTCCGCCCCGGCGGGCGGCGATCTATCGGGCGCTGCTGATGGCGTCGATCATGTTGTCGACGATGGTTGCCGCGCTCGACACCGTCCCAGACATGTGGGGCGAGTATTATGGCGCCTCGCGCCTGCTGCTCAGCCTGACCCTGGCGGTGCTGACCTTCGACTATCTGGTGCGGCTGTGGCAGGCCTGGGATTCGGGGACCGAGGACAAGCCGGTGCGGTCGATGCTGGCTTACGCCACCAGTCCCTATGGCATCTTCGACTTCCTGGCGGTGGTTCCCTTCCTGGTGGGCGAGGCGCTGGGTCTGCCCCGCGACGGCGAAACCATCTTCGGCATCATCCGTTTCCTGAAGCTGGCCCGTTATTCGCCGGCGCTCGAAACCCTGGGCGCGGTGATGATGGCCGAGTTCCGGCCGCTGATGAGCGCGCTGTTCATCATGGTGCTGCTGATCGTCTCGACCTCGGCGCTGCTTTACTTCGTCGAACGTGACGTCAATCCCAGCTTCGCCAGCGTGCCCCATGCGATGTGGTGGAGCGTGGTGACCCTGGCCACGCTGGGCTATGGCGACGTGGTGCCGGCCACCGCCCTGGGCAAGGTGTTCGGCGGCGTGGTGGCGATCTTGGGATTGTGTATGTTCGCGCTGCCGGCCTCGATCCTGGCTTCGGGCTTCACCGAGGAAATGCGCCGGCAAAGCTTCGTCTCGACCTGGCATCTGGTGGCCAAGGTGCCGTTCTTCGCCAAGCTGCAGGCCAACCAGATCGCCGAGGTGGCGTCGCTTCTGAAGGTCTATCGCGCCGTCAAGGGCGAGGTGCTGATGCGCGAAGGCGACCTGGGCGAATGCATGTACTTCCTGGTCAACGGCCAGGTCGAGGTGCTGGGCCGGACAGGGACCTTCCTGTTGAAGCAGGGCGACTTCTTCGGCGAGATCGCCTTGTTGGAGCAACGCCCGCGCACCGCCACCGTGCGGGCCGCCACCCGCTGCCAGCTCTTGATCCTGGATGCGCGCGAGTTCCACAAATTCGTGTCGGCCTATCCCAACCTGCTGGATGCCATCTGGGAGATCGCCCGCTCGCGCATGGCGGTCAAGGACCCGACCAACCCCTCGGACGAGACATGAGCGAGCCCAAGCTCAAGGCCAAGCTGTTCGTCCATGCCGCCATCCGCCGCTGCTCGGCCCAGGCCATTCCGGTGGTGGTGGCCAGGCGCGGCGACGAGGATGCCGGCACCATCCTGGTCCGGGTCTATCGCGGCGGCGGGCTTTACGACATCTGGTCGCAGGCCCGCGACGCCAAGGGCGCGCTGGGCTGGCTGAAGGCCAGCGGCGCCGAGCCGGTGCCCGAGGATCGCGCCGAATCCTACGTCGCCCGCGCCCGTGACGTCGATTGGGACCTGTGGGTGCTGGATGTCGATAGCCTGGACGGCACCGTGCCCTTCATCGACCATGTGATTGCCGCCTGAGAATTTGTCGGCTAGAACGGCAGGCCTTGTCATCATCTTGCAGAAGGATCGTTCCATGACCCGTCGTCTGATCTCGTCAGGCTCGCCGTTCGAGGAAGTGGCCGGCTATTCCCGCGCCGTCGTCCAGGACCCGTGGGTGTTCGTCGCCGGCACGTCGGGCTTCAAGGACGGCCAGATCGCCGAATCCGAGGTCGATCAGGCCGACCAGTGCCTGCAGACCATCGCTGGCGCCCTGGAAAAGGCCGATGCCTCGCTGGCCGACGTGGTGCGCGTGGTGGTCTACATCACCGACGCGGCTTACTTCCAGACCGTCGGCCCGGTGCTGGGCAAGTATTTCAAGGGCATCAAGCCGGCCAACACCACCATCGTCTGCGGCCTGGTCGATCCCCGCATGAAGGTCGAGATCGAGGTCACCGCGCTGAAGCGCGGGTAGCAGGCCGCGGAAAGGGCATTCTGGCGTCTTGATGTCAGATTTGTCATGGCCGGGCTTGACCCC
>NZ_CACVCE010000024.1:0-35504 GCF_902729445.1 Magnetospirillum sp. LM-5 | reverse complement strand
TATAACGAACTCGAGGAATGGCTGTCGGCCCAGACCCGGCTGGGGGCGGCCCCCTCGCTTGAAGGGGCCAGTGCGCCGGCCTATCTGCAGGCCCTGCTGGAACAGACCGCCGACAGCCTGGACAGTCTGCAGCGGCTGATCGTCCGGTCCGAGGAAAACCGCCAATCCTCGGCAACCGGCCTGACCGCCCTGGTCGATAAGCTGTCGGTGCTGGCCGACCATATGCGGGTCGAGCAATCGCTGATGCTGAAGGTGGGCGAGGGCCAGGTCGAATTGCGCCAAGTGCTGGCCCGCCTTGTCGATCAACCGGCGGGCAGCGGCATCGACGAGGCCAGCCTGGGCCATCTGCGCAGCATCGACAATCACCTGCAGGTGGTCGCCGCCGAGACCAAGGCGACCCGGACCGAATTGGTGGGCGAATTGCGTCAGGAATTCCGCCTGCTGGCCCGCACCATCGCCGCCGTGGCCCAGGCCGAGCCGGGGATGAAATCGTAATGGCCGCCCGCCGCGTCCGCCGCTCGCCCGACATCTGGCCCGGCTTCGTCGATGCCCTCGCCTCGCTGGTGATGGTGGTGGTGTTCGTGCTGCTGGTGTTCCTGGTCGCGCAGTTCTTCCTGGGCCAGGCGCTGTCCAACCGCAATCAGGTGATCGGCAGCCTGGGCCGCGAACTGGCCGCCCTGGTCGATCAATTGTCGCTGGAAAAGGGGGCCGCCGCCCAATTGCGGGCCGACCTGGCCCGCCTGACCGAGGACTTGAAGTCCACTCAAGCCGAGCGCGATGCCCAGGCCGAGAAGGCCGCCCTTCTGTCCCACGACATCGCCGCCCTGGAAGCCTTGAAGGCCGAACTGGAAGGAAAGATCGGCGCCCTTGACGCCGCCTTGGGCGAAAGCCGGATGCGGGCCGCCGACGAGCGCCGCGTGTCCGAGGAAGCCCGCGCCCAGGCGGCGCTGTTGAACCGCCAGCTTGATGTCTTGCGCCAGGATCTGGCCCGCATCGCCGCCGCCCTTGATGCGTCCGACGCGCGCGACCGCGATCAGAAGGTGCAGATCGCCGATCTCGGCAAGCGTCTGAACGCGGCCTTGGCCGCCAAGGTCGAGGAATTGCAGAAATACCGGTCGGAATTCTTCGGCCGCCTGCGCAAGGTGCTGGGCGACCGTCCCGGCATCCGGGTCGAGGGCGACCGCTTCATCTTTCAGTCGGAGCTGCTGTTCGACACCGGGTCCGACGCGCTGGGCGAGCGCGGTCAGGGCGAGGTGCGCAAGCTGGCCGCCACCTTGAAGGACATCACCCGCCAGATGCCCAAGGATATCAACTGGGTCCTGCGCATCGACGGCCACACCGACCGCCGTCCGATCACCAGCGACCGCTTTCCGTCCAATTGGGAATTATCGACGGCGCGGGCCATCGGCGTGGTCCGCGCCCTGGTGGCGGAAGGCATCGCCCCCGAGCGCCTGGCCGCCGCCGGCTTCGGCGAGTTCCAGCCCCTCGACAACGGCCCGTCCGAGGCGGCCCTGGCCCGCAACCGCCGCATCGAATTCCGCCTGGATCAACGCTGAGCCAAACATTCCATCGCCCCACCCTGTGGCATCACTCCCCGGATATGGCGGCGGTGCCACAAAGCGTGGAACAGCAGGGTCCAGCGGGCCATGGCGGTCTTGGGCGACGCGGCGGTGAACAAGGCCCGCACCGCGTCGGGGGCGGCGATTTCGGCGGTGGCTGGGTCGGCGGCCATCAATTCGGCCAGGTGCGGCTGGGCCGCCATCCATTCGCCCACCGGCACGGTAAAACCGCGCTTGGGCGAGAAGGGCTTGGCCTCGGGCAGGGCGCGGTCCAGCCAGCGGCGCAGCAGCCATTTGCCCAGGCCCTTTTCGACCTTCCAGCGGTCGGGCAGGGCGAAGGCGAACTCGGCCACCTTGCGGTCCAGGAACGGCACGCGACCCTCGATGGCGTTGGCCATCAGGCAGCGGTCGGCCTTGATCAGCAGATCGTTGGGCAGCCAGTCGGCGCAATCGATGGCCTGGGCGACCTGCAACCGGCTGCGTCCGTCCGTATCCATCCTGCGTTCGCAGGCGGCGAAACGCTCGCGCCAGCCATCGGCGATGCCGGCCCGCAAAATCCCCAGCCCGTCGAAGGTACCCTTGCGCCGCATCGGCCGGGTCAGGGGCCACGGCCGCATGGCCCCGCGATAGCGGCCATAGCCGCCGAACAATTCATCGCCGCCTTCCCCGGACAGGATGACCTTGACGTGGCGGCGCGCCTGGGCCGCCAGCTTGAAGGTCGGCAGACAGGCATAATCGGCGGCCGGGTCGTCCATCGCCGCCGCCACCTGCGGCAACAGCGACCAGAAATCGGCCTCGGTGAACTCGACCTCGACATGGGTGGCGCCGACCGCCTTGGCCAGCAGGCGGGCATGCTCGCGCTCGTCGCGGGCGGCGGTGCCGGGGAAGCCGGCGGTGAAGGCCAGAACCGGGCGCGGGTTCAGCCGCGACATCAAGGCCAGCAGGACCGAAGAATCGATGCCGCCCGACAGGAACATGCCATAGGGCACGTCGGACCTTTGGTGCAGTTCGACCGCCTCGACCAGCACCCGGTTCAGCTGATCCAGCAATTGCGCCTCGCCCTCGGGTCTGATGCGGCCGGCGGGCAGGCAGGGGGCGGCGTGGGACGACACCACGCGGCCGGCCTCGATCACCACCCGCTCGCCCGGAGCCAGCCGGCGGATGCCGGGGAAGATGGTGTCGGCCGAGCAGGTGAACTGCAATTGCAGCAACTCGGCGCGGGCCTTCGAATCGACGGCCGGCGCCACCAGCCCGGCGGCGATCAGCGCCTGCGCCTCGGAGGCGAAGGCCACGCCCCACGGGCCTTCGGCCAGGTAAAGCGGCTTGATGCCGAACGGGTCACGGGCCAGCACCACCCGGCCGGTGGTCGGGTCGTCGATGGCAATGGCGTACATGCCGCGCAACTGGTCGGTGAAGCTTTCGCCGTCCTGTCCGTAAAGATGCAGCGGCGGCTCGCAATCCGAGCCGGTGGCGAAGGTCTGGCCCGCCAATCCCTGGCGCAGTTCGATGTAATTATAGACCTCGCCGTTGGCGACGATGGCGCGGCCTTGGTCGTCAATGATCGGTTGACGGCCGCCTTCCAGGTCGATGATGGACAGGCGCGTCTGCACCAGGCCGACATTGCCCAGGATGCGCCGACCCGATCCGTCGGGGCCGCGATGGGCCAGGGCGGCCTGCAGCCGGTCCAGCAGGGCCGGCTCGGGCGCCTGGCCGTTGGCGGTGACGATGCCGGCCAGGCCGCACATCAGCCGGCGACCTGGCGGAAGAAATCGAGATAGCGGGCGACCACCACCGCTTCGGTGAAGTGCGCCTGATAGGCGGCGCGGCCGGCGGCGCCCAATCGGGCGGCCAGGCCCGGCTCGGCCAGCAGGCGGCGGATCGAGGCGGCCAGGGCGGCGGCATCGTCAACCGGCGACAACAGGCCGGTCTTGCCGTCCTCGATCAATTGGCTGGGGCCTTGCGAGGCACAGGCCGCCACCGGCCTTCCTTGCGCCCACGCCTCGATGACGACGTTGCCCAAGGGCTCGTGCCGCGACGGGCAGACGAACAGGTCGGCGGCGGCATGCAAGGCGGCGACATCGTCGCGCCAGCCCAGGAAGCGCACGCGCGGCAGGATGCCCAGATGCTGGGCCTGGCGTTCCAGTTCGCCCATCAGCGGGCCGTCGCCGGCGATCCACAGATAGGAATCGTGGATTTCGGCCATCGCCTTCAACAGCACGTCGAAGGCCTTGTTGGCGTGCAGGCGGCCCAGGGCGAACACCAAGGGCGCGCCGTCGGGCGTCGAGAAGGCCTTGCGCGGAGCCGGCGGCGCCTGGTCGCAGGCGACGAAATTGGGGACATAATGGGCCCGCGATTCCGGCCAGCCCTGATCCACCATCCAATTGCGGATGTCGGGGGTGTTGCCGATCAGGTGGCCGCACTGGCGATAATATTTCAGGTCGTAATAGCCGCCCAGCCGGCCGACATGGACGAAGTCGCCGCGCGGGCAGAAACGGGTGGCGCGGTTCATCCAGGTCAGGGCGATGGTCGGCTTGAACTGGCTGACGGCGCGGCGAAAGCCCCAATGGGTGGCCAGGTCCAGGCGGCCGCCGAAGCCCAGTTCGGTCACGGCCACGCCGCCGGCCCGCAGCAAGGCGGCGCGGCGGGGATTGGTGCGGATCAGGACGTGCTGGTCGATGCCGGTCCGTTGCAGGGCCAGGGTCAGGCGTTCGAAGAAGGCTTCGGCGCCGCCATGCTCGGCCCCGGCCATGGCTTGCAGCAGGCGGGTCATGCCAGGAATGCCTCCAGCCGCTCGGCCGCGGCGTCCCAGGTGCGGCCGCCGTAAAGGGCGCGGGCCTCGGCCGACAGCGAGGCGCGCACCGACGGGTTGCCCAGGATGGTGGATGCCAGATTGGCGAAGGCGTCGGAATCGGGGGCGACATAGGCCGAGCGGCCGTCGGCCACCCGCTCGGGTGCCGCGCCCAGCGGTCGGATCACCGCCGGGCAGCCGGCCGCCTGGCTTTCCATCAAGGTGAAGGCGGTGGAATCGTCGGGATGGCCGGGATACAGGTGCAGCCAGGCCTGCTGGAAGGCCTGGGCCATCAGATGGTCGCCCTGCGGCCGTTCGACCCGGACGTTCTGGGCCGAGGCGGCGAACACCTTGGCGGCCAGGGATTCCAGCGCCGGCTCGATGCCGCCGCCTTCGGCCGCCGCCGCCAGCGCCATGGAATGGATGTGCAGCTCGGCCGCCGGCACCGCCGGATGGATGCGCTCGACCCACAGATCGACCAGCCAGTCCAAGCCGTGACGGGGATGCGAGGTGACGATGGCACGCGGCACTTCGGCCAGCTCGACCTGGGCGGGGTTCAGGAAGTCGGACTTCAAGGCCGGCGGCAGCAGGCCGACCGCCAGGCCGCGCGCCTTCCAGTCGACGGCCTGGGCTTCGGAACACAGCAGCACCAGCGGCTTGTGGTTGTCCAGCATCGCCCGCGCGTCCTTGCGGTCCAGGAAGCGGCCGGGAATGGTGTGCCACAGCACCCGTTTCCGGGCCTGCCTGACGAATTCCAGCAGGGCCGGCTTCCTGAAGGCGATCAGGACGTCGGTGGTCAAAGGCCTCCTGCCCTCGAAGGTTTCCCACTGGGCGCCTTCGATGAACATGCTCCAGCGGCAGCGATTATAGACCGCGACGGTATGGCCGCGCCGGGCCAGGGCGCCGGGCAGGGCGGCGAACGCCTTTTCGGCCCCGCCCAGCGGGCGGGCCGAGGCGGTGTAGCCATCGAAGGGAATGGAATCGTCGACCAGGGTGATATGCATCGTGCCCTGTTATAAGACGCACGGTCGGGTCTTGCCAAGACGGGCTGGTTGCCCCACCTTTTGCGGGCACCGACAAATCAATCCCCCGAAGGATATCGCATGGCCGCCAGCTTCACCCGTCTGCCCCGTTCCGTCGTGGTCGTCGCAGGCGAGGACCGCCGCACCTTCCTGCAGGGATTGATCTCGAACGACATCAACAAGGTCAGCGCCGCGCAGGCGATCTGGTCGGCCTTCCTGACGCCGCAGGGCAAGTTCCTGTGGGACCTGTTCATCTGCGAGGACGGCGACCGCTTCCTGATCGACGTGGAAGCAGACCGCGCCGAGGCCTTCAAGAAGAAGCTGTCGATGTACAAGCTGCGCTCGAAGGTGACGGTCGAGATCGATGGCGGGCTTTCGGTGTTCGCCGCCTTTGGTGACGGGGCGCTGGCCGCGCTGGGGCTTGCGCCCGCCGCCGGTGCCGCCAAGGGGACGTGCTGCGTCGATCCCCGCCTGGCCGATGCCGGTGCGCGCATCGTTGCCGCCGACCCGTCCGCCCTGGTGGCCGCCGGCCTGACCGAGGCGGCCTTCGCCGCCTGGGACCAAGCCCGCATCGGTCTGGGCCTGCCCGACGGCAGCCGCGACATCGAGGTGGAAAAGGGCATCTTGCTGGAAAACGGCTTCTGGGAGCTGAACGGCGTCGATTTCGACAAGGGCTGCTATATGGGTCAGGAACTGACGGCCCGGACCCGCTATCGCGGTCTGGTCAGGAAGCGCCTGCTGCCGGTGTCGTTCGAGGGGGCGGCGCCCGCGCCGGGAACCCCGGTGACGGCCGGCGAGTCCGATGCCGGCGAGATGCGCGGCGCCCAAGGCAATGTCGGGCTGGCTTTGTTGCGGCTGGAAGCGGTGCGGGCCGGCAAGGCGCTGACCTGCGCCGGCCAGGCCCTGGTCTATAGCGTGCCCGGCTGGGTGGTGCTGCCGGAGGCCGAATAGGTCAGTCCAGCTCGCTTTCGGTGATTTCCGAATAGAAGCGGAAATCGTTGCGGCCGGCATGCTTGACCCGGTACATGGCGATGTCGGCGGCCTTGCTGATCTCGTCCATGCTTTCGCCGTCGTCGGGATAGACGGCGCCGCCGATCGAGGCGCCGACCTGGCAGATATTGCCCTTGTAGTCGATCGGCTTGACCAGCGAGCCGATGATCTTGCGCGCCACCAGCGCCGCTTCCGATGGGCGGGCCACCGTTTCCAGCAGGACCACGAACTCGTCGCCGCCGACGCGCGACACCGTGTCCGACGAGCGCACGCACTGGCTCAGCCGTTCGGCCACCTCGCGCAGCACCTCGTCGCCGGCCTCGTGGCCCAATGTGTCGTTGATCGGCTTGAACTTGTCGAGATCGACATAAAGCAGCGCCATGCGCGACTTGTTGCGCTGGGCGCGCGCCAAGGCGTGGCGCATGCGGTCGTTCAACAAATTGCGGTTGGGCAGGCCGGTCAGGCTGTCATGGTGGGCCAGCCGGCGGATGCGTTCCTCGTTCTCCTTGCGCTCGGAGATGTCGCGCAAGATGGCGGTGAACAGGCGGTGGCGGCCGTGGCGCAACTCGCTGACCGAGATTTCCATCGGGAAGCTCGTGCCGTCGGCGCGCTGGCCCAGCCCTTCGACCTGACGGCCCATCAGGGTCGGGAACAGGCCGGCCATGTAGGCATCGAAGAAACGGTGATGGCGCTCGCGGTCGGCCTCGGGCAGCAAGGTGACCAGATCGGCCCCGACCAGCTTGCCGCGCGCATAGCCGAACATCCGGTCGGCGGCCGGGTTGGCCGATTCGATCCGGCCGGAATCGTTGATGGTGACGATGCCTTCCGCCACCGAGGCCAGCACGCCCTGCAGCCGCTCCTCGCGCTCGCGCAGGGCCTCGGCCGACTTGACGAATTTCGAGATGTCGCGCACTTCCAAAAGGAAAATCTCTTCGGGTGCGGGGACGCGGCGGACGCGCAACTCGGCTTCGAAGGCGTTGCCGTCGGTGCGAAGCAGCTTCAGCGGCAGGAACTCTTCCTCGGCCAGCAATTCCCAGCCCGCTTCCATCAGGAAGCGGTAGTCGGTGACGACGAAATCCTCGAATTGGGTGCCGATCGCCTCGGCCTGACCGGCCAAGCCGAGCATGCGGGCGCCTGCATGGTTGACGAAATCGATCTTGCCGTCCTTCAACAGGCAGACAAGCGACGACACGAGCTCGAGAAGCTCATGGTCCAGCATAGCCGTCGTCGTCATGGCCGGCATGGAAGCCGTCACCTTGCTATACCCCCGTATCCTTTGGGTGGATGCTCTGCTCAACGGACGGGAATGTCAATAACCGGGCGATTTACGCACAGCTAAGGCGGGTGTTGACGGTCGCCAATCGCGAGAACGGAGATTCCCCCGGGGGCAGGGTCAGGTCGCCGGCCCGGCGGATTCCCTCGCGGCCCCAGCGTTCGCGGACCGCTTCGCACAACCAAAGCGCTGCCTGGCCGTGGCGGGCATCGACCAGTCGGCCGCCGCCCTCGAGGAAGGCCCGATGGTCGTCGATGGCGGCAATCAATTGGTTCAGCCCGTCCTGGCGCAGCGACGACACCATCAGTACCGGCACGGACCAGCCGTCGGCCCCATCGGCGCCCCCCAGCGACAGCGCGCCCAGCACATCCGAGCGGGCGCGCCGGGCCGCCTGTTCCATGTCGGCCTTGGTGACCACCACCACGTGGGGGATTTCGGCGATGCCGGCCTTCATGAATTGCAGCGAATCGCCCGATCCCGGCTGGACGCAGAACAGCACGGTGTCGGCGACGCCGACCACGTCGGTCTCGCTTTGGCCGACGCCGACGGTCTCGATCAGCACGATGTCGTAAAGGGCGCGCATCAGCACCATCGCCGCCACCGTCAGCCCGGCCAGGCCGCCCAGCCGGTCGCGTGCCGCCATCGAGCGCACGAAGATGCCCTGATCCTCGGGGTCGGTGGAGAGCCGCGTGCGGTCGCCCAGCAGGGCCCCGCCCGACCGGCGCGACGACGGATCGACGGCGATGCAGGCGACGCGCCGGCCGGACTTGCGCCAGCCGCCGATCAGGGCGTTCATCAGGGTCGATTTGCCGACGCCGGGCGGTCCGGTCATGCCGACCACATGGGCGGTGGGCGCCTGGTAGGCCTGGTCCAGCAGCGCCACGGTTTCAGGGGCGTCGGGGTGGCGTTCGATCTCGGCCAGGGCGCGGGCCAGCGCAGCCTTGCCGCCGGCTTTCAAGGTGTCTAGGTCCATGGCGGCGATTGTCCATGGACCGGCGAGTGTGGTCAAGGCCAGCCGCCTTTGCTATGGTCGCCGCCATGAAAAGTGCTGCCCGTCTTCCCCTGTTCGTCCTGGCGGTTTCCGTCGCCGCTTTGGCTTTCGCCCTGACTGCCGAATACGGCTTCGGCCTGAAACCGTGCGTGTTGTGCCTGGTGCAACGGGTGCCGTTCGTCCTGGCCGGCCTGGCGGCCGGGCTGGTGCTGGCCTTGCCGCGCCTGGGCCGATGGGTGATGCCCCTGGTGGTTTTGACCTTCCTGGTCAATTCCGGCATCGCCTTTTATCACGTCGGCGTCGAACAGAAATGGTGGGCGTCGGCCTGTTCCGGCTCGGCCGTCCAGGCGGTTGATGTCACCGACCTGGCGGCGATGATGAGCAAGCCCGCCGAGGCCCAGTGCGACGAGCCGGCCTGGCAATGGCACGGCATCACCATGGCGGCGCTGAACGTGCCGTTCTCGGCGGCGATGGGGTTGATGGCGCTGGCGGCGCTGGTGCGGCGAAAGGATGGGCGATGAAGACGGCGGAACGGCGTATTCCCGGCGATCCCACCAAGGACCAACTGATCGACCGCTTCCTGCGGGTCAACCAGGCCGGCGAGTTGGGGGCGGTGCGCATCTATCAGGGCCAGCGGGCGGTCCTGGGCAAGGGCCGCCACGGTCCGCTTCTGGCCCACATGGCGGCGCAGGAGCAGCATCACCTCGACACCTTCAACCGGCTGATCGGCGAGCGCCGCACCCGGCCGACCGTTCTGGCGCCGCTGTGGCATGTCGCCGGCTTCGTCCTGGGCGCCGGCACCGCGCTGCTGGGCGAACGGGCCGCCATGGCCTGCACCGTGGCGGTCGAGGAGACCATCGACGCCCATTACGCCGAGCAGGCGGCGCAGCTGGGCGACGACGAGGCGCCGCTGAAGGCGACCATCGAACAATTCCGCGCCGAGGAGTTGGAACACCGCGACATCGGCCTGGCCAACGAAGCCGAGCAGGCGCCCGGCTATCCGGTCCTGTCGACAGCCATCAAGACCGGTTGCCGGATCGCCATCTGGCTGTCCGAGCGGATCTAGTCCGGGCTATGTCGGAAGCAGGCCGGCCGCCGGATGGGGGGATTGGCGGCCGACCCTGCTTACGCTGATGAAGCGGCGGTGTGGCCTAAAGGGAATCTCCTGGGATACGGGAGTGGAGAGTCCGGAATTACGCACAAACCGCTGCTTCGAAAGTATAGTAACCTATACGAACGAAGCAGGATAGCAGAATGGATTCATTTTTCCGTGTGGCAGATTTCCTTCAGCGCCTGCCATTGAGCGACACTGAGGGCCGGGCGGTAGGCGCGTCCGGCTTGGCGATCGGCCAGGAAGGCGGCGGCCCGGGCCGACGAATCCGGATGGGACGACAGGAATTCCGGCACGCTCCCCTCGATCTTTTCCAGCATCTCGAAGGTGCGGGCCATGCCGACGGGGTCGATGTCTGCCCGGTTCAGCAGGGTCAGGGCTTGGGCGTCGGCCTCGGTCTCGTCGTCGCGGGAATAGGTGAAGCCCAGCAGCGATCCGGCGGCGGTTCCCACGATACCCGAGGCGTCGCCGACCACGATGGCCGCCAGGGCGCCGACCCCGATGGCGCGCACCGAGGCGGCCAGCGCGTCGCGGCGCCGGACATGGCCGATCTCATGGGCCAGCACCCCGGCCAGTTGCTCTGGCGTGTCGAGCTTGTCCACCAGGCCGCGCAGGACAAGAATGGTTCCGCCCGGCAGGGTGACGGCGTTGACCATCGGCGAATCGATCACCATCACGCGGCGCGGCCGCGCCTGATCCGATCCGTTGACCCGGCTGGTCAGGGACCACAGGGCGGCCCCGCCCTCGGGTCCGGTGCAGGCCGGCCAGGCCTTGAGCATCTGGAAGTGGGCGGAATCACCCAGGGCGATCTCGGCTTCCATCGGCACATGGCGGGCCGCTAATCGGGCCAGGGGCGGAATCGCCAGCCAGATCAGGACGATCAGGGCCGGGGCCGCCGCCAGCAGGGCCACCAGCCGCCAGGGTTTGTCCGCCCGGCGGGGCGGGCGGGGAAGGCGGCGGCTCAATTCCTTGGGATCGTCGACGGTCAAGGTGGCGCCGGCGCACAGGAAGGCGGGGCCGTCTCTTTCGATCTCGGCCAGCGGCCAGTGGGCCAGCGGCGTGCCATCCTCGGCGGCGATGGTCAGAAGACGCTCGCCCATTTCGACCCGGACTTGGTGGGCCAGGGCGACGCGGCCGTCGCAAAAGCGCCCGTGCATCAAAAGGCGCCGATTCCGTCGAACACCTCGACGATACCTTCGGCCGAGCCGGCTTCGGCCGTGTCGGACCGGGTGATGCGGGCGAAGTCGGGTTCGCCCGCGATCTCGAGATGGGCGGCGGCGAAGCGGAACAGCCGCAATCCGGTCAGCGGCGCCAGCAGGCCGAACGACAAGATGATCAGGGCGAAATTGCCCAGGAACAGCCGGATCAAGCCCCAAGAGCCGATCGGGAAGGAAAAGGCCTGGCCGGTCAGGCTGGTCGATTGGGCCAGGTGGCGGTAGAAGCCGGCGCGGTACCAGGCGAAGGGGAAGGCCAGCAGCAGGTTCCCCACGATCACGAAGACGACCATCGTCCCCATCATCACGTCCTCAGGGGCGGTGCCTGTCGATTGGGCCGCAGCGACCACGCTGAAAACAAACAAGATCAGCGCCGGCAGCACCAGCAGCGCGCACAGCATCAGCACCAGGAAACGCTTGTAAAGCGGACCCGCGCGCAAGGTGCAATCCAGCCGGGTGTCGCCGATGCGGGTGTTGGACATCATGGCCCGGGCCAGTCTGGCCTGGAACCAGGGGACGGCCAGGCCCAGGGAAAGCGCGCCGAACACGCCCGAAGCCAGGAACAGCAGGCCGTAGCGCCAGGCGTCGCCATCCAGGCCGCAGGCGATGCCGCGCCAACGGGTGCGGGACAATTGGTAGCGCTTGGCTCGGTACAGGCCGGCGCCCAGCAGGAACAAGCCCAGGGCGTAAAGGCTGACGAAGCCAAGCCCGGCCACGACCGGCTCGGTCAACAAGATCATCTGCAGCAGGCCATAGGCCGCGGCCATGGGCAGGAAGACGAACAGCAGCACCAGCAGGAATCCGACGAACAATTCCCGCCCGGTGCCGGTATAGGTCAGCGGATCGCCGAAGGCCAAGGTGGTCGACCACAAATGGCGGCGCACCCGGGTCTTGCCCCAGAAGCGCCACAGGCTGAGCGTCACCACGTTCAAGACCGCGTTGACCAGGGCCAGACGCAGCACCGGACCGGTGTTCGAGGTTTGTTGGAAAGGATGCACGGCCTGCCCCCACCGCAAGCGTTGAAGTCTGCGTAGGTTATTCCTCTTTCGGTGCAGAATCCACCGCCACTCTGGGCGGTGGCCGGGAAATCTGGTATGACCACAAGGCGCCCTTTCCGCACGAGGAGACAGACGTTGAGCGACTTCACCGCCCTGATGCTGCATGAAACCGACGGCAAGGTGACGCCGTCGATCCGCCGTCTCGCCGATGCCGACCTGCCGGCCGGTGACGTCACCGTGCGGGTGGAATGGAGCACGCTGAACTACAAGGACGGCCTGATCCTGGGCGGCCTGGGCCGGCTGGTGCGGACCTATCCGCACATCCCCGGCATCGATTTCGCCGGCATCGTCGAGACGTCGGACAATCCGGCCTACCAGCCGGGCGACAAGGTGGTGCTGACCGGCTGGCGGGTCGGCGAGATCCATTGGGGCGGCTATGGCCAGAAGGCCCGGGTCAAGGCCGAGTGGCTGGTGCCGCTGCCCGACGGCCTGTCCACCCGCCAGGCCATGGCGCTGGGCACCGCCGGACTGACCGCCATGCTGGCGGTGATGGCCCTGGAAGATCACGGCCTGTCACCCGAGGTTGACGGCGAGGTGCTGGTGACCGGCGCCGCCGGCGGCCTGGGCAGCGTCGCCACCGTGCTGTTGGCCCGCAAGGGCTACAAGGTGGCGGCCTCGACCGGGCGGGCCAGCCAGCACGAATATCTGAAGGGCTTGGGCGCCACCACCCTGATCGACCGCGCCGAGCTGTCGGGCGGCGCCGCCAAGCCGCTGCTGGCCGAACGCTGGGCCGGGTGCGTCGATAGTGTCGGCGGCCCGACCCTGGCCGCCGTGCTGGCCGGCATGAAGATGCGGGCGCCGGTGGCGTCGTGCGGCAATGCCGGCGGAATCGAGCTGGCGACCACCGTGCTGCCCTTCCTGCTGCGCGGAATCAACCTCTTGGGCATCGACAGCGCCCAGTGCCCGACGCCCCGGCGCCTGGCCGCCTGGTCCCGCCTGGCCGCCGAGATGCCGTTGACCCTGCTGGACCAACTGACCACCGAGGCCAAGCTGGCCGACCTGCCCGACCTGGGGGCGCGGATTCTGAAGGGCGACATCCGCGGTCGGGTGGTGGTGAACGTCGCCGCCGGGGCGTAACCTTTTTTCCGGCGCGGGCGAACCCATCTTCACACCAGTCCGATGGAGTTCGCCCGATGCTGATCCGCCGCCCCGGCCTTAGGGAATCCCAGGTCACCGACCAAAGTGCCTACCTGAACCGCCGCCTGTTCCTGGCGGCCGGCGCGGCGTCGTTGCTGCCCGGTCCGGCACTGGCCTTGAACCTGGCTGGCTATCAGAAGGGCGAGGCGCCGGCCGGAGAGAAGCCGACCCCCCTCGAGGCGGTCACCACCTACAACAATTTCTATGAATTCGGCACCGACAAGGACGAGCCCGCCCGCAGTGCGCCGGGGCGCTTGAAGGTCAGGCCGTGGGAGGTGGTGGTCGAGGGCGAATGCGCCAAGCCCGGCCGGGTGGCGCTGGACGACATCGTCAAGCCGCACCGGCTGGAGGAACGCATCTATCGGATGCGCTGCGTCGAGGGCTGGTCGATGGTCATTCCGTGGCTGGGCGTGCCGCTGGGCGCGGTGCTGGCCAGGTTCGAACCCACCGCCAAGGCCAAATACGTCCACTTCACCACCCTGGCCGACCCCGAGCAGATGCCCGGCATCCGCTCGCGCGTGCTGGACTGGCCCTATGTCGAGGGCCTGCGGCTGGACGAGGCGACGCATCCCCTGACCTTGCTGGCGGTCGGTCTGTACGGCGCCGAATTGCCGGCCCAGAACGGCGCGCCGCTACGGTTGGTGGTGCCGTGGAAGTACGGCTTCAAGTCCATCAAGTCGATCGTCGCCATCCGCTTCACCGAGACGCAGCCGCGGTCCAGCTGGATGAAGGCCAACCCGCGGGAATACGGTTTCTATTCCAACGTCAATCCAGGCGTCGATCATCCGCGCTGGAGCCAGGCGACGGAACGGCGCATCGGCGAGTTCCGCCGCCGCGACACCTTGATGTTCAACGGCTATGGCGATCAGGTGGCCGGGCTGTATGCCGGCATGGACCTCAAGGCCAATTTCTGATGCGCGCCCTTTTTCCGATGCCGCGCGCCAAGCGGAAGCGTCCTTTACAGGCGTCATGCCCGGGCTTGACCCGGGCATCCATGGACCCTCGGGTCAAGCCCGAGGGTGACGAACGGGGGCTTGGCCGTCGCATGGCGACAAGCGCCTTCAAACCCGTGGTGTTCGCTCTGTGTCTGCTGCCCTTGGCCTGGCTGGTCGGGCGGTTCTGGCTGGACGATCTGGGGGTCAACCCCATCGAGACGGTCAACCGCTTCCTGGGTGACTGGGCCTTGCGCTTCCTGCTGATCGCGCTGGCGGTGACGCCGGTGCGCCAATGGACCCATTGGGCGCCTTTGGCCCGGCTGCGCCGCATGCTGGGGCTTTACGCTTTCTTCTATGTCTGCCTGCACATGGCGTCCTATATCGGGCTCGACCTGTTCTTCGACTGGCAGACCTTGTGGAAGGACGTGCTCAAGCGGCGTTACATCACGCTGGGCATGATCTGTTTCGTGCTCTTGCTTCCGCTGGCGGCGACCTCGACCGATGCCATGGTGCGCTGGATGGGCGGCAAGCGCTGGCGGGCGTTGCACAAGCTGGTCTATCCGGCCGGTTGCCTGGGCGTGGTCCATTTCTGGATGATGGTCAAGGCCGACATCCGCGAGCCCTTGATCTACGCCTTGGTGCTGGCCGTGCTGCTGGGCTGGCGCGCGGTCAGGGCCTTTCGCCAAAACCCGGCTCGGGTCATACTGGGGCGATGATCCGCAAACTTGTTCTTCTCGCCATCACGGTTTTTCTGGCCCAGCCGGCCCTGGCCCAGGTCAAGGTCAAACGCTGCCTGTCGGAAGCCGAGATCAAGACCGAGCAACTGGTCCGTCACGGCATCTTCCTGCGGGAATCCGGCAATCGCTGCGACGAATACAATCCCGGCACTGCCAAGATGTGGAAGGATTTCGACGCCAATGTCGGCACCCGCTTCGCCCAGCAGACCGCCAAGCGCAAGAAGCTGTTCGAACGCGAGTTCAAGACCAAGGCCCTTGAGGTGATGACCTATTTCGACGGAAGGCTGGTGACCTATTACCGCCATTATCCGCTGGGCATCGCCTATTGCGGCAATATCGAGAAGCTGCTGAAGGACGTCACCAAGAAGGGCTGGAACGCCTTCGTCGTCCAGGCCGAGACCATCCAGAACGAAGTGCGCAGCGACTACAAGGTCTGCAAGTAATCCTGCGCCAGGGCAGCGAACAGCCGCACGCCGAAGCCGGTGGCCCCCTTGGGGGAATAATCCGAGTCCTCGGGCGTTTCCGAGGTGCCGGCGATGTCCAGGTGGGCCCAGGCCAGACCGGGCGGCACGAATTTTTGCAGGAAGCGGGCGGCGTCGTCATTGTCGGGCAGCGCGCCCCAGCCGCAATTCTTCCAATCGGCGATGTCGGATTTCAGATGCTCGTCGCAGGCCGCCGACAGCGGCAGCCGCCATAAGGGCTCGGCCTCGCGCCGGCCCAGGTCCACCAGCTTGCGGGCCAGCCGATCGCTGGCGGTGTAAAGGCCGGCGTGATGGTGCCCCAGCACCCGGACCACCGCCCCGGTCAGGGTGGCGGCATCGACCATCAGGCCGGGATTCAGGTTGGTTGCCGCCCAGGACAGCGCGTCGGCCAGCACCAATCGGCCCTCGGCGTCGGTATCGACCACCTCGACGGTCAGACCCTTGTGCGAGACGATGACGTCGCCGGGCCGCAGCGCGTTGCTGCCCGGCATGTTCTCGGCCACCGCCAGCACGCCGATCACCGGAACCGGGTCCTTGCGTCCGGCGATGGCGGCGATGGCGCCCAGCACCGCCGCCGCCCCGGCCATGTCGCCCTTCATCTCTTCCATGCCCTGGGCCGGCTTGATGGAAATGCCGCCGGCATCGAAGGTGATGGCCTTGCCGACCAGCACCAGCGGTTTGGCGCAGCGTCCGTCGCCGGGCCAGCGCAGCACCACCAGCCGGGGCGGTTGGTGGCCGGCGCGGCCGACGGCGGCCAGCAGGTTCAGTCCGTGGGCGCCGGGCTCCAGCACCTCGACGGTGACGCCCCGGGCCTCCAGCAGGCGGGCGCGCTCGGTCAATGACTCGGGGCTCAGCATGTTGCCGGGCTCGGTTACCAGGTCGCGGGCCAGCAGCACGCCGCGCGCCACCGCTTCCAGGCGGTCGAACTCGGCCTGGGCGCGGACGGGGTCGTCGGTGACGATCACGACATGGTTGGGATGGGGCAGGGGGGCCGTTTCGTCGGGGCGGGTCCGGTACTTGGTCAATTGAGGCGCCGCGCGGAGTTGCAGGCCGAAGGCGAACGCGGCCGCCTGGTCGGGGGCGAAGCCCAGATCGATGGCGGCGGGTGACGGACAGCCGGCCAGCACCGGCGCCAGACGGGCGCCGTCCAGGCGGGGATCGTCAGAGGTCTTCACGGTAATGGTGAAGGGGTGGGAGGCGGCGAAAATTTCGGTCTTCGCCGCCGCCACAACCCGTGCGGCGGCGGCGGGCGCCGTCGCCGCGAAAGCGATCCTCACCTATTTGTCTTCGTAATGGTCGGCCACCAATTGGTCGAGCAGCCGCACGCCGAAGGCCGACGCGCCCTTGGGACAGGTGGCGCTGTCCTTCTTGGTCCAGGCGGTCCCGGCGATGTCGATATGGGCCCACGGGGTATCGGCGACGAAGCGCTTGAGGAACTGCGCGGCGGTGATCGAGCCGCCCTCGCGGCCGCCGACATTCTTCATGTCGGCGATGTCGGACTTCAACTGCTTGTCATAGGCATCGCCCAACGGCAGGCGCCACACCGGCTCGCCCACCTTGCCGCCGGCGGCGGTGATGCGCTCGGCCAGCTTGTCCTGGCTGGCGAACAGGCCGGCATATTCGTTGCCCAGCGCGATGATGATCGCCCCGGTCAGGGTGGCGAGGTCGATCATCGCAGAAGGCTTGAAGCGTTCCTTGGCGTACCACAGGGCGTCGCACAGGACCAGGCGACCCTCGGCGTCGGTGTTGATCACCTCGATGGTCTGGCCCGACATCGAGGTCACCACGTCGCCCGGCCGCTGGGCATTGCCCGACGGCATGTTCTCGACCAGGCCGACGATGCCGACGACGTTAGCCTTGGCCTTGCGCCCGGCCAGCGCCTTCATGGCGCCGATCACCGCGCCGGCCCCGGCCATGTCCCACTTCATCTCTTCCATGCCGCCGGCCGGCTTGATCGAGATGCCGCCGGAATCGAAGCAAACCCCCTTGCCGATCAAGGCCAGCGGTGCCGCTTCGGCGTCCTTGGCGCCCTGCCAGCGCATCACCACCAGCTGGCTTTCGCGGTCCGAGCCCTGGCCCACGCCCAACAGCGCCCCCATGCCCAGCTTCTTCATCTGCTTCTCGCCCAGCACCTCGACCTCGACGCCCAGGGCGGACAGCTTGCGGCATTCGTCGGCCAGGCTTTCGGGGTGGATGACGTTGGCCGGCTCGGACACCACGTCGCGGGTCAGGAACACGCCGTCGGCCACCGCGTCCAAGGGCGCGAAGGCCGCCTTGGCGCCCGAGGCGGCGGTCAGCACCGTCACCTTCTTGATGGACGGCTTGTCGTCCTTCTTTTCCTTGGTGAAGTACTTGCCGAAGCGGTAAGACCGCAGGCGCGCCCCGAAGGCCGCCTGGGCGGCGAAGGATTCGGGCGCGATCTTGAGGCCGGGAATGTCGTCGCAGGCGATCGCCAGGCTGGTGTCGCCCGAGGTCAGCACGGCGGCCAGGCCGGTGCCGCCGAAGGATTGCGCGGCTTGGGAATCGATCGATTCGGCCTTGCCCAGGCCGACCAGCACCACCCGGCCCAGCCCGCTGCCAGCGGGCGCCAGGATGGTCAGGGTCTGGTCCTTCTTGCCGGTGAACTTGGCGGCGGCCACGGCGCGCGCGATGCCGCCAGCGGCCAGATCGTCGATCGCCTTGGCCGAGCCGGTCAGCCCCTTGCCTTCCAAAACACCGGCCACCAGGGCACCTTCGGACGGCAGTTGCGGCTTGGCGAAGCTGATCTTCATGGGCAGGAATCCTTGAGATGGGCGAGAAAACGATCTTCCCAATGTAGCGATCCTGGCGGGGAAGAAAAGAGGCTTAGAAACACTCCTCTTCCAGCAGGCGCAGGGCGGTCAGGGCCGCCTCGTCGTCATGGTCCTCGAACAATTCGACCATGTAATAGACGTGGGAATGCAGCAGCAGCAACTTGTCGGCCAGGGGGCGCTCGGCGGCCTCGGCCTGGCGCAGGCGTTGGTCGAAGCGCTGCCAGAACGGGTTGGTCAGGGCCGGGTCGTCGAGATAGCGTCGCAAATGGCGCAGCACCGCCTGCATGTTGCCCTCGAAGTCGATCGAGGCGAAGCTGGTGTAGCGGGCAAGGTCGGCCATGGTGGACCCGGATTGTTACGGCAAGGGCGGGGCGGGGCTGCGCACGCCGGGATCCTCGTCGGTGGCGGCGGCTTCGTCGGCCAACTCCTCGGCTTCGATCTTGCGTCCGCCCGACAACAGGAACACCAGCCCGCCGGGCAGGGCGGTCAGCATGGTGAGGATGCCGAACAAGATCGACAGGACCAGCGCCTCGTCGCTGGCGATTCCCACGAAGCCGAAGGCGGTGACCATGGCGGTCTCACGCAGGCCCCAGCCGGCGATCGAGATCGGCAAGGTCATGACCAGCAGCACCGGCGGCACCAGCACCAGGCAGTCCAGGGCGTGGACATCCATGCCCAGGCCTTCCGCCAGCATGTAGACCACCAGCGAGATGTTGGCGTTGCCGGCCAGGCCGACCAGCACGCAGGTCAGGCTCCAGCCCGGATGGAAGAACAGCTTGCGGGTGTCGCTGGCCAGATGGACCAGGCCGCGCACCAGCCGCCAGCGATGCAGCGATTCCGGCAGCTTGTCCAACGAGGCCAGCACCAAAATGCCGATCACGCACACCGCCAGCATAACCGGAAAGACCGTACCGCCCGGCAGGTCGGGCACGCGGGAAATCAGGATCGGCTGGGTCAGGCACACCAGCAGGACCAGCGAGAACACGGTGACGGCGCGTTCCAGCATCACCGAATTGATGGCAGTGGCCAGCGAAAGCCCGCCCTTGCGGGCGAACCACATGCGGACCGCGTCGCCGCCGACGGCGCCCGGCAGCACGATCGAGAAGAACACCCCGATATAGAAGACGCCGATGGTCCTGGCCCAGCCGAACACCGCTTCCAGCGATCGCAGCACCAAACCCCACCGCACGCCGCCCAGACCGATCTGCACCAGCATCAACGCCACGGCCAGGCCGGCCAGTTGCGGATCGATGGCCTTGGCCTTGGCCCAGGCGGACGGCAGGTCCACCTTCGAGAGGACCCAGGCGATCAGGCCAATGGAGATTCCGCCTTTGATAAGCCAGGGAAGCCAACGCTTGATCATGGATGCTGAACCGTCAGAGGTGGGGTGCGCGCCTCTTTATCATAAAGCCGCCAACGAGGATACCGGCATGCTGGCAGGGGAATGCCTGTCCATTGACGGGTATCATTGTGATCTGAAAGCAATCTTGACGGGCATATAGCTATTTATTATCATTCGCAGATTGTTTTTTCGTGTGGCTCCGTGGCCGGAACGGCCACTGAACATGGGAGGGCACCATGTGGTTTCTCCGGATGATGGTAGTAGCGCTTGTCGGGCTTGGCCTGTCGGGCTGCAGTGCGTGGACGGAAACGTCGGGCGGCGGATCGGGGGCCCTCCAGGACAAGGCCTTCTTCGAGGCGCGCAATGACCAGGATTATCTGTACCGGGCGATGGCCATCACCGCCGCCCTGTCGAAGATCGCTACCGGCAATACTCAGAACCAGGGCAACACCAAGCAGGCGATCGCGCAGATCAATGGCCTGATGGATACTCTCAGCGCCATGCAGCAGACCGCCCAGGCGATGTGCGGGGCCAAGGCCAAGGATATGAAGGCGCCGCAATCGCTGAAGGATTGCGACGACGGCTTCAACCGCCAGCGCTTCCAGAGCCTGACCGCCGATGTCGATGGCCAGTTGGTCAACCTGGTCGCCGTCGCCTTCAAGACCGACGAGTTGAAAAGCCTGTTCGAGAATATCGCGGTCGGCAACGTCGTTGGGGCGCTGTGGGATCTCCTTTCCGCCTCGGGCGATATCGCGGTTGCCGCCAACAAGGCCTTTGCAGTCTATCGCATGGGGGCGCAAGGCCGAGCCTATGTCCTGGCCTTCCAGGATGACGGCGCCGAGATCGTCAACATCCAGCAGGCGACCGACTACCTCAAGGCGCGCAAGGAGGCCAAGCGTCTGGACAGTTCGGCCAACACCGTGCCCTATCAGGTGGCCATGCATGCCCTGTTCCAGGACATCCGGGAATCCTGTTATTCGATCCGTTCGACCCTGTCCACCGCCGACAAGAAAAACATCAACTGCCCCCGTAGCTTCGCGTTCACGCCCAAGCTGGCCGGTCAGTGCCTGTCACTGAAGGGGGTTTACTTCATCGAGGACGATATCATCGGTTATAAGAATGACCATTGTGATTGCGATGGCAAACAGTGCGTCAGCATGAAGGACGCCGAGTAGGCGCCACGGCATAAGCCCCCCACCGGCTGTCCGGTGGGGGGCTTTTCCGGCTATACCGCGCGAGCCTTGACGTAGGCGCCGGGCGCCGGTTCGATGGGCTTCAGCTTGCCGTCGCCGGGCTTCCTGGCCGGCACCTGCTTGACCCCCTTGGTCGCCCAGGCGTGCCAATCCGGCCACCACGAGCCCTCTTCCTGCTTGGCGCCGGCCAGCCAGGTGTCGGGGCTCTTCGGCTTCTTGGTATTGGTCCAATAGCAATATTTGTTGGCGGCCGGCGGGTTGACCACGCCGGCGATGTGGCCCGACGCCGCCAGCACGAACTTGACGGTTCCGCCGGTGCGCTGGGTCAGCGAATAGGTGCTTTTCCACGGCGCGATGTGGTCCTCGCGGGTCGACAGCATGTAGATCGGCGTCTTGATCGTCGAAAGGTCGATGGCCACGCCGTCCAGGGTGATGCCGCCCGGCTCGACCAGCTTGTTCTGCTGGTACATCTTGCGCAGGTAGAAGCTGTGCATCGCCGCCGGCATGCGGGTGGAATCCGAGTTCCAGTACAGCAGATCGAACGGGAAGGGGTCCTTGCCCAAAAGGTAATTGTTGACCACGAACGACCAGATCAGGTCGTTGGCGCGCAGCATGTTGAAGGTCATCGCCATGTCGCGGCCATCAAGATAGCCGTGCTCGCTCATTTTTTCTTCCAGGCTGGTCAGCTGTTCCTCGTCGATGAAGACGCCCAGCTCGCCCGGTTCGGCGAAGTCCGTCATGGTGGTGAACAAGGTGGCGCTGGCGATGGAATCCTTCCCCTTGGCGGCCAGATAGGCCAGGGTGCACACCGTCAGCGTGCCGCCCAGGCAATAGCCCACCGCATTGACCTGCTTCTGGCCGGTGGCCTTTTCGATGGCGTCGATGGCGGCCAGCGGGCCTTCCAGCATGTAGTCGGCGAAGCCCTTGGCGGCCAGGCGCTCGTCGGGATTGACCCACGAGATGACGAACACCGTGTGGCCCTGGTCGACCGCCCACTTGATGAAGCTGTTCTTGGGGCGCAGATCCAGGATGTAGAATTTGTTGATCCATGGCGGCACCACCAGCAGCGGCCGCTCGGCTGCGGTCTCGGTGGTGGGGTCGTACTGGACCAGCTGCATCAGGTCGTTCTGGAACACCACCTTGCCCGGTGTCACGGCGATGTTCTCGCCGACCTTGAAGGCGTCGTAATCGGTCATCTTGATGGACAGCTTGCCCTTGCCGCGTTCCAAATCGTCCAGCAGGTTGTTCAGGCCCTTGACCAGGTTCTCGCCGCCGGTCTCGACGGTGGCGCGCAGCACCTCGGGGTTGGTCAGCACGAAGTTCGACGGCGCCATCGCATCGACGAACTGGCGGGTGTAGAAATCGACCTTCTGGGCGGTGTGTCCGTCCATGCCCTCGACCCCGTCGACCAGGCCGTGCAGGTAGCGGGCCGACAGCAGATAGGATTGCTTGATGAAGTCGAACACCTCGTTGTCCTGCCACATCTCGTCCTTGAAGCGGCGGTCGGCGGCGTCGGGGGTGGCGATCGGCTCGGACGTCTCGCCCATCAGGCGGCGCGCGGTGCTTTGCCACAGCGCCATGTAATCGTTCCACAGGGACAGGTTGGCTTCGACCAGGCGGGCCGGGTCGGACATCATCCGGGTGGTCATCTCCAGGAAGGCGTTGCCAATGTTCAAGGGGTCCAAAGTTCCGTTGCCCTTGGGTTCGGCGGTCTGACGTTGCAGGAAGTCGGCGACCAAGCGCTGGCTGCGCTCGGCGATGCCGGCCATCGCCTGCGACAGTTCCGCCGGGTCGATCATCTTGATCTCGGTACCCTTATCATCAGCCATTGGAAACCCTCGCCACTATTGCACCGGGCCAAGCCACCCCGAGGGGTTGCCGGCGGGGAGGTGCGAAAGGCTGGGCCTTGGCCCGTCCTTTGAATTCCCCCCATAGCCCTATATACTTTCGATCGCCGGCCTGTTAAACGTGAACTTGACGGATTTGTTGGCCATTCAAAGATTTTTTTGTGACGTCAGGGGTGGTAGTCGAGCCATGAAGGGTCGCGTGAAGATGGATTGGCGCCGCTGCGCCAGGCGCGTGCTGACGCAAGTCTTTGGTGTCGGGGCGGTAGCTTTGCTGTCGGCCTGCTCGTCGGTTCCCGATGCCGTCAACCCGGTTGAATGGTACAAGGGCGCCAGCGACCTGATCACCGGGCGCGAGCGTCCCGAGGTGGCCAGCCCGGCCTCGAGCGCCAAAGGCTACCCGGATGTCAACACCGTGCCGCAGCGCACCTCGGACACCCGCAAGGACCTTCCCAAGGGCCTGGTCGCCGACCGCTCCAACGCCAAGTATGCCGATCCGGTCCCGCGCGAGGTCGCGCCGACCAAGCCGCTGGCCAAGCGCGCGCCCGGGCCGGCCGACACCCAGGTCGCCAGCTCGGCGCAGGGTGTGGTGCCGCCCAAGCCGGCGGTCCAGGCCAGCGACTTGCCGGGTTCTGGAACCCAGGTGGCCCAGGCGGCCGAGCAGCCGCGGCTGTCGCCCGACCGCCGCCAGCCCACCGCCCGCGGCGAACTGGGCCCCGATGCCCCGCCCGCCAGCATGAACATGCAGCCGCCCGCCCGCGCCGATGTGCCCGAGCAGGTGCCGATGCCCGGCGGCCGCAAGATGAAGCCGATTCAAGAGCAATTCCAGAAGCGTCTGGCGGAATCCGCCCAGACCAGCGTCTATCCCGGCATGGTCGAGATGCCGCGCCCGGCCTCGGCCGGAGGCGCCTATGCCGACGACGCCCCGATTCATTTGGTTCCGCCCACCGGTCGTCGTGGTGGCGGCGGCAAGGGCCTTGCGGCCCCGGCTCCGGCTCCCGCTCCGGCCGCGTCCTTCCAGGTGGCGTCGCTCGACTTCACCGGGGCGTCGGCCAAGCTGTCTTCGGCCGACCGGGCCGCCATCGCCGAGGTCGCCCGTCTTTACAAGCAGACCGGTGGCGTCGTCCGGGTGGTCGGGTTCGCGCCGACGCCGGAATTCGCGGCCGGTGACGCTGTTCACCAGTTGATGGGGGGGCTTGACGCCTCGAATGATCGCGCCGTCGCCGTCGCCCGCGAGTTGTCGCGCCGTGGCGTGCCGGCCAGCAAGATCATGGTGGCCGCCGATCCCAGCTATGCCAGCATGGGTGGTGCCGGCGCCCAGGTCTATCTCGACGTGATTTGACGGCACGGCGCGACCGGATCGCCGGGGCGCTGGATCGTCTGGTGCCGCGTGTGCCGGCCTTCGAACGCATGGCGATTCTTGATCACGCCATGGATTCTGCCGGTCTGAGCAACGCCTCGCCCGAGGCGGCGGCCTGGCTGTCGATGGTGGCGACCATCCGGCATCTTCGCACCGATTACGATTGCCTGCTGGCCGAGGGGTATGACCCTGAGGCGGCGCGCTGGGCCGTGGCCCCTGCCATCGACGACATTCTGGCCGAATGGGGATGCCGCAGGCGGGTGTCGGACGATCAGCGGTGATTGACTTCGGATTCCACGCGATCCAGCACGGACATGATCGCCCGGGTCTGATCGGCGGACAGGGTGCCATGGGCCGGCAGGAATTCCGCCAGTCGATGGCCGCCGGCTCGCCCGCGCAGATCTCCGTCGTCACCGCGAATCACCAGATCGCGGATCAACTCGGCGGCGGTGTCGTGGCAGGCGCCGCAGCGTTCGGCGTATAGCGGCGGCGTCGCCAACTGGGCGGCCAGCATGATGCGGAACGAGGCGATGTCTTCGGGGCCGTAGCCGCCGTTGTGGATGGTCAACAGTTCGGCCAAGTCCCGGCCTGAAGCGCGACCGACCAGGCGCCCATCGACCTCGACCAGGGACCGGCGGGCGAACGGTCCGGCATGACCGTGGCAGCCGCCGCACTGTCGGTCCCACAATTGGTGAAGGTCGCCACCCCATGCCGGGGAAAGGCCGATGACGGTGGTTGCGAACACCAATACAATGCGTAAGCGTGCCGCCATGTCTTTTGCCTGATTCAAGCGGCCGGGGCGCCCAAAAACCGCGTGATTATTCCCCCTGTGCACGCTAGATATAGTGCCTTGCCTGCGCGCAGGCGCAGTCTGTCACGAGATGGATGCCATGAGCAACGACCAGGAATTCCACCGGATCAAGCGGCTTCCGCCTTACGTCTTCGCCGAGGTCAACGCCATGAAGGCGCGCGCCCGCGCCGCCGGCGAGGACATCATCGATTTCGGCATGGGCAATCCGGACCAGCCGACCCCGGCCCACATCGTCGAGAAGCTGGTCGAGGCCGCCCGAAATCCCCGCGCGCACCGCTATTCCATGAGCCGCGGCATTCCCGGCCTCAGGAAGGCGCTGTCGGCCTATTACGCCCGGCGCTTTGCCGTCGATATCGACCCGGAAAGCGAATGCATCGTCACCCTGGGTTCGAAGGAAGGCCTGGCCAACCTGGCCAATGCCATCACCAGCCCCGGCGACATCGTGCTGGTGCCCAATCCCAGCTATCCGATCCATCCTTACGGCTTCATCATCGCCGGCGGTTCGTGCCGCTATGTGCCGGTCACGCCCGACGCCGAATTCCTGAAGGCGCTGGACCGGGCCGTTCGCCATTCGGTGCCCAAGCCGATCGCGCTGGTGCTGAACTATCCCAGCAACCCGACCGCGCTGCTGGCCGATCTGGATTTCTATGGCCAGGTGGTCGATTTCTGCCGCCATCACGGCATCTGGATTCTGTCGGACCTGGCCTATTCGGAAATCTATTTCGACGTGGCGCCGCCGCCCTCGATCCTGGAAGTGCCGGGCGCCAAGGACATCGCCGTCGAATTCACCTCGATGAGCAAGACCTACAACATGCCGGGCTGGCGCATGGGTTTCGCCGCCGGCAACAAGAAGCTGATCGCCGCCCTGGCTCGCATCAAGTCGTACCTGGATTACGGCGCCTTCACGCCGATCCAGGTGGCCGCCGCCGCCGCCCTGAACGGGCCGCAGGATTGCGTCGAGGATATCCGCCAGATGTACAAGGCGCGGCGCGACGTCATCATCGAGGGCCTGGCTGCCGCCGGCTGGGACGTGCCCAGTCCGCCGGCCACCATGTTCGCCTGGGCGCCGATCCCCAAGGCCTTCGCCCATCTGGGTTCGCTGGAATTCTCGAAGCTGTTGATGCGGGAAGCCCAGGTGGCGGTGGCTCCGGGCATCGGCTTCGGCGAATATGGCGACGGCCATGTCCGTATCGGGCTGGTGGAAAACACCCAGCGCACCCGGCAGGCGGTGCGTAACATCAAGACCTTCCTGGGCCAGTACGATAAGGTCTTGGAAGATTCCGAAAAGAAACGCGCGGGAACCTGCTGATGAAGACCTTGAAGATTGCCGTGGCTGGCCTGGGCACCGTCGGTGCCGGCCTGGTCAAGCTGTTGTCGGACAATGCCGAGATCATCGCACTTCGCGCCGGGCGGCGGATCGAGGTGGTGGCGGTGTCGGCCCGCGACCGCAACCGCGACCGCGGCGTGGCGATCCCGGCTTCGGTGGCATGGTACGACGACGCCGCCAAGATGGCCGACGAGGCCCAGTGCGACGTGGTGGTCGAGGTGATCGGCGGCTCGGATGGCATCGCCCGCCAGGTGGTCGAGAACGCCATCGCCAAGGGCCGGCATGTGGTCACCGCCAACAAGGCGCTTTTGGCCCATCATGGCGCGGCGCTGGCCCGGGCGGCCGAGGATAAGGGCGTCTCGCTGGCCTTCGAGGCGGCGGTGGCCGGCGGCATCCCGATCATCAAGGCGCTGAAGGAAGGCCTGGCCGGCAACGTCATCAGCCAGGTCACCGGCATCTTGAACGGCACCTGCAACTATATCCTGACCACCATGCGCGAGTCTGGCCGCGACTTCGCCGACGTGCTGGGCGAGGCGCAGGCCCTGGGTTATGCCGAGGCCGATCCCAGCTTCGACATCGACGGCATCGACGCCGCCCACAAGCTGTCGATCCTGACCAGCCTGGCCTTCGGGACTCCGGTGGATTTCGCCTCGGTCCATGTCGAGGGCATCCGCCACGTTTCCGCCGACGACATCCGCTTCGCCGATCTGCTGGGCTATCGCATCAAGCTGTTGGGTATCGCCCGGATGACCGATCACGGCATCGAGCAGCGGGTGCATCCGTGCATGGTGCCGGTCAAGGCGCCGATCGCCACCGTCGACGGGGTGTTCAATGCGGTGGTGGCGGAAGGCAATTTCGTCGGCCGCTCGATCTATGAAGGGCGCGGTGCCGGTGCCGGTCCGACCGCCTCGGCAGTGGCGGGCGACATCATCGACATCGCGCGCGGCTGCCGGGTGCCGGCCTTCGGCGTGCCGGCTGCCGCCCTCAAGGCGCAAGGCGCGGCCTCGATCGACCGTCGGGTCGGCGCCTATTACATGCGCCTGTCGGTGGTCGACCGCCCGGGCGTGCTGGCCGAAGTCGCCGCCGCCTTGCGCGACGAGGGCGTCTCGGTCGAACAGATGATCCAGCCGGCCCGCTCGCCCGCCGACAGCGTGCCGATGGTGATGACCCTGCACGACACCGAGGAGGCGGCGATGAACCGCGCCGTCGCCCGGATTTCCGCTCTCGACGCGGTGGTCGAGCAGCCTCGCATCATCCGTATCGAAGCCCTTTGATGAACGAGCCCGCGATGCCCAATCGTCTTTTCGTCCCGCCGCCGCGCGCGCTTGACCGCAACCTTGCCCTGGAAGTGGTGCGCGTCACCGAGGCCAGCGCCCTGGCCGCCGCCCGCTGGGTCGGGCGCGGTGAAGAGCGTGCCGCCGACCAGGCCGCCGCCGAGGCGATGCGCGAGGCGTTGAACAGCCTGTCCATGGACGGCAACGTCGTCAATGGCGAGGGAGAGGAATGCTCGGGCAAGGTCGGAATCGGCACCGGCCCGCGCCTCGACATCGTGCTGACCGCCATCGAGGGCGCCACCATCTGCGCCAAGGCCGGCCACAACGCGCTGTCGGTGGTGGCCGCCACCGAGCAGGGCTCGTTCCTGCAGGTGCCCAGCGGTGTCTATATGGAAAAGATCGCCGCCGGTCCGGATGTGCCCGAAGGCGTGCTGGATCTGGACCTGCCGGCCGAAATGATGGTCGCCCGCGTCGCCGAGGCCAAGGGCGTGCCGGTGTCGGCCTTGACCGTGTGCATGCTGGATCGGCCGCGCCACACCGACATGCTGGGCCGCATCTACGAAGCCGGCGCCCGCGTCGTGCTGATCGAGGCCGGCGACGTGTCGGGGGCCATCGCCACCGGCCTGCCGGAAACCGGCATCGACCTTTACATGGGCTCGGGCGGTGCCGCCCAGGGCGTGCTGGCGGCTGCCGGCCTGAAATGCCTGGGCGGGCGCATGCAGTGCCGCTTGCTGCTCAGGAACGAGGAAGAGCGAGGCCGGGCGCGTCGTGCCGGCTTTGCCGATCTGACGCGCAAGTTCGACCTGGACGACATGGTCAAGGGCCATGTGATGTTCGCCGCCACCGGCATCACCAGTGGTCACATCCTGGACGGTGTGACCCTGTTCGACGGCGGCGCGGTCAGTCATTCGCTGGTCATGCGCTCGGCCACCGGGACGGTGCGCAAGATGACGGCGCGGCACGACTTCAAGCGCCACATCCTGCTGCATCAGGACCCATGACCACCGGCCCCGCCTTCCTGGGGGTTGAGCGGTCGCTGACCGGTCGGCGCTGGCAGGAAAGCGGAGGGGATTCGCGTCTGGCCCTGACGTTCTCGCAACGCCTGGGACTGCCCGAGGTGGTGGGGCGGGTGTTGGCGGCCAGGGGCGTCGGTCTGGCCGACGCTGAAACCTTCCTGGCGCCCACCCTTCGCGCCTTGCTGCCCGATCCCTTCCATCTGAAGGACATGGACAAGGCGGCCCGGCGAATCGCCCGCGCGGTGCAGGGCGGTGAAGCCATCGGCATCTTCGGCGATTACGACGTCGATGGCGCCACCTCGTCGGCGTTGCTGGCCCGGTTCCTGCGCGCGGCCGGCGCCACGGTCCAGGTGCACATCCCCGACCGTATCGCCGAGGGCTATGGCCCCAACCTGCCGGCCCTGCTGCGCTTGAAGGATGCCGGTGTCGGGGTGGTGGTGACGGTCGATTGCGGCACCACCGCCTACGAGCCATTGAAGGGGGCCGCCGAGGCCGGCCTGGACGTGGTGGTGGTCGATCATCACGAGGCCGAGCCTGATCTGCCGGCGGCTTTCGCACTGGTCAATCCCAACCGCGTTGACGAGGACAGCCCGCACGGCCATCTGGCGGCGGTCGGCGTGACCTTCCTGCTGGTGGTGGCGGTCAACCGGGTGTTGAAGGATTCAGGCTGGTACCAGGGGCGCGCCATGCCCGATCCGCTGCAATGGCTGGACGTGGTGGCTTTGGGCACGGTGTGCGACGTGGTGCCGCTGAAGGGCGTCAACCGCGCCCTGGTGACGCAAGGCCTGAAGGTGATGGCCAAGCGGGCCAATGCCGGTCTGACGGCGTTGTCCGACATCGCCGGCATCCGCGAGCGACCGGACGCCTATCACCTGGGCTATGTGCTGGGGCCGCGCGTCAATGCCGGCGGCCGGGTCGGCGAGGCGCCGTTGGGCCACACCCTGCTGGCCTGCGACGACCCCTTGGAGGCGGCGGAAATGGCCCGGCGTCTGGACGGCTATAACCGCGAGCGCCAGGAGATCGAGGCCGCCGTGCTGCTGGAAGCCATCGAGCAGGTGGAAGGCCGCCCCGACGACGGCTTGCCGCTGCTGGTCGCGGCCGGCGAGAACTGGCATCCCGGCGTCATCGGCATCGTCGCCGGCCGTCTGAAGGAACGCTATGCCCGGCCGGCCTGTGTGATCGCTCTGGAAGGCGGCGAGGGCAAGGGCTCGGGCCGCTCGGTGGCCGGTCTCGACCTGGGGGCGGCAATCATCGCCGCCCGCCAGGCCGGCATCTTGAAGGCGGGCGGCGGCCACGCCATGGCGGCCGGCTTCACCGTGGCACGCGAACGCCTGGCCGATTTCAAGACCTTCCTGGCCGAGCGCCTGCAGGCCCAGCTGACCGGCGAGCTGGTGCCGGTGCTGGAGTTGGACGGCGCGCTGGATTGCGCCGGCTGCACGACGGATCTGATCGAGACCTTGAAGCAGATCGGCCCGTTCGGGGCGGGCAATGCCGAGCCGCGCTTCGCGGTGTCGGCGGCTCGTATCGTCAAGGCCGACGTGGTGGGCCAAGGCCATGTGCGACTGATCCTGGCGGGGCAGGGCGGCCAGCGCCTGAAGGCGATTGCGTTTCGCGCCGCCGACAGCGACATGGGTCTGGCGCTGCTGCGTTCCGCCGGCCAGACTTTCCATTTGGCGGGGACTCTTCGGGCTGATTCGTGGCAAGGAACCACCTCGGTCCAGCTGGTGGTCGATGATGCCGCGCCGGCCCGGTGATTTTTTCCCAAAAGCCACTTGATTTCCCCCCCCACCCCCTGTATCTAGACGCCCTCACCTCGCGACGTCCCCATCGTCTAGAGGCCTAGGACACCGCCCTTTCACGGCGGCGACAGGGGTTCGAATCCCCTTGGGGACGCCATTCTCTTAAAGAAAACTGGCTCTACAGGACCGTCGCGGCTTTGGATATCCCAAAGTTCTGCGCGGCGCTGGCGTGTCTGGCTGCTGACACGGGCCTGCCCGCAATGGGCCGAATTCTCTCTCAGGTACTGTTTATTCTCCAGACCTGTTGACACGTCGCTTTGTATCAACAGATTGGGAAGTCGTTGTATTTACGGCGATGCAAGAAAAATGTTGCGGTGTGTCGTTTGGGCGGGTTGATGGGGGATGGATAGAGTCTGGTGACAGAAGAGTTGGTGGGCCCGCAGCACTTGGCAACATGGTGCGGTCACGCGGAATTACCGATTTGGGCCGGAAGCGGAAGGGCGGGTTTCGAGCCGACAGTGGATTAAGTGGACCTTTGAATTAGGTGCAGTGTCACTGTAACCCCCCACCAATTTTCGAATAAGCGCTAACCAATTGAAAAAAGCCCGGCTTTTTAGGCCGGGCTTCTTGATGTCCACATAGGTCGTCCACATAGGTTTCACCCTCCTGGCGGAGGACGTGGACGCACTACTTCTTGCCGACCTTCTTCTTCGGCGCGGGCGCCGGGAGTATGGTGGGCAGGAGGGCGGCCGCTGCGGGGTCGCGCGGCTTCAGGTAGCCGGACGACCGCTGAGGCAGCCAAACGGTTTCCCAGAACTGGCGATACAGCGGGTACATGTCCCACGGATATGCCCGGGCATCCGGGATGACGCGGCCGTCCAAGTACACATGGGAGTAAGTGGTATAGTCGTCGGCCCGGTTCGGATGGTTGTCGCGGAGCCATTCTGCGAAAACGCGGCCGACGCTGATGTCTGGGCAGATGGCGGTGCCATTGGCCGCCTTGTCGGCGATGATCTTGCCGGCGTGTTCCAGGGGGCCGTACAGGTCCTGGTACACCACCGAGATAATCGAGAAGTGCCCTTGCGGAACCCGCGCGGCGTTCATGCTGTAGCGCTGAACGTAGTCATGGGTCACGCGCGTGGAAGTCGCGCCGGACATCCACTCGAAGATCCACTTCGAGACCTGCACCCGGAACTCGGGCGAGATCCACTGAGCAAGGTCGATGGCCACCTGGGGGTGAACCCAGGTGCCTTGCTTGCCCGGGTCGCCGCCCTTGGCCTTCTGGATTAGGTCCGATATCGGAATTCCGATATCGGCCGTCAGCACGCCGAGGAATTTCTGCGTGCTGCCGTTTTCGAGGTAGTGGCCAAGCAACTTGCCGCCTGCCTTGCACATGGCGGTGGCGTTGATGTAGCCATCCGTGGGGCGTTGGGCGATCAGTTCGCCCTGGTACTTGTGAGGAATGAGGGCCAGTTCATACTGGCTGGCGTGTTTGGAAACGGTCATGGTCTGCGGGCCTCCTTTGCCCGCCAGGATGAAAAAAGAGCTTGACCGCCACGCCAGGCCGCGTATAACCGTCGGCCTTGTGAATAAGGGCATTGCCCCGCTGTTTGCTCGATAGGCAGCGGGAAAGCATAGAAAAAGGCCGGGAGACCTGAACCGTCTCGCCGGCCCTTCCTATTCTCTGGTGCACCGCGTCATATACGCGAGTTACCTCCTAAGCGCAATAAGGTTTTGTATAGAGGGCGGTCGTTCGTTAGACCGAGCAGATTCGCATGGCCTCGACCAGCTTCTGGTCGCCCGCCAAGTCGCCCAGGATGTCACGGACGGTAACCGTCTCTACCTCGGTCACCTCGTCGCGGCCGCAGGTCATCCCAAGATTGCGCGACAGGCTGCGGTTGGTGCGGACGGTCCCCAGCAAGCGGACATCCTCGGTCGGCAACACGAAGTCTTCCGGCACCTTCACGTCCAGGCCGATGTCAACCAGCCGGAGCCCGGCCTATAGTCGGCACCCTCAGCCATCGAGGCAATTGCGCGCTCCTGCATTCCCGGGATTACGGTGGCAGTGCGCTAAGTCGCCTGAGCCTTCTCCCAATGGCCGGTTCTCAGCGCGGCATTCAAATCATTGAACGCCCACAATGGGCGCAATGTGGTCATTCGCCGAGGCTCAACATCCGCCGCTGCTCCGCCCACTCCGCTGGAAACGGTTCCAGCAGCGCCCGCACGGTGAGCTTCTCGGGCTGACGACCGGCGAGGATCGCCTCGACGATGTCGGGGGCCAGCAAGGTCAGGCGGAGTACGCGGCTGGCGAAGGCACGATCGACGCGTTCGGCCTTGGCCAGTTCGTTGATCGAGGCATAGCGCCCCGACTCCAGCAGGCGCCGCCAGCGGAACGCACGGGCCAGTGAGCGGACAATAGGGCTGTCCACCGGCACCCGTGTTTCCGGGTTGTACAGGCTGCCGTCGGGCAGGACGATCTGCTTGCGGCCGCCGATGCGGCGGAAGGTCATGGGCACGAATACGGAGGTCATGCCGCAGCCCTCCGACCCTTGCCCGGTTTCAAGTCCCCGGCAAGCCGGGCCAGCCCATCGGTCCGCAGGCTGATATTGATGCCCTGGGGCGAGAGATCGATCCGTTCCACCAGAAGCTGGACGATGCGGGCCTGCTCGGCGGGGAACAGTTCGTCCCAGAGGGGATCAAGCTGACCCAGGGTGGTGGCGATCTCGCGTTCGGTCATGTCCTCGCCCTCGGCGCGGACGCTTTTCCAGGTGCGGGCCACCACCTCGGGGGTGCGCAGCAGGGAGCGCAGTTGGTCGATGACCGTGTTTTCGACCTGAGCGGCAGGCACGCGCCCAACCGGGCAGGCATCCGGGCCTTCCTTGATCACGTTCATGGTGACGTAGTAGCGATACAGCTTCCCGCCCTTGCGGGTATGGGCGGGCGTCATGGCGCGACCGCCAGGGGCAAAGATCAATCCCTTCAGCAGCGCAGGGGTCTGCGCCCTGGTGCGGCCCGCACGGGTGCGTGGACTGACTTCCATCACGGCACGGACCTTGTCCCAAAGGGCCTGGTCGATGATGGCCTCGTGTTCGCCGTCATAGGCCACGCCCTTGTGGACCGCCTTGCCGATATAAAGCGGATTGGCCAGCAGCTTGTAGAGACCACCCTTGTCCAGCTTCTTGCCTCGGCGGTTGATGCCTTCCTCGGCCAATTCCTTCACCAGCAGGGTGGCGGAACCGATACGGATGAAGCGCTCGAAGATCATCCGCACGATGGCAGCTTCGTCCTCGACTACCAGCAGCTTACGGTCGGCGCAGCGATAGCCGAACGGCACCGGCCCGCCCATCCAGATCCCCTTGCGTCGCGATGCCGCGACCTTGTCGCGGACGCGCTCGCCGATAACCTCGCGCTCGAACTGGGCGAAGGACAGCAGGATGTTGAGGGTGAGGCGCCCCATGCTGGTGGTGGTGTTGAAGGACTGGGTGATGCTGACGAAGGTGACGTCGTTGCGGTCGAACACCTCGACCAGCTTGGAGAAATCCATCAGGGAACGCGACAGGCGGTCGATCTTGTAGACCACCACCACGTCGACCAGCCCGGCGTCGATGTCGGCCAGTAGACGCCTCAAGCCGGGGCGCTCCAGGGTTCCACCGGAGAAGCCACCATCGTCGTAATGGGTCGGCACCAGCACCCAGCCCTCGGCCTTCTGGCTGGCCACATAGGCTTCGCAAGCCTCGCGCTGAGCGTCGAGGCTGTTGAACTCCATGTCCAACCCTTCCTCGGTAGACTTGCGGGTGTAGACGGCGCAGCGCAGCTTGCGGATCGGCTTGGTTCCGGCGGGTTTCATGCTTTTGTCCTATGGTTCTTCAAGCCGAAGAAGAGGTGGCCGTTCCAGCGGGTGCCGGTGATGGCACGAGCCACCGCCGAGAGCGACTGGTAGGGTCGGCCCTGGTATTCAAAACCGTCCTCGCGGACGGTGACGCAGTGCTCGACGCCCTTCCATTCGCGTACCAGCCGGGTGCCCGCGATGGGACGGTCATGTTCCTTCTTGCGGCGCCCCTTGGTGGCCTCGAAGTCCTCGGCCATGTTTTCCAGTCGGGCGATGGTGGTCACCGCCAGCCCGCCATAGGCCAGTTCCTGGAGACGATAGGCCAATCGGCTTTCCAGGAAGGTGCGGTTGTAGGGCGGCGGTTCGGATTCGAATAAGTCGCGCCATTGGGCTTTCAGATCCGGTATGGGCGAGGTCTTCAGGGCGGCCAATCGGGCCAGCAGGGGGTCTTGAATCACGGGCATTTCCTCCGTCGGTTGACGAGGACATGACCGCTCTGGGGGGGCGTGAAGTCGAGGCGACTATCTCTGGTGTCAGCAGATAAAGCCCTGGACTTCCGGGTCTTCAGCCGGATGAGGCCAGCCGCCAGAATATCCGCCACTTCATCCAGGCGTTCTGGGGCACTCATGCGGTCGGGGTTGAGGGCGTTTGGCATCGCCGTGTCTCGCAGTTTACTGCCAGGAGATTTCCGCCCGGCATTGGGTAACTGCGAGGAGCTAGCCAGATGCGACGACACCTCACAATCGGGTGCCGGATCATTCGGTGGCGCTTCGTAAGTTGCGGTACGCGGATTAAATCTTTGTCGGCATTGATCACTGCGGCGCGATTACGTATGTTCTTTGTATGTTCCGAATCATCCCGATCTTCGAACCTGTCGCCCCGCTTTCCCTGCCGTGCTTTGAAACAGTGCCGGCGGGCTTCCCCAGTCCGGCTCAGGATCACGCCGAGAAGCGGCTGGATGTTTACGAGCTGCTCGTCCGCCGCCCGGCCTCGACCTTCTTCTGCCGTGCCGATGGCCCGTCCATGCAAGGGGCTGGGATCAATAGCGGAGACCTGCTGGTCGTCGACCGCGCCATCGAACCACAGGCGGGCGACGTGGTCGTGGCCACGTTGGACGGCGGACTAACCGTCAAGCGGCTCGTCCACCAGCATGGGTGCTGGTTGCTGGCCCCAGAGAACCCCGAATTTCCACCCCTGGTCATCAACCCGGAAGAGGGCGTGATGATCTGGGGCGTCGTCACCTATTCGATCACCGGCCATTGCCCCAGGTGATCCGTCATGCCCACCATCGGTCTGGTCGACTGCAACAACTTCTACGCCTCCTGTGAGCGGGCATTTAACCCGGCCTGGGAGGGCAAGCCCATTGTGGTGCTGTCCAACAACGACGGCTGCGTAATCGCCCGCAGTAACGAGGCCAAGGCCCTGGGGATCGGCATGGGGGAGCCGTGGTTCAAGGTGCGTCGGTTGGCGGAAGAAGGTGGCGTGATCGCCGTTTCCTCCAATTACGCCCTCTATGGCGATCTCAGCGAACGGGTCATGTCGGTGCTGGCCGATCACGCCCCGGCGGTGGAGGTCTACAGCATCGACGAGTGCTTTCTCGACCTTGACCGCATGGCGGTGCCGGATCTGACCGCGTGGTGCCGAGACCTTCGTACCACGGTGCGGCGCTGGACCGGCATC
>NZ_CACVCE010000023.1:0-262538 GCF_902729445.1 Magnetospirillum sp. LM-5 | reverse complement strand
GGGGTCAAGCCCGGCAATGACCATCAAGAAAAGCTGATCCGGATTTTATGCTCGGCGCTCCAGCCCTATTTCGGCAGGGCGGCGGTCAAGGTCCGGTCGTAATTGTCCATGATCCGCTGGTATTCGCCACTGTCCCTCAAGCGCTTCAAACCGCGATTGAAGGCGTCGCGCAAGGCCTCGTCGCGGAAGGCGACCCGGTAGTCGGTGGGCGGGAACAACGGGTGGAAGCGCAAGGGCTGGGTGACATCGACCTTCTGGCGGACTTCCGGCGACGACGCGAACCAGTTGAAGATGAAACGGTCGGCCACCACCACCTCGGTCCGGCCGTGGAACAGCAGGATCGGCTGAACCACCTGCTTGGCCTCTTCCCGGTAATTGGGATTGGCCTTGGCCATCGCCTCGAATTCCGGCCCCAGATAGCGCGAGGCCTCCTGGAACGCCACCACCGAGCGCCCGGCCAGGTCGCCGATCTTCCTAAGCTCCAGGTTGCTGGACCTTAGGGTGATGGCGAAATTCTGATACTGGATGTGCGGCTCGGAATAGAATTCCTTGGCCCCGGCCCGGACCTGGACCGGCATCGCCGCATCGACCGCACCGTGCTCCAGATCCTTGGCGACGCGGGCCAGATAGGTCGGCTGCGGAACGATGGTGTGACCTTCAAGCTCCAGCGCGCGACGGACGATGTCGTATTCCATGCCGCGCCACTCGTCGGCGATCACATAGGGCGGCAGGAACAACCCGACCGCCACCCGGACCTCGGCGGCGCCAAGGGTGCCCGCGGCCCACTGGGTCGCCAGCCCCACCGCCAGGAACCACGCCGACCTCATCCATCTGTAAGACATCGTCTTCCCCCACGCCATTGGCCGCCATTATCGCGCCCGCAGCCGTCAATGGAAAGGCTGCTGCCTCCGTATTGTTCACAGGTTATAGTTGGGGGCCATGACCACCCCATCCACCGCCCTGCTTGACGATGCCACCACCCGCCAACGCCTGGCCGCCGACCCGGCTTCGTCGGTGTGGGTGGCGGCCAGCGCCGGCACCGGCAAGACCAAGGTGCTGACCGACCGGGTGCTGAGCCTGCTGCTGGCCGGCACCCCGCCCGCCTGCATCCTGTGCCTGACCTTCACCAAGGCGGCGGCCGCCGAGATGAGCATCCGCATCAACGGCCGGCTGGCCGGCTGGGCCACCGCCGCCGATGCCCAGCTGGCCCGAGACCTGGTCACCCTGCTGGGCCGCGACGCCACCGAGATCGAGCAGACCCGGGCGCGGCGATTGTTCGCCGCCGTGCTGGACGCGCCGGGCGGCATGCATATCGAAACCATCCACGCCTTTTGCCAATCGCTGCTGCGCCGCTTCCCGCTGGAAGCCGGCCTGGCGCCGCATTTCCAGGTGATGGACGAACGAGATGCCGGCGAATTGCTGGAAGATTCCAAGGACGAGGTGCTGACCCAGGCCCGCGACGGCGCCGATCCGGCCCTGGCCGAGGCACTGGGCGCGGTGACCCGCTTGGTGCACGAAACCGCCTTTCCCGAATTGATGGCCGAACTGGCCGGTGATCGCGGCCGCCTGCGCCGGCTGATCGATCGCCATGGCGGCCTGGTCGGCTTGAAGGATGCCTTGTGGTCGGCCCTGGGCCTGGAAACCACCGACAGCGCCGACGCGGTCATCCGGGCCGCCACCGCCGACCATGCCTTCGACCGCGCTGCCCTGGTCCACGCCGCCCAGGCCCTGCTGAACGGGTCCGACGCCGATGCCCGCAAGGGCGAGACCATGGCCGCCTGGCTGGCCGCGCCCGAGCGCCGAGCCGATGCGCTGGACGAGTGGGTCCGGGTGTTCCTGACCAATGACGGCACCATCCGCAAGTCGCTGGCGACCAAGAAGGTGCTGGCGGTCCCGGGTGTCGAGGCTGTCCTCGCCACCGAGGCCGAACGGGTCCTGCGGCTGACCGATCGTCTGAAGTCGGTCCGGGTCGGCCAGGCCACCTTAGCGCTTCTGACCCTAGGCCAAGCGCTGCTGGCCGGTTACGAGACCCGCAAGCGCGCCCGCGCGGTGATGGATTACGACGACCTGATCCTGGCCGCCCGCGACCTGTTGGCCCATCCCGGGGTGGCGCCGTGGGTGCTTTACAAGCTGGACGGCGGCATCGACCACGTCTTGATCGACGAGGCCCAGGACACCAACCCCGACCAATGGGCGGTGGTGGAACGCCTGACCGCCGAATTCTTCGCCGGCCGCGGCAGCCGCGAGTTGGTGCGCACCATCTTCGCCGTCGGCGACGTCAAGCAATCGATCTACAGCTTCCAGCGCGCCGACCCGGCCGCCTTCGATTCCATGCGCCGGCTGTTCGCCGAACATGTGCCCGCCGCCGGCCAGGATTGGGCGGAAATCCCCTTGAACCTGTCGTTCCGCTCGACGTCAGCGGTGCTGGACGCGGTCGATGCGGTGTTCACCGGCCCGGCCCGCGACGGCGTGCTCGAGCCCGAGCAAGGCGACGACCAGCGCCACATCGCCTTCCGCCAGGGCCAGGCCGGCCTGGTCGAGCTGTGGCCGCCGGTCAGCCCGCGCGCCGTCGATGATCCGCCGCCGTGGAAGCCGCCGATCGAGCGCATCAAGGGCGATTCGCCCAGCACCCGTCTGGCCCGGTTGGTGGCCGGCCGCATTGCCGCCATGGTCGGGGGCGAGATGCTGGAAAGCCAGGGGCGCCCGATCCGGGCCGGCGACGTCATGGTGCTGCTGCGCCGGCGCGGCGGCTTCGTCGAGGATCTGGTGCGCGAGTTGAAGGCGCTGGCGGTGCCGGTGGCCGGCGCCGACCGCATGGTGCTGACCGAGCAATTGGCGGTGATGGATTTGATGGCGCTGGGCGCGGTGTTGCTGCTGCCCGAGGACGATTTGACACTGGCCACCGTTCTGAAAGGCCCCCTGGTCGGCCTGACCGAGGAGCAATTGTTCGAGCTGGCGTGGAATCGCGGCCCGGTCCCGCTGTGGGAGGCGTTGCAGCGGCGCGCCGGCTTCGACCGGACAGCCGCCGCCGCGCTGGATTATCTGACCGGCCTGATGGCCCTGACCGACCGGCTGGGGCCGGCCGACCTGTTCGCCCACATCCTGGGGCCCAAGGGCGGCAAGCGGGCGCTGCTGGCCCGGCTGGGCCCCGACGCCGCCGACCCCATCGACGAATTCGTCAACCTGACCCTGGCCTTCGAGCGCGGCCACCCGCCCAGCCTGCAAGGGTTCCTGCGCTGGCTGGAACAAGGCGCCGTCGAGATCAAGCGCGACCTGGAACAAGGCGGACGCGACGCGGTGCGAATCATGACCGTGCACGGCTCGAAGGGCCTGCAGGCCCCCATCGTCTTCCTGCCCGACACCTTGCAGATGCCGACCAAGGGGCCGCGCCTGCTGTGGAGCGGTCCGCCCGAGCAGGAAATGCTGCTGTGGCCGCCCAGCGCCGAATCCGACGATTCCATGTGCGCCGCCGCGCGCGCCGCCCGCAAGCTGGCGGCCGAACGGGAATATCGCCGCCTGCTCTATGTGGCGATGACCCGGGCCGAGGATCGCTTGATCGTCTGCGGCTGGGAAACCAAGCGCCAAGCCCCGGCGGCATGCTGGTACAAGCTGGTCAAGGCCGGACTGGAACCGTTGGCCGAACCGGTCGAGGATTCCTTCCTGGCCGCCGCCGCCGAGACCGAGACCGCCACCATCCTGCGGCTGACCTGCCCGCAGACGGCCCCGCCCGACCGCAAGGCCATGTCGCTGGACGCGCAAGGCTTGGCGCACCTGCCGGAACCGTCATGGCTGCGGCTTTCGCCGCCGCCCGAGCCGGCCCCGCCGCGCCCGCTGGCGCCGTCGGCCCCCGAGGGCGAGGAACCGCCGGTCCGCTCGCCACTGGGCGGCGCCGACGGCAATGCCCGCTTCCAGCGCGGCCGGTTGATCCATCGCCTGCTGGAATTATTGCCCGAAATCCCGCGCGAGGGCCGGGCCAAGGCCGCCATCCGCTTCCTGAACAAGTCGGGCATCCGCGATTCGGGCCAGGCCCTGACCATCGCCGGCGAAGTCGCCGACATCCTGGACCACCCCCGCTTCGCGCCCCTGTTCGCGCCCGGCAGCCGCGCCGAGGTGCCCATCGTCGGCCTGGTCGGCGACAACCGGGCGATTTCCGGCCGGGTCGATCGTCTGGTGGTCACCGCCGACGAGGTGCTGGTGGTCGATTACAAGACCAACCGCCGCCCGCCAGCGGCCGGCGATCCGATTCCGGCTATTTACGTCAAGCAGATGGCCGCCTATCGGCTGGCGTTGGCCTGCATCTATCCCGGCAAACGCATCCGCTGCGCCCTGGTGTGGACCGATGGGCCGCGCCTGGTGGAAATCGATGCCGCCCATATGGATGATGCGCTGGGTTGAGCCCGCGCGGCGATTGAGCGAGCCCGGCTACGGGCGCGTCACGCCAAAGCCGCCGTCGCCATTTCGGCGATGATGTCGATCAGGTCGGGTTCCGCCCCCAGGCCCGAGGCCAGGCGGACGATGCGGCCGTGGCTTTCGACCGGGCCGGTCTGGCCCGACACCAGACCGAACAAGGGCGGGATGTCCTGGCTGGCGTGCATGCCTTGCGCCACCAGCAGCGGCAGGGCGACCACCTGGCGGCCGGCCACCAGATCGGGCCAGTCGGCGGCGAACGGGGCTTGTTCCAGAAAGGCCAGCGCCACCTCGGCGAAGCGGTTGGTCCGGGTGATGGCGGCGGCGATGGCCCTGGGCGTGTCGCCCGCCCCACCCGGCCGCGACGACCCATGCGCGATCAGCAGCAGACTGGTGTCGCCCCCCTGCAGGCCGGCCGCTTCGGCCACCGCCAGGGCACGCGCCGCCATCAGATCGGGAATGCGGGGATGGCCGCCGGCCGGCTCGGTCAGGCGCAGCACCCGCCCGCCCTTGCGGGTCACCGGCCCGTCCAGTCCCAACGCCCTGGGGATCAGCGTGTCGGTGTAATAGCCCTTGCCGGCGAACACCGGGACGATCACCACGTCGGACGCGGTCAGGCGATCGAGGGCGCCGTCCAGCCCGGGGTCCTGCTTCATGAAGGCGGCCTGGACATCGGACCACGCGCCGCGTTGTCGCAGCGCCCGGGCCAGCGCCAGGATGGGCGCCGCACTGTCCGGATGGCGCGCCGAGCCGTGCCCGACCAGCAAAATGGCCGGGCCGGGGCTCATTGCCGGGCTCCGAACCAGTCGAGCTGCCCGGCCAGGCCGACGACGCGGCCGATGACGATCAGGGTCGGCGCCTTCATCTTGGCCTCGAGGGTCAGGCGCGGCAGACTGCCGATAGTGCCGACAATGGTGCGCTGGCGCGGCGTGGTGCCGTTCTCGATCGCCGCCGCCGGCATGTCCGAGGCCAAGCCGGCGCTCATCAGCTCGTCGGCGATATGGTCCAGGCTGTTGAGACCCATATAGATGACCAGGGTGCAGTCGGGATCGGCCAGCTTGGCCCAGTCGTAATCCAAGGGCTTGCCGTCCTTGGTGTGGCCGGGCAGCAGCCGCACCCCTTGCGCCAGGCCGCGATGGGTCAGCGGAATGCCGGCATAGGTGGCACAGCCCGAAGCCGACGAAATGCCCGGCACCACCTCGAAGGCGATGCCTTCACGCGCCAGCACCTCGGCCTCTTCCGAGCCGCGACCGAACACGAAGGGGTCGCCGCCCTTCAGGCGGACCACCTCGCGCCCCTCGCCGGCCAGGCTGACCAGCAGGGCGTTGATCTCGTCTTGCACCAGATGGTGGTTCGACATCTGCTTGCCGGCATAGATGCATTCGGCCGATTCAGGGATCAGGGCCATGATCTCGGGGCTGACCAAACGGTCGAACACCACCGTCTTGGCCGATTGGATCAACCGCAACGCCTTGACCGTCAGCAGGTCGGGGTCGCCGGGACCGGCTCCGACCAGAAAAACCTTGCCTGCCGGCATCCCCGTCTCCGTCATATCATTTTTTTCTAATTTAGCGGCGGTCCCAGCCAAAGAGCCAGAACTTTCGTCACCGGCTGAACTTGGCATGTTTCCACGGCGATTGCGAGGCCCGGCCCGCCCGGCTATTTTGATGCGTCATGCCCGCCACCATCAACCCGCACCCGCGTCCGCGCGTCCAGCACCACCGCCCCCGCCATGCCCGCACGGCGCGGCGCACGGTCTATCACATGCTGGGCGGCGAAGGCCACGACGACCGCCTGGTCAAGGTGATCGACTGGTTCCTGATCGTGATGATCGTGCTGAACGTCATCGCCGTGGTGCTGGAATCCATGGAGCACCTGGCCATCGCCCATGGTCCGGCCTTCCACGTCTTCGATCTGTTTTCGGTAGCGGTGTTCTCGGTCGAGTACCTTTTGCGCCTGTGGACGGCGGTCGAAATGGACGAGCCGCGCTATCGCCATCCGGTATGGGGACGGCTGCGCTGGATGGTGTCGCCGATGGCCATCGTCGATCTGCTGAGCGTCCTGCCCTTCTATCTGGGCATGTTCGTCGAGATGGACCTTCGGGCCATCCGCGTGCTGCGCGTGCTCCGGGTGTTCAAGCTGGGCCGCTATTCCATGGCCATCAACGTCATGGTGGCGGTGGCGCGCCAGGAAGCCCGCGCCATCGGCGCCGTGCTGTTCGTGATCGCGGTGGTGCTGGTCTTCACCTCGGCCCTGATGTACCTGTTCGAGCACCGCGCCCAACCCCATGTCTTCGCCGACATCCCCACCTCGATGTGGTGGAGCGTGGTGACGCTGACCACCTTGGGCTATGGCGACATGGTGCCGATCACGCCCCTGGGCCGGCTGCTGGGCGGCCTGACCGCCGTGCTGGGTATCGGCATGATCGCGCTTCCGACCGGTGTGCTGGCCTCGGGCTTTTCCGAGCAGATGCGCATGCGCCGCGAGGAATATCGCGAGGCGGTCGAGCGCGCCCTGGAAGACGGCGCCATCACCAAGCGCGAACGCCGCCTGCTCGACGACACCCGCCTGCGCCTGGGCCTGTCGGAGGAAGAGGCCTCGCTGGTGCTGGAAGACGCCGTGCGTCACCCCCATCCCTGTCCCCATTGCGGCAAGACCATCCACGGACATTCAGACTCCGAGGCTTGATCATTCCCCCACCAGGCGCAGCAGGCGGTGCATGGCCGTCCGGTGGATGCCCAGGCGATCCAGATGCTCGACGGTGGCGGCCAGATAGTCGCGAGCCCGCCCGCCCTTGCCCTCGCCCTGGCGCACCAGCCGCACCGCCTCGGATTGCGGGCCGGACCAATATTGTCCATGGTCGCGATCGACCACATAGGCATAGGCCGGCACCCGGCGGCCGTCGGACAATCGCACCGGCAGGAAGCGCGGCAGATAGACCCCGGTCACCAATTCGCGGGCATCCAGCATCTCCTTGACCGCCGGCCAATCGACGCCTGCGACCTTCAGCGCCCGGCCGACGCACGAGCCGCCGCGATCGAGCCCCAGCACCAGGCCGGGGCATTGTTCGGTGCCGCGATAGATGGTCGACAGCACACACATCGCCCGGTGCCAGCCGGCCAGCCGGGCCGGGCGGATTTCCGCCGGGCGGAAGTCGGGCCGCCACATCAGCGAGCCGTAGGCGAACACCCACACGTCCGGATCGCCTTGCGTCGAGCCGGCGGGCGGAGTAGACGAATCACTCGCCCCGTTGGCGTTGGATGAAGTCATGACCCTGCGTCGCCCGTTGCCGATCCTGGTTGCCGCCCTGACCGTCCTGGCGGCGGCCTATTCGGCCTATTGGTTCCATGTCGCGGGTACCTTGCGCAAGGGGCTGGATGAATGGGCGGCACGCGTCGGCGCCCAATGGGAAAGCGCCGAGACCTCGGGCTTCCCGTTCCGCCTGGCCCTGACCCTGACGGCGCCGCGCCTGAGCGTCAACGGCATCGGCTGGCAGGCCGATGCGGTCAACGCCCAGGCCTCGCCGTTCGACCTGACCCGGATCACCGTCAGCGCGCCCGGCCACCATCGCCTGACCTCGCCCCATGGCGAGCTCGAGTTGGCGGCCGAGACCCTGACCGCCCTGGTGCGCCTGGACCTGGCCGGCCGGCTCGAGGATGTCGCGGTGACCGGCGACGGCATCGCCACCGCCGGCTGGCAGGCCGGGCGGATCGAGCTGTCGGCGACACCACTCGCGCCCGCCATCATCGACCACCAGACCTCCACATTCCAGGCGCGCCTTGCCGTGCGCGAGCTGACCCTGGCCGACGAGGTGCCGGCCTTCCTGGGCCGCACCATCGGCTCGGTCGACCTGGCCGCCCAGTGGAAGGGCGCCCTTCCCGTCGATGCCCGGCCGCGTTCGCTGAAGGATTGGGCGGCGTCGGGCGGCACCGTCGAGCTGACCCGGTTGGCGATCGAATGGGGCAAGCTGGCCCTGGACGGCGAGGGCACCCTAGCCCTGGACCCGGCCGGCCAGCCGCTGGCGGCACTTTCGACCCGGGTGCGCGGCCTGCCGGTGCTGCTGGACCAGTTGGCCGAAGCAGGGCTGATCCAGCCCGACGCCGCCAACACCATGAAATTCCTGCTGATGATGCTGTCCAAACCCGACGCGCAGGGCCGCCCGGCCATCAACGCCCCGGTCACGCTGCAAGACGGCGCTGTCTTTCTGGGGCCGGCGCTGTTGACCCGTATCCCGCCGATCATCTGGCCCGAGGAGTAACCCGCCATGAATTCCGCCTCGTTCCATCCGCCCAAGCGCCTGTTGATGGGCCCCGGCCCGTCCGACCTGCATCCGCGCGTGCTGGCGGCCATGGCCCAGCCGACCATCGGCCATCTCGACCCCGCCTTCATCGGCCTGATGGACGACATCAAGCGCCGGCTGCAAGCGGCTTTCGGCACCGCCAACGAGCTGACCATGCCGATTTCCGGCCCCGGCTCGGCCGGCATGGAGGCCTGCTTCGTCAATCTGGTCGAACCGGGCGACGTGGTGGTGGTGTGCGTCAACGGCGTGTTCGGCGGCCGCATGAAGGAAAATGTCGAGCGCATGGGCGGTCACGCCGTGCTGGTCGAGGATTCCTGGGGCTCGCCCGTCGATCCGGCCAAGGTGGCCGCGGCGCTGGCCGCCCATCCCGGCGCCAAGGCCCTGGCCTTCGTCCATGCCGAGACCTCGACCGGCGTGCAGTCGGACGCCGCCGCCCTGTGCGCCCTGGCGGCCAAGCACGGCGCGCTGTCCATCGTCGATACCGTGACCTCGCTGGGCGGCATTCCGGTGGCGGTCGATGCATGGGGCGCCGACGCGGTTTATTCCGGCACCCAGAAATGCCTGTCCTGCGCGCCCGGCCTGTCTCCCATCACCTTTTCGGCCAAGGCCGTCGAGGCGGTCAAGGCGCGCAAATCCAAGTGCCCCAGTTGGTTCCTGGATTTCAGCCTGCTGCTGGGATATTGGGGCGGCGGCGCCAAGCGGGCCTATCACCACACCGCGCCGGTCAACGCCCTGTACGGCCTGCACGAGAGCCTGGTGCTGCTGGAGGAAGAAGGGCTGGAGACGTCCTGGGAGCGCCACGCGCTGCAGCACCGCGCCCTGGTGGCCGGGCTGGAAGCCATGGGCCTGACCCTGCCGGTCGCCCCCGCCCATCGTTTGCCGCAACTGAACGCCGTCACTGTCCCTGACGGCATCGACGAGGCGGCGGTGCGGGCGCAATTGCTGTCCCGCTTCGGACTGGAAATCGGCGCCGGTCTGGGCGCCCTGGCCGGCAAGGTGTGGCGCATCGGCCTGATGGGCCAAAGTGCCTCGCCCGCCCATGTCATGGCCTGCCTGACCGGCCTGGAAACCGTGCTGGCCGAAATGCAGGCCCCCATCGCCACCGGCCGGGCGACAGGCGCCGCCAGCGCGGTCCTATTCGGCTGACGGCTTGGCCGCTTTGGCCTTGGCGGGGGCCTTGGCGGGGGCTTTGGGCTTCGCCGGGGCCTTGGGGGCCAGGGCGGCCAATTGGGCTTCCAGCGCCTCGACCCGCTTTTGCAGGCCATCCTGCTCGGCGCGGGCCTTGATGGCCATGTCGCGCACCACCTCGAACTCTTCGCGCGGCACCATGTCGGCGCCGGACATGAAGCGTTCCATCTGCTGGCGCATCATCGCTTCCATCTCGGCGCGCAGGCCGGAAAGCGCGCTCATGGCGCCGCCAGCCATGCGGGCGAGGTCGTCGAAGAAGGGGTTCTGGGTCTGCATGATCGGACTCGCGAATGTTCGGGAAAGCTTTGCCCATTATGGGCGAGCCGGGGCCAAACCTCAATCGCGCTCGCACCGCTCGCAGGGCACGGGATCGGCGAAGTCGAGACGGCAATCGGCTTCAAGGCTGGCCTTCAGCGCCGCCAGGCCGCGATGCAGGATCACCCGGGCGTTGGCCGGACTGCACTCCAGCAGCGCCGCGATCTCGGCGTGACCAAGACCGGCGAAATGGTGGGCCAGCACCGCCTGGCGCGCCCGTTCCGGCAGGCGGGCGATGTGGGACAGGATGCAGGCCGACATTTCCGCTTCCAGCAGGCTCTCTTCGACCCGGTCGTCCGAGGCCAATTCCTCGGCCTGATCCAGCCCCGCCAGCACCGGACGGCGCGCCTGCGTCCGCCAATGGTCGCGCGCCAGGTTCAGGGCGATGGCAGTGAGCCAGGTGGCGGGCCGGGCCTCGCCGCGCCAGCCTTGGCCTGCCCGCGTCGCCCGCAACAGGGCTTCCTGGGTCAGATCCTCGGCCAGGGCCTCGTCCTTCAGCAGACGGACGAGGACGCCGCGCACCGTGGCCCGGTGCGCGGCGAAACATTCGTCAGCCACAGCCGCAACCGCCCTTGGCGCCATGCCCGCCCGTATCCTTGCCGAAAAGCTCGTCAGCATAGCACTTGGTCTTGGCCGCCGCACCGCGATTGACCATCTGGCCGACCTCGACGGCCTCCTTGACCTCGGCCCGGTCCAGGCCCAGCCGGTCGCACGCCGCCAGGTGATGCTGCATGCAGGGATGGCAGTTGACGGCGGCCGAGGCCCCCATGGCGATCAGTTCACGCATGTTCTCGTTCATCGTTGTTTCTCCGGTTGAATGTTTGCCTTCCCTGCTTTGACGTCGGCCGCGCCGGTTTCGTTACACCTGAAGCCCTGCGGCTTGCCCCGCATGGCGACGCGGCCTATAAACAGCTCTCGACTGACAGCTGAGCGCGAGGGGATTGCCATGATCGTCGTCACCGGAGGAGCCGGCTTCATCGGCTCGAACATCCTGGCTGCTCTGGAAGCCCGCGATGCCGGCAAGCTGGTGGTGTGCGACCGTCTGCGCGCCAACGACAAGTGGAAGAACGTCGCCAAGCGCGAACTTGCCGACATCGTTCATCCCGAACAATTGTTCGACTTCCTGGAAGCCAACCGCAAGCACGTCCAGGTGATCTTCCACATGGGCGCCATCTCGGCCACCACCGAGACCGACGCCGACAAGATCGCCGCCAACAATTTCTCGCTCAGCCTGGCGCTGTGGAAGTGGTGCGCGCTGTCCAACGTGCGCTTCATCTACGCCTCGTCGGCGGCGACCTATGGCGACGGCACGCAAGGCTTCGACGACGATTGGTCGATCGAGCACCTGGCCACCTTGCAGCCCATGAACGCCTATGGCTGGTCGAAGCACCTGTTCGACCGCCGCGTCGCCCGCAAGCTCGCCACCGGCTCGCGCAAGCCGCCGCAATTCGTCGGCCTCAAGTTCTTCAACGTCTACGGCCCCAACGAGTACCACAAGGGCGGCCAGCAAAGCGTGGTGTCGCAGATCTATCCGCACGCCAAGGCCGACGCCGCCTATCAGCTGTTCCGCTCGCACAATCCGAACTACAAGGATGGCGGCCAGATGCGCGACTTCATCTGGATCGACGATTGCGTCGACGTGATGATGTGGATGCTGGACAACCCGAATGTCAGCGGCATCTTCAATGTCGGCACGGGCAAGGCTCGCACCTTCAAGGATCTGGCCAGCGCCGTCTATCACGCGCTGGGCAAGGAACCCAAGATCAAGTTCCAGGACACGCCGGTCGCCATCCGCGACAAGTACCAGTACTTCACCCAGGCCAACATGGATCGCCTGCGCGCCGCCGGCTATCACAAGCCCTTCACCAGCCTGGAGGACGGCGTCACCAAGTACGTGCGCGACTATCTCGACCAGGCCGATCGGTACAAGTGATGTTCGCCATCGCCTTCCCGGCCATCGACCCGATCGCCATCGAATTCGGCCCGATCGCCATCCGCTGGTACGCCCTGGCCTATATCGCCGGACTGATGCTGGGCTGGCATTACGTCAAGTTCCTGTGCGCGCGGCCGCCGCACGCCATGCGCGACACCGACGTCGATGACTTCCTGGTGTGGGCGACGCTGGGCGTGGTGCTGGGTGGCCGGTTGGGATATGTGGCGTTCTACAAGCCGCTTTACTATCTGGCCCACCCGGCCGAGATCGTCATGGTCTGGCATGGTGGCATGGCCTTCCACGGCGGCGCCCTGGGGGTGATCCTGGCCATCATCTTGTTTTCCCATCGGCGCAAGCTGGACCTGTTCGCCGTCGGCGATGCCGTCTGCTGCGCGGTGCCGATCGGATTGTTCTTCGGCCGCATCGCCAATTTCATCAATGGCGAGCTGTTCGGCCGCGTCGCCCCCGACGTGCCGTGGGCCATGGTATTCCCGGCCGGCGGCCCCGAGCCGCGCCATCCCAGCCAATTGTACCAGGCCGGCCTGGAAGGCCTGGCCCTGGTGGTGGTGCTGGGCCTGATGTGGCGGGTGCCGGCCATCCGCAACCGCAAGGGCACCATCGCCGGCACCTTCCTGATCGGCTATAGCGTCGCCCGGGTCATCGGCGAACTGTTCCGCCAGCCCGACGCCCATCTGGGTTTCCTGGTCGGCGGCGCCACCATGGGCCAATTGCTGTCGGTGCCGCTGTTCGCCGCCGGCGGCCTGGTGATCTGGTGGGCCGGCAAGCGCCGTCCCCGCGTCTGACATGGCCTCGCTGACCGCCCTTCTGGCCGAGCGTATCCGCCTGGGCGGGCCGGTCAGCGTCGCCGATTTCATGGCCGAGGCGCTGTTTCATCCCGAGCTGGGCTATTACACCAGCCGCGAGCCGTTCGGGGCGCAGGGCGACTTCACCACCGCGCCGGAAATCAGCCAGATGTTCGGCGAGATGATCGGCCTGTGGACCATCGTCGCCTGGCAGATGCTGGGCAGCCCCGAGCGCCTGGTCTTCGCGGAATTGGGTCCGGGCCGCGGTACCTTGATGAGCGACATGCTGCGCACCATCGCCAACGTGCCGGCCTGCCGCGCCGCCCTGGAGATCTGGCTGGTGGAGGCCAGCCCGCGCCTGGCCGCCCGCCAGGCCCAGACCCTGGCCGGCCACCTCATCCATTGGACCGAACGCTTCGAGGACGTCCCCGATGGCCCGATGGTGCTGGTGGCCAACGAATTGTTCGACGCCCTGCCGATCCGCCAGCATGTCCGCCACCAGGGCCACTGGCACGAGCGGATGGTGAGCCTGCAAGCCCCCGGCTTCGCCTTCGCCCCCGGCCCCCACGCGCGCCCCGACCTGCCCGACGACCTGCTGGACAATGCCGAGGACGGCGCCATCGCCGAGACCTGCCCGGCCGGCCGCACCCTGGCCGCCGCCATCGGCGCCCGCATCGCCCGCCAGCCCGGCCTGGCCCTGATCATCGATTACGGCCATCCGCGTTCGGCTTTGGGCGAGACCTTGCAGGCGGTCAGCCGCCATCGCTTCCACCCGGTTCTGGAAGACCCCGGCAGCGCCGACCTGACCGCCCATGTCGATTTCGAGGCGCTGGCCCGGGCGGCCATGCCGGCCCGGGCCTGGGGCACGGTGACCCAGGGCGAGTTCCTGAAGCGCCTGGGCATCGAGACCCGTGCCGCCCTGTTGGCCCAGGCCGCCGGCCCCAAGGCCCGCGCCGACATTGCCGGCCAGTTGCGCCGCTTGATCGACGCCGATGAAATGGGCACCCTGTTCAAGGCCCTGGCCCTGGCCCATCCGGCATTGCCGGCGCCGCCTGGTTTTGTCGGCTGAAAGGAAGCAGGATGATCACGCTGTCCGCCTTAAACGAGATCATGCGCATTCGTCACGCCTTCTTCACCCGCGAAGGCGGGGTATCGACCGGCATCTACGCCTCGCTGAATTGCGGTCCCGGCTCGAACGACGAGCCCTCGGCGGTGGCGGAAAACCGCTCGCGCGCCATGGCCATGCTGGATCTGCCCGACAAGGCCCTGGTCACCGTGCACCAGGCCCACACCGCCGATTCCATCCTGGTCGATGCCCCGTTCGCCGCCGATTCCCGCCCGGTCGCCGACGGCATGGTCACCACCCAGCCCGGCCTGGCGCTGGGGATCCTGACCGCCGATTGCGCGCCGGTGCTGTTCGCCGACCGTAAGGGAGGCGTGATCGGCGCCGCCCACGCCGGCTGGAAGGGCGCGTTGGCCGGCATTCTCGACAACACCCTGGCCCGCATGGCCGAACAAGGCGCCAAGGCCAAGACCATCGTCGCCGCCATTGGCCCCTGTATCGGCCAGCGCTCGTACGAGGTCGGGCCGGACTTTCCCGCCCCCTTCCTGGCCGAGTCCGCCGACAATGCCGATTTCTTCGCGCCCGCGCCCAGGGCCGGACATTTCCTGTTCGACCTGCCGGGTTACGTGTCGCGCAAGCTGGCCCGACTGGGAGTGCAAGAGGTCACCCGCCTGCCGGCCGACACCTTGCGCGACAAGGCCCGCTTCTTCAGCTATCGTCGCACCACCCTGGCCGGCGAACCCGATTATGGCCGACAATTGTCGGTGATCGTGCTGGAGCGCTGATGCCCCACCTGATGATGCTGCTGGCTTTCCTGGCCATCGCCACCCTGACCACCTGCGTCGGCCTGATGGTGGGCTGAACCATGCGGCTGCGCTGGTCCCTTCTGGTGCTGGCGGCGGCGATGGCCGCCTGCGGCGACATTCCCCAGCCGTTCCGCCATGAAGGGCCGCCGCCGTCGCTGGCGCGGCCGAAGATGGGGCGCGGCCTGACCATCCGGCCGATCCTGGCCTTCCCCGACCTGGCCGAGGAAATGGTCAAGGCCCTGGAACTCAAGGAAATCCCGGCGACCATCAGTTCCAACGCCGCCTTCGGCCACGTCCTGACCGCCGATGTGATGGATAACAGCCTGGCCTGGAATGTGGCCGCTGCCGACGGCGAAATCGTCACCGCCTTCACCCAGCCGATCCCGCGCGCGGTCTGGCAAAGCCCCGACCCGCGGCGCCTGAAGGCCGTCGCCGCCGAGGCGACCGGAATCCTTGCCGCCCGCCTGACCGACCCCGACGCCCAGCCGCGCCGCGACGCCCCGGCGGCCCAGGCGACCCGGCCCAAGATTCGCGTCGAGCCCGTCGCCGGCCTGCCCGGCGATGGCGACAAGGCATTGCCGCAGGCGCTGCGCCTGGCCCTGGAGTCCGCCGGGTTCGAGGTGGTGCCAGCCGGCGGCGCCTATGTGGTGCGCGGCCTGGTCTCGGTGGCCCCGGCCAAAAGCGGCGATGACCTGCTGTCGGTGGCCTGGCAGGTCAAGCGCGCCATCGATGGCGGCCAGATGGCCTTGATCGACCAGGAAGGCGAGGTGCCGAAGGGGCGCCTGAAAGGGCCGTGGGGCGGACTGGCCCGCGACGTCGCCGAAGGCGGCGCCGCCGGCATCATCCAGGTCATCCGCGCCGCCGAACGGGCCGGCATGGCCGCCCCCGAAACCGAGGCCCGACCCGCCGAGACGCCGCCCCCGGCCCCAAGCCCGTTTACAGAAATGAGACCGGCTGATATAGGAAGGGCCAATTCAAGCGAGCAGAAAATTGTGGCGGGAACGGCCCCGGGTCAGGTGAAGGCGGCGACCAAACCGCCTGCCAAGGTTTCGCCGGTCAAACCGGTGAAATCGAAGCCTGCCAAGGGGGTCAAGGCCAGTCCCTCCAAGAAGAAGACGGTGAAGAAGGCTTCTTCGCCAAAACCCAACGCCCCGCGCTCACCCAAGGTGCCAGCTCGATGAAAATCCTCGCCTGCAACAGCAATCGCCCGCTCGCCGAAGCGATCGCCGAATACATGACCATGTCCATCACCAAGGCCAGCGTGCGCCGGTTCTCGGACATGGAGATTTTCGTCGAGATCCACGAGAACGTTCGTGGCGAGGATGTCTTCGTCATCCAGTCGACCTGCTATCCCACCAACGACAATCTGATGGAGCTGCTGATCAGCCTGGACGCGCTCAAGCGCGGCTCGGCCCGGCGCATCACCGCGGTCATCCCCTATTTCGGCTATGCCCGCCAGGACCGCAAGTCGGGTCCGCGCACGCCGATCTCGGCCAAGATGGTCGCCAACCTGATCACCACCGCCGGCGCCGACCGCGTCGTCACGCTGGACCTGCATTCCGGCCAGATCCAGGGCTTCTTCGATATCCCGCTGGACAATCTTTATGCCGCCCCGGTGTTCGTCAACGACATCCGCGCCCGCTATGACAACGTCATGGTGGTGTCGCCCGACGTCGGCGGCGTGGTGCGGGCCCGCGCCATCGCCAGCCGCATCGACGCCGATCTGGCGATCATCGACAAGCGCCGCGAACGGGCCGGCGTGTCGGAAGTGATGAACATCATCGGTGAAGTGCACGGACGCCGCTGCGTGCTGGTCGACGACATCGTCGATTCCGCCGGCACCTTGTGCAACGCGGCCGAGGCCCTGATGAAGGCCGGCGCGGTGTCGGTCTCGGCCTATGTGACGCACGGCGTGCTGTCGGGCGGCGCGGTGGCCCGCGTCACCTCGAGCCCGCTGGAAGAGCTGGTCATCACCGATTCCATCCCCGCCACCGAGGCGGTCAAGATGGCCCACAACATCCGCCAGATCACCATCGCGCCCTTGATGGCCGAATCGATCCAGCGCATCTCGGAAGAGCGCTCGGTTTCCAGCCTGTTTGATTGATACCGGTCGGCCTTTGAAGTCATGGGGTGGGCGGTATGAAAGAGAGCCGGGCGGAAAACCGCCCGGCCCTTTCGAGGTGTGGTTCATGGGAGACAACCTCCCCCCTGTGGAGGGGTCGACCCGGACGCCCTGAACCGACGGGCGGCCGGGGATTCTTGGACCAAGATGAAATCATCTTGGTCTCATTCTTTTCTGCCCCTCGCCGGGCGCATGCCTCCGGCATGCTTGGCCGCGGCCGCAATGGCCGCTGGGGCGCGAGGATTTCAACCTGAAATCATCGCGCAGCCCTTGGCCCTGGCGACCTTCGATCCGGTGGCGCGGCCCAACTCACGGCAGATAAAATCGCCGGCCTGGACCAGCAGATCCAGATCGATGCCGGTGGTGATCCCCAGACCGTTCAGCATATAGACCACGTCCTCGGTGGCGACGTTGCCGGATGCGCCCTTGGCATAGGGGCAGCCGCCCAGGCCGGCGACCGAGGAATCGACCACCGCCACCCCCTTTTCCAGCACCGCGAAAATGTTGGCCAGCGCCTGGCCGTAGGTGTCGTGGAAGTGGGCCGCCAGGCGATCCACCGGGACCTGGGCGGCGACGGTCTCGATCAGGGCCTGTGCCTTGCCCGGAGTGCCGGTGCCGATGGTGTCGCCCAAGGAAATTTCGGCGCAGCCCATGTCCAACAGGCGACGGGCGACATCGGCCACCGCCTGCGGGGCGATGTCGCCTTCATAGGGACAGCCCAGCACGCAACTGACNCGGATGCGCCCTTGGCATAGGGGCAGCCGCCCAGGCCGGCGACCGAGGAATCGACCACCGCCACCCCCTTTTCCAGCACCGCGAAAATGTTGGCCAGCGCCTGGCCGTAGGTGTCGTGGAAGTGGGCCGCCAGGCGATCCACCGGGACCTGGGCGGCGACGGTCTCGATCAGGGCCTGTGCCTTGCCCGGAGTGCCGGTGCCGATGGTGTCGCCCAAGGAAATTTCGGCGCAGCCCATGTCCAACAGGCGACGGGCGACATCGGCCACCGCCTGCGGGGCGATGTCGCCTTCATAGGGACAGCCCAGCACGCAACTGACATAGCCGCGCACCACCAGCCCCGCCGCCCGAGCCTTGTCGATCACCGGGGCGAAGCGGTCCAGGCTTTCGGCGATGGTGCAATTGATGTTCTTCTTCGAGAAGCTTTCCGAGGCGGCGGCGAACACCGCGATGTCGGCGGCGCCCGCCGCCAGCGCCTGCTCAAGGCCTTGCAGGTTGGGCACCAGCACCGGATAGCTGACACCCGGACAGCGGGTGATGGAAGCCATCACCTCGGCCGACGATTCCATCTGCGGCACCCATTTGGGCGACACGAAGCTGCCGGCCTCGATGGCGGTCAGGCCCGCCGCCGCCAGCCGCTCGATCAGCTCGACCTTGACGGCGGCCGGCACCGGCTGGGCCTCGTTCTGCAGGCCGTCGCGCGGGCCGACCTCGACGATCCTGACGGCGCGGGGCAGGGTCATTTCTTGGCCTCGTCGGCGTCGAAGGCCAGCAATTCGGCGCCGTCGGCCACCTGATCGCCCACCGCGTACAGCACCTCCTTGACCGTGCCGTCGGCGGGGGCGGCGATGGTGTGTTCCATCTTCATCGCCTCGACCACCATCAAGGGCTGGCCGCGTTCGACCCGGTCGCCGGCCGCCACCAGCACCTGCACCACCCGCCCGGTCATCGGCGCCGCCAACGAGCCCGGCCCGTCCTGGTCGGCGGCCTTGGCCGACGGGTCGTCCAGCTTCAGGCGCCAGCTGGCGCCGTCCAGCAGCACGGTGATGTCGAAACCGTCGGTCACCACCGAGGCCGAGCGACGCTCGCCGTCCAGTTCGGCGGTGATACGCCGGCCCTGCCGGCTGGCCCCACGGACCCGCATGGTCCCACCGTCCAGATCGACCTCCCAGCCGTCGGTGCGGAAATGGACGGTGACCAGCCGCACCGCATCGGCGTCGATCAGGCGGAAATCATGGTGGTTGTCGTCGTTCATCCGCCAGCCACCGGTCTGGTGCCAGGGCGACCAGCGATCGCCCGAGCGCGCCGCCGCGGCGGCGGCATGGTCTTCGCGATCCAGCAGCAGGGCGGCGGCGGCGAAGGCCAGGGCCGGGGCCGGCACATTGCGGATGGCGGGAATCAGGTCGGCCCGGTGGCGATCGATGAAGCCGGTATCCATCTCGAAGGCGGCGAAGGCCGGATGGCCGGCGATGGCGGCCAGGAACGAGATGTTGGTGACCAGCCCGGCCACCTCGTAATCGGCCAGCGCCCGACGCAGACGGCGCAGCGCCGAATCGCGATCCTCGTCCCACACGATCAGCTTGGCGATCATCGGGTCGTAGAAGGCGGTGACCTCGTCGCCCTCGACCACGCCGGTATCGACGCGAACATGGGGGCTGGCGGTCGGCGGCACCAGATGGACCAAGCGGCCGGTGGCCGGCAGGAAATCCTTGGCCGGGTCCTCGGCGTACAGGCGGGCCTCGAAGGCGTGGCCCTTGCGGGTCAGCTCGTGCTGGCCCAGGGGCAGCGGCCGGCCGGCGGCCACCAGCAATTGCCATTCCACCAGATCCTGGCCGGTGATCATCTCGGTCACCGGGTGCTCGACCTGCAGGCGGGTGTTCATCTCGATGAAATAGAACTGCCCGTCCTGGAACAGGAACTCGACGGTGCCGGCCCCTTCATAGGACACCGCCTTGGCCGCCTGAACCGCCGCCTCGCCCATGGCCTGGCGGACCTCGTCGGGCAGCAGCGGGGCCGGCGCTTCCTCGATCACCTTCTGGTGGCGGCGCTGGGCCGAGCAGTCACGCTCGAACAAATAGATGCCATTACCCAGGCGGTCGCAGAATACCTGGATTTCCACATGGCGGGGATGGTCGAGATAGCGTTCCAGCAAAAGCGAATCATCGCCGAACGAAGCCTTGGCCTCGCGCCGCGCCCCGGCGATGGCCGCCGCCAGTTCCGGTTCGGCCCGGACCACCCGCATGCCCTTGCCGCCGCCGCCGGCCGAAGCCTTGACCAGCACCGGGAAGCCGATGTCCATGGCCGCCTGGGTCAGCACCGCGTCGGACTGGTCGGCGCCGTGATAGCCCGGCACCATCGGCACGCGGGCCGATTCCATCAGACGCTTGGATTCCGCCTTCGAGCCCATGGCGCGGATCGCCCCGGCCGGCGGGCCGATGAAGGTGACGCCCTGGGCCGCGCAGGCCTCGGCGAAGGCGGCGTTTTCCGACAGGAAACCATAGCCGGGATGGATGGCCTGGGCCCCGGTCGCCTTGGCGGCGGCCAGGATCTTGTCGGCCACCAGATAGGATTCCGCCGCCGCCGCCGGCCCGATCAGAATGGCCTCGTCGGCCAAGCGGACATGAAGGGCGTTGCAGTCGGCCTCGGAATAGACCGCCACGGTGCGGATGCCCAGGCGCTTGGCGGTGCGGATGACACGGACCGCGATCTCGCCCCGGTTGGCGATCAGGATTTTGTCGAACATCGGATCAGCCCCCGATCCATGAAGGTTTGCGCCGTTCCAGAAAGGCGGTGACGCCTTCCTTGCCTTCGTCGGAAGCGCGAAGATCGGCGATGCGTTCGGCGGTCCAGGCCCGCAAGGAATCATCCAACGGACGTTCGGCCGCCTGCACCGCCAGATCCTTGGCCGCCGCCATGGCCGCCGGGCCATTGACCAGCAAGGCGGCAATCCAGCGGTCGCGGACGGCCATCAACTGGTCGGGCGAAGCCACTTCCGACACCAACCCCAACTCGGCCGCCTTGGTCGCCGAAAAGGTCTCGGCGGTCTGGAAATAGCGCCGCGACGCCCGCGCCCCGATGGCACGCACCACATAGGGGCTGATCACCGCCGGGATGATGCCCAGCTTGACCTCGGACAGGCAGAACAGGGCATGGTCGGCGGCAACCACCATGTCGCAGGTGGCGGCCAGACCGACGCCCCCGCCATAGGCGGCACCCTGCACCACCGCGATGGTCGGCTTCGGGCATTGGTCGATCACGGCCATCAGCCGGGCCAGCGCCTTGGCGTCTTCCAGGTTGCGGGCGCGGTCATAGCCGGCCATCCGCTTCATCCATTCGAGGTCGGCCCCGGCGGAAAAGCTTTTGCCGACCGAATCCAGCACCACCACCCGCACGCCGTCGTCGGCCGACGCGGCCAGGAAGGCCTGGGTCAATTCGGCGATCAGCCCGTCGTCGAACGCATTGTGGCGCTCGGGCCGGTTCAGGGTGATGAAGCGGACACAGGTCTTGGTGTCGATGATCAGCGCGCTCATGGTCTTACATCCTGAACACGCCGAACCGGGTCGGCTCGATCGGTGCGTTAAGAGAGGCGGAAATCCCCAGTGCCAGGGTCATGCGGGTGTCGGCCGGGTCGATCAGACCGTCGTCCCACAGCCGGGCGCCGGCATAATAGGGATGGCCCTGGGTCTCGTACTGGGCGCGGATCGGCGCCTTGAAGGCTTCCTCTTCCGCGGGGTCCCAGCTTTCGCCCTTGGCGGCCATGGCGTCCTTCTTGATCTGGGCCATGACGCCGGCCGCCTGTTCGCCGCCCATCACCGAGACCCGGCCGGTCGGCCACATCCACAGGAAACGCGGCTGATAGGCGCGCCCGCACATTCCGTAATTGCCGGCCCCAAAGCTGCCGCCGATGATCAGGGTGAATTTGGGCACCTTGGCGCAGGCCACGGCGGTCACCATCTTGGCGCCGTCCTTGGCGATGCCGCCGGCTTCGTACTTCTTGCCGACCATGAAGCCGGTGATGTTTTGCAAGAAGATCAGCGGAATGCCGCGCTGGCTGCACAATTCGACGAAATGGGCGCCCTTCTGCGCCGATTCCGAGAACAGGATGCCGTTATTGGCGACGATGCCGACCGGATAGCCCCAGATCCGCGCGAAACCGCAGACCAGGGTGGTGCCGTAATTCTGCTTGAACTCTTCCAGCCGGGACCCGTCGACCAGGCGGGCGATGACCTCGCGCACGTCATAGGGCTTACGCGGATCGGCCGGGATGATGCCGTACAGTTCCTTGGGGTCGTAGCGCGGCTCTTCCGGGGCGACGACATCCAGGCCGACCGGCTTGGACCGGTTCAAGGTGCCGACGATGCGCCGGGCGATGGCCAAAGCGTGACCATCATCCTGGGCATAATGGTCGGTGACGCCCGAGGTGCGGCAATGAACGTCGGCGCCGCCCAGTTCCTCGGCGGTGACGATCTCGCCGGTGGCGGCCCGCACCAGCGGTGGTCCGCCTAGGAAGATGGTGCCCTGGCCCTTGACGATCACCGATTCGTCGCTCATCGCCGGGATATAGGCGCCGCCCGCCGTGCACGAGCCGTGCACCACCGAGATCTGCGGAATGCCCAAGGCGCTCATCTGCGCCTGATTATAGAAGATGCGGCCGAAATGGTCGCGATCGGGAAACACCTCGTCCTGGTTGGGCAGGTTGGCGCCGCCCGATTCCACCAGATAGATGCAGGGCAGGTTGTTTTCCTTGGCGATTTCCTGGGCGCGCAGGTGCTTCTTGACGGTCAGCGGGTAATACGAGCCCCCCTTCACCGTGCCGTCATTGGCGACGATCATGCATTCCTGCCCGGCCACCGAACCGATGCCGGTGATAATGCCGGCGGCCATGACGTCCTTGGAATACATCTCCCAGGCGGCCAGCTGCGACAATTCCAGGAAGGGCGAGCCGACATCGAGCAGCCGGCGGATGCGTTCACGCGGCAGCAGCTTGCCGCGCGCCAGATGGCGGTCGCGGGCGACCGGGCCGCCGCCCTGCTTGACCTGGGCCACCACCTTCTTCAGGTCGTCGACCAGGTCCTGCGTCACGGCGGCGTTCTTCTTGAACTCGTCCGACCGCGGATTGATGGCGCTTTTGATCACCGACATGGCTATTTGGTCTCTTCGAACAGTTCGCGGCCGATCAGCATGCGGCGGATTTCCGAGGTGCCGGCGCCGATCTCGTACAGCTTGGCGTCGCGCAACAGGCGGCCGGCCGGGAACTCGTTGATGTAGCCGTTGCCGCCCAGGGTCTGGATCGCCTCAAGGGCCATCCAGGTGGCCTTTTCGGCGCAATAAAGGATCACGCCGGCGGCGTCCTTACGGCTGGTCTCGGCCCGGTCGCAGGCCTTCGCCACCGCATAGGCATAGGCGCGGCAGGCATTCATGGTGGTGTACATGTCGGCGATCTTGCCCTGCATCAGCTGGAAGGTGCCAATGGCCTGGCCGAACTGGGTGCGTTCGTGGATATAGGGCACCACCAGGTCCATGCAGGCCCGCATGATGCCCAAGGGGCCGGCGGCCAGCACGGCGCGTTCGTAATCCAGGCCGCTCATCAAGACGTTGACGCCCTTGCCGACGAAACCCAGCACGTTTTCTTCCGGCACCTCGCAATCGGTGAACACCAATTCGCCGGTGTTCGAGCCGCGCATGCCCAGCTTGTCCAGCTTCTGCGCCACCGAGAAGCCCTTGAAGCCCTTCTCGATGATGAAGGTGGTGATGCCCTTGGGGCCGGCGGCCATGTCGGTCTTGGCATAGACCACCAGGGTATCGGCGTCGGGGCCGTTGGTGATCCACATCTTGGTGCCGTTCAGGATGTAGCGGTCGCCCTTCTTCTCGGCCCGAAGCTTCATCGACACCACGTCGGAACCGGCATTGGGTTCGCTCATGGCCAGGGCGCCGATATGCTCGCCGGTGATCAGCTTGGGCAGGTACTTGGCTTTCTGCGCGGCATTGCCGTTGCGGCGGATCTGGTTGACGCACAGATTGGAATGCGCCCCATAGGACAGGCCCACCGAGGCCGAGGCGCGAGAAATCTCTTCCATGGCGATGACATGTTCGAGATAGCCCATGCCGGTGCCGCCATATTCCTCTTCCACCGTGATGCCCAGCAGGCCCATGTCGCCCAGCTTGCGCCACAGATGGTTGGGGAACTCGTTGGATTGGTCGATCTCGGCCGCCAGGGGCGCGATCTCGGCGGCCGCGAAGGCGGCGACCTGATCGCGCAGCATGTCGGCGGTCTCGCCCAGGTCGAAATTCATGGTGGCGTTGAAGGCGTACATCGGGCGCTCCCTGCCTCGCGTGACGGAATTTAAACGAGCATACGTTTTTTTAATCGGAGATCAAGTCTCGTGTGGCGACGATTGGACGTCACAATCGGCCACTTGTCACCCCAAACGAAACTCTTAAAAAGGTGGGGCCGGCCGCATGAGCGGCCGGCCCCTTTCGTCCATGCCAGCCGCTATTTCTGGAAGACCAGATGCAGCGGCTCCTGGATGAAGGCATGGCGGACCTGGGCGTTATCGAAGAAGCCCAGTCCGAACCCATAGGCCTTGGCCATGTCGTCGAACTGGACGTCGGTCTTCGAGCCGGTCACCAGCTTGCGGGCGATTTCCACCGTCCACTTGCCGTTGGCCCACTTGGCCCCGGTCGCGATATCGCCGCGGTCGCCGGTGAAGGGCGCCACCATGATCGAGGCGATCTCGTCGCCGGCCGCGAACTTGGAATTGTCGAAGGCCACCTTGTCCTCGGCCTTCAGCCAATAGGTGCCGCCCTTGTTGGCGGCCTTGGCGTCCTTGCTCATGAATTCCGGCTTACCATCGACCAGCTTGACGTCCTCGTAGCCGCCGCCGGTCTTGGCGTCGGACTTGCGCCCGGCTTCCTTGGCCTTCTCGGGGTCATAGCGGGTATGGTCGAGATATTGGTCGTCGATCTGGCCGATGGCGCCGCCACGGACATATTTCAGATGCCACATGTCGCCCATCTCGCCTTCTTCCATGGTGTATTTGTTGCCATAGGGCTTGCCCGGTTCGCCGGCATGGCAGGCGGCCTGGCACGAGAAGCGCTCGTTGAAGCCGAAGATCGAGCCGCCGATGTTCCAGATGGCGGCCATCTTGTCCTCGTAGAACTTGTTGTTGTCGCCACCCTTGTCGTCCGGGTCCTTCAGCTTCACCCACGCGCCGTCCGGCTGCTTGACGAAAGGCGACCGGCGAACCGACAAGGTCGGGTCGTCATAGGTCACCAGCATGTACAGCATGTCGCCGGCATAGGCGGCCTGCACGGTCCCGCTGGTGTTGCCCAGATTATCCTTGAAGTTGACGCCCTTGATGGCGTCGAACTTGACCACCGGGGCGGCCTTCCACACCGCGTCCGAGGCGTCCCCGTCCAGAACCGGCGCGGCGGCGGCCTTGACGGCGGTAACCGGTACCGGCTTGAAGCTCTTGGGCTTTTCCTGGGCGTTGGCCATGCCGGCGGACAGCAGCAACGGCAGAACGATCGCAACTGAACTCATCAGTTTCTTCATGACGGTCACTCCCCAAAATTGTTGTTCAATGTTCGTGCCAGCCGGTAATCATCATCTTGAACAGGCTGGTCACCGTGACCCCGGTCGTGCCCAGATAGATGTGGGCGACGACGAACAGGGTGATGATGGTTCCGCTGAGGTAATGCAGCACCGCCACCGGCAGCAGCCCGTCCAAGCCGAACAGACGCTCTGGGGCGATTTCCGGGTTCATGAACACCAGGCCGGTGGCCACCACGGTCGGCACCAGAATGTACATGACAAACCAGTAGACCACGGCCTGAAGGGCGTTGAAGTTGGCCTCACGCGTGGGCGGATAGGGGTGGCTTTCGCCGCGAAAGATGCCATAGGCGTAATAGCGGGCCTGGACCAAGCAGCGGTGACCGATGCCAGGCGGCTTGGGCACGTACTGCCACCAATTGCCGCTGACGATGTTGGCGACCACGAACACCCCGTAAAGCGACGCCAAGGCCACACCCGCCACGTTATGGATGCTGGCCGCCCGCGAAAATTCCAGCAAGGGCAGCTTCGGGTCGGAAAAATGCAGGCTGGCCCCGGTGACGATCAGGGTCAAGATCAGCAAGGCATTGCACCAATGCCAGGCCCGGATCCATACCGGCAGGAGATAGATGCGCTCGCTCATCGTCCGCTCCTGTTGCGACGCCACGCCAGGATGATGCGCACCAGACCGTGCCCCAGCACGCCGGCCACCGTCGCCGCGACCAACGCGACCATCGCCCAGTCCAGCAGCGGATGGCGGGTGGCCCCGACCACGTAGATCGAGTTCAGCAAGGCGCTGTTGGCGAAGCCGTAGGTGTTGGCCTCGGTCTTGGCGACATGCCGGTAAAGCCTGGTCGCCAGCGCGGTATTGGTGCTGTGGCACGTCACGCATTGGCGCTCGGCCTTGTCCTTGTTGGCGACCTCGTGCGACAGAGTCTTGGCGACCGGGGTGTGGCAATCGACGCACCGCACCGCGTCCCAGTGCAGGCGCGTGTTGGGAAGCCAGGCATGGATCTTGTCGATGTTCGGGCGCTTCTTGTCGGCAGGCGCATACTTGGCGAAGGTCAGGTCCGAATTGTGACATTCCAGGCACATGTGGTTGTCCTGGGCCGCCGCCTTGCGCGGGTCGCCAAGCTTGGCCGCCGCCAGCGCCACATGAGGATCATGGCACGTGCTGCAGGTGAACTTGTCCTTCAGGTTCTTGGCGTGCACCGAGTTGTCGAACTGCATCTCGGCCTTCATCACCTGGACGGCGTGGCACTGCTCGCAAGGGCTGATCAATTGCTTGGACCCCACCGCGTGCGGATAGGCCTGGTAGCCCTGGCCATGGCACTGGCGGCATTCCATCTTGCCGTGGTTCGAGTTCTTGAACACCTCGTCGTCGCGGATGGTGTCGCGAAGCTTGGCGAGGTCCAGGCCCGGAAGCGGCGGATTCTTCAGCCCCGCCTCGCTGTGGCAGGCGAAACACTCGGCATTTGACTTGCGGATCTTTTCCAGCAGTTCCGGATCGATCGGCTTGGCGTCCCCTTGCGCCCAGGCGGGCGAGACGACCAAAAACACGGCGAGGAACAGCCAAATCTTCGGGAGGGTTTCCCTCAGGGTCGTCATCCATGCCCCCGGAATTGACAAACATCAATCGGCATATGCTACGCCCTTTGGCCTAGTTTGCAAGTTGGTTGAAGAGCTGGCAAAGCGCCGCGTCCGTCACAATTGGCCGCCTCTCCTTACAAGCCGAGTCTGTCGCCACACCCAGCCCCATCGATACAATCATGAGGAGAGATACCCCAGCACATACCAAAAGGATAAGAGCAATGCGATGCTGCGTTCTGGGCGACGACGGCGTCGCCGGTGGCTATGTGGTCGAGATGCATCTGGCGATGGAACGCTGGTGCGAGGCGAATTGCCGCGGCACCTTCACCGTCATCGATCACGGGGAGTTCCGTTTCGAAAGGGACGAGGACGCCCAAGCCTTCACCCGGGCCTGGTTCATGCCCGACAAGTGGGAAATGCGCCCGACCAGCACGCGGTGCCGACCGGGCGCCTGCGCCACCGTCGATTACAACTGTCCGCACGCCGCCCACGCGGCCTGACTTACGCCGGCAGGCGCAACCGTGCCCGCAATCCGCCCAGCGGGCTGTCTTCCAGCACCACGTCGCCCCCATGGCCGCGCGCGATGTCACGGGCGATGGTCAGGCCCAGCCCGACGCCGCCGGTGGCGATGTTGCGCGATCCTTCCAGCCGCAGGAACGGCTTGAACACCTGCTCGCGCTTGTCGGCCGGAATGCCGGGGCCGTCATCGTCGATGATCACCTCGACCGCTTCGTCCAGCCGCACCACCCGCACCCACACATGGCCGCCATAACGAAAGGCGTTGCCGATCAGGTTCGACAGCGCGCGGGCCAGGGCATGTCTGCGCAATGCCAGGGTGATCCGGCTTTCGACATGGACGTCCAGTTCACGCCCCTCGCGGCGGAAGCGCCCGGCGACATCTTCGACCAGCGCGCCCAGTTCGGCCGGTTCCGGCGCCTCGCTGCCCTCGCCCCGCGCAAAGGCCAGATAGCCCTCGACCATCCGCTCCATCTCGTGGACGTCTTCTTCCAGGTCGGCGCGGCCGTCGATATCCCCCAGCATGGCCAATTGCAGTTTCATCCGGGTCAGCGGCGTGCGCAGATCGTGCGAGACGCCGGCCAGCATCTCGGTGCGCTGCTGAATCTGGCGCTTCAGGCGCTCGCGCATGACGTTGAAGGCATGGGCCGCCTGGCGCACCTCGATCGCCCCCTCGGGCTTGAAGTTGGGGACTTCCAGGCCGCGCCCGAAGCGGTCGGCGGCGGTGGCCAGCTTGCGCACGCTGCGCACCTGATTGCGCATGAAGACGATGGCGATGCCCAACAGCAGCATCGAGGTGCCGATCATCCACAGCACGAAGATATAGGTGGTCGACGAGAACAGGCGCTTCCGGGGCACGAACACTTCCAGCAACCCGTCGGACAATTGCACCCTTATGGGCACCTCGCGCTCGAACGAGGTGAAATCGACCATGAACGGACGCTGCACCCGTTCGCCCAGCGCGTCGTACAGCGACGCCTCCATGATGCCCAAGGTCTTGGGCGGCGGAACGTTGGGCAGGATGCCGCCGGCATGGAAGCGGATGTCCAGGTCCATCTTGTTGGCGGCGATGCGCATCACCCGCAGCTGGCTTTCCGGGTCGGGGAAGGCCCGCATCATCTCGATCACCCCGCCGACATCGCCGGCCAGGCCTTGCGCCAGGCGCTTGGCGATGGTGTCCCAGTGGCTGGTGTAGAAGATGAAGGTGCTGACCAGCTGGACCACGATCAGCGGCGTCACGATGATCAGCAGCGAGCGCGCCAACAGCCCCTGCGGGGCCAGTCTTTTCAGCCAGGCGCCCGGGTTGGTCATGTCAGTCGGGCCTCAGCATATAGCCCTGGCCGCGCACCGTTTGCAGATAGCGCGGGCTGCGCGGGTCGTCCTCCAGCTTCTTGCGCAGGCGCGTCACCTGGACGTCGATCGCCCGCGCATTGGCCGAATTGCCGGTCCTGGCCGCCAGATCGTCGCGCTCGACCGCCTGCCCGGCGGCGCCGGCCAGGATGGTCATCAGGTCGCGCTCGGCGGTGGTCAGGTGGACCATGTCGTCGCCGCGCATCAATTCGGCGCGGACCGGGTCCCAGGTGAACAGGCCCAAACGAAGCAGTTGGCCGGCCGGTTCCGGCTTCGGGGTCCGGCGCAGGATCGAGGCGATGCGCAACAGCAGCTCGCGCGGCTCGAACGGCTTGGTCAGGTAATCGTCGGCCCCGGCCTCCAGCCCGTTGATGCGGTCCTCGACCTCGCCCATGGCGGTCAGCAGCAGGATCGGCACCCCCAACTCGCCGCGAATGCCCCGCGTCAGCGAGATACCGTCTTCGCCCGGCATCATCACGTCCAGGACGATCAGATCGACCGCCAGCACCGCCAGCTTGGCCCGCGCGTCGGCGGCATCCTCGGCCACCGTCACCAGATAATCGTTGTCGGCCAGATATTTGCGCAGCAGCTCGCGCAGCCTTTTATCGTCATCGACCACCAGGATGTGCGGCTTGTCGTCCATGGCACCTACCGTCGGGGGGGCTGCCGCAGGGGGAAGCGCGGGCGGTCGGCCTCGTCGATCAGGCCCAGCATGACCTTGCGGAAACCTTCAACCGCCTCGGCCCCGGCCTCGCGATAGGCCCGCGCGATCCGGGCGCGCTGACGCTCGGTCAACTGGCGCTCCAGCTCGATCCCCTTCTCGGTCAGGGCCAACAGGCGCTGGCGGCGGTCGCGGATGCCCGGCTTCTGGGTGACGAAACCTTCGTCCACCAATTGCCCCAGCACCCGCGACAGCGATTGCTTGGTGATGCGCAGGATGTCCAACAGGTCCGACACGGTCATGCCGGGATTGCGGCCGACGAAATAGATGACCCGGTGGTGCGCCCGGCCGAACCCGTAATCGGCCAGGATGGCGTCGGGCTCGGACGTGAAGTCGCGATAGGCGTAGAACAGCAGTTCGATGCCTTGGCGCAGCTCCTCCTCGCGCAGGAAGAGGGGATTGATGCCGGTCTTTATGTCAGTCATATTGACATATATGGCCTCAAAATGTTACTCGACGCAAGTGCGAACGGTAACTTTATAACTCTGCCCACCCCTCTTGCGAACGGAAACTCCGATGGCTGGTGTCCTCCCCTTCGACGATCGTGACGGCTTCATCTGGTTCGACGGCAAGCTGTTGCCGTGGCGTGACGCCAAGGTTCACGTGCTGACCCACGGCCTGCATTACGGCAGTTGCGTGTTCGAAGGCGAGCGGGTGTATGGCGGCAAGGTGTTCAAGCTTGCCGAACATTCCGAGCGGCTGGTCAAGTCGGGCGAGATCCTGGGCATGAAGGTGCCCTATAGCGCCGCCGAGATCGACGCCGCCACCATCGAGGTGATCAAGGCCAACAACATCGTCGACGGCTATGTCCGCCCGGTCGCCTGGCGCGGCTCGGAAATGATGGGCGTCGCCGCCCAGGCCAACCGCATCCATGTCGCCATCGCGGTGTGGAGCTGGCCCAGCTATTGGTCGCCCGAGGCCCGCATGCGCGGCATCCGCCTCAATATCAGCGACTGGAAGCGCCCGCACCCCGAGACCGCGCCCACCGCCTCGAAGGCGGCCGGCCTTTACATGATCTGCACCATGAGCAAGCACAAGGCCGAGGGTGACGGCTTCGAGGACAGCCTGATGATGGATTGGCGCGGCCAGGTCGCCGAGGCCACCGGTGCCAACGTGTTCTTCGTCTTCGACGGCGAGCTGCACACCCCCACCCCCGACTGCTTCCTGAACGGCATCACCCGTCAGACCGTGATCGCCCTGGCCAAGCAGCGCGGCATCAAGGTGGTGGAACGGGCGATCTTCCCCGAGGAAATGGCCAAGGCCAGCGAATGTTTCCTGACCGGCACCGCCGCCGAGGTCACCCCGGTCCGCGAGATCGGCCCCTATACGTTCACCCCCGGCGAGGTCTCGCGGCAATTGATCGCTGACTACGAAGCGCTGGTCAGGGAATAATCATTCCAGTCCGCAAAACTTTTTGTGCGTTTCTCGAAAGGCCGGTATTCCCAATACCGGCCTTTCATAATAGTCTCTGACTGGGTCAAGGACCTTATTCGGCGAGGCGTTGGGGGCGACGGCCGAGGCACTCAGGAAGGACGGACAAGCGTGCAGGCTTGGCGTAATCTCAGGCTCTCGAGCCGCTTCATGATCATCGTCGGCGTCGGCGTCATCACTTTGGTGGCCAGTGTCGTCCTGGTTATCGCCCGCTTCGAGCGCTCCGAAATGGAGCGCCAGCTTCAGCAACTGTCTCATAACGAGATGACGTCGCTGCATGCGTTGATTCTGAGCGTCATGGCCAAGCGACCCGAGGATGGCGACAATATCGGCATCCAGGTGTTCAACAACTGGTTCGACAGCCGCAACATCCATTATCCCGGCAAGGTGTGGAGCGCCTGGGGCGAGAAGGTCACCGCCTACATGGCCGAGACCGAGCCATCGAAGGCGCCCAAGAAGCCGGTCGATGCCATCGACGCCGAAGCCTTTTCCAGCAAGGAGCCGGTCGGCCGCATGATCGACGGCTATTACCGCTATGCCTATCCCATCGTCCTGGGCGTCACCGAAGGCGCCAAGGAAGAGGTGTGCTTCGCCTGCCATGGCGGCATGGGAATGGAATCGGGTGACGTCATCGCCGTTTTGTCCTCGTCGCTATCGACCGCCGATACCGAAGCGAAGCTGCGCCAGATCCTGACCTTCCTGACCATTGGCGGCATCATCGCGGCGATCTTGTCGGTGCTGGGCGTGCGCTGGATTCTCAACAGCATCATCGCCACCCCGATCCGCGACATGACGGTGCGCATGGGCGCGCTGGCCGCCGGCGACATCTCGGTCGAGGTTCCGGCGCTCGACCGCCGCGACGAAGTGGGCGACATCGGCCGCGCCGTCCAGGTGTTCAAGGAAAATTCCATCGCCAAGCAGGCCATGGAGGAAGAGGCCCGCAAGGCCGCCGCCACCCGCGAGGCCCGCATGCGCCGCCTGGAAGGGCTGATCGCAGGCTTCGAGACCGCGGTGGCCGAAGTGCTGAACACCGTCGCCGCCTCGGCCGAGACCATGACCAACACCACCCGCCATCTGGTGGAAGTGGCGGATTCGGCGGCCATCGACGCCCAGTCGGCGGCGCAGTACGCCAACGAGGCCAACGCCAACGTCAAGATGGTGGCCCAAGCCGCCGAGGAACTGTCGAACTCGATTTCCGAGATCGCCCAGCAGGTCGGCATGTCCAACCAGGTGGCGATCAGCGCATCGCGCGAAGCCGACGGCGTCAACACCCGCGTCAACGGCCTGGCCGGAGCCGCCGACAAGATCGGCGAGATCATCGAGCTGATCACCGGCATCGCCGAGCAGACCAACCTTTTGGCCCTGAACGCCACGGTCGAGGCGGCCCGCGCCGGCGACGCCGGCAAGGGCTTTGCCGTGGTGGCCTCCGAGGTCAAGAACCTGGCCCGCCAGACCGTCAAGGCGACCGAGGATATCTCGGCCCAGGTCTCGACCATCCAGAAGGAAACCAACCAGACGGTCGGCGCCATCAAGGATATCGGTAACACCATCTCGTCGATGGACGGCATCACCACCACCATCGCCGCCGCCATCGAGGAACAGGGCGCCGCCACCCAGGAGATCGCCCGCAACATCGACCATGCGGCATCGGGGACCAATCAGGTCTACGAAAACATCAACGAGGTCAGTCGGGCCATCCACATGACCGACGAGGCCGCCCGCGAGGTGTTGAGCGCGGTCGAACTGGTGCAGGCCCAAGCCAGCCACCTGCGGGCCGAGGTCGATCGTTTCCTGGCCGCCATCCGCGAGGCCTGAGACCGGCCGTTTCCGGCCGCGCGACAGGTCTTCCGGAGGTTTCAGCGCCTCGCCGGCTGGGGGGCGGTTCCCGCACCCCTGTCTCGTCACCCTCAGGCTTACCCACTTCTGTCCGGTTCAATCTCAGACGTCGCGGCGCAAACCCTTGTGGCGCGCGCCTTTCAAAGCCTCGAGCCCGGAAGGGACGCGACGCCATGGCCCCACACTCCGTCATGCCCGTGCTTGACACGGGCATCCCCGTGGTGCCGAACAAAATCGAATGGAAACATCGCGTTATGCGGATGCGCGTGGATGGCCGGGTCAAGCCCGGCCATGACGACGAGGTGTGTGGATGGTCCCGCGAAAATTAAACCGGACAGAAGTGGGCTTGACCCGAGGGCCCACGCGGCGGTCCCCTCGATGAGTCGGACACCGCTGCCGAAGCGTCATTTCACACCGATGAACACAGATGCCCGCCAAGGCCGGGCAGCACAGATGAAGGCTTGTCATTCTGGGCAAGCGACGCGCGATCCGGCGGGGCCGAAGCCCCGCCCTCACTCGGCCGGCTTGAAGCTGCGCCCCATTTCGTCCAGCAGGGCCAGGACCTCGTGCGAGGCGTCGTTGAGCAGCTCGACTTCCTGCATCGCCGCCACCTTCTCGCCCTGGCCGTGCAGTTCCAGCGCCCGCTTGCCGTGGGCGTGGACCCGCTGGTGCGGCCCCAGCAATTGGGCGAACGCCGGGTGGTCCTTGATGGCCGGGTCGGTCACCTGATCGTACCACCGGCCCAGGCGGCAGGTATGGTGGTCGGCCAGTTTGTCGGCGGTCAGTTGACTGCGGTCCAGCAGCCGATCGACGACGCTGCGCTTGAAGCGGACATGGTCGTTCTGGGCGATGGTGATCACCGTTTCGGGAGTGCCCAGGCTTGAGAAATCCTCGACCCGCTGATCCAGAACGGCGCCGGCCCGGCTCATCGCCTCGAGGACCTGGTTGATCTCGTCGGAATTCTTGTTGGACAAGGCGGCGATGCGGGCGGTGCCCGACGACACTTCGGCCGCCGCACTGGATTGCTGCCCCAGGATGCCGGCGATATCCCGCATGCGGCCGGTCACCCCGTCGATGCGCCCCGCGATGGCATCCAGGCTGCCGGTGACGGTATCGACCGCCACCCGGCCCTGCTCGACCGCGCTGGTGCTTTGGCGCATGGCGGCCAAGGCGGCATCCATGTCGGACTTCAGGCCGGCGATCCGGTTGCGGATATCCTCGGTGGCCTTGCCGGTCTGGCTGGCCAGGGTCTTGACCTCGCCGGCCACCACCGCGAAACCCTTGCCGGCTTCACCGGCCCTGGCCGCCTCGATGGTGGCGTTCAGCGCCAGCAGATTGGTCTGGCTGGCGATCGCCTCGATCTGGTTGACGATGTCGCCGATCTGCTGCGACGCCGAGGCCAGATCGCCGATGCGGGCGCCGACATCGCCGACCGCCACCAGCAAGGCGTCGGTGGCGGTGCGCGCCGAGCCGGCGGCGCCGACCCCATCCCGCGCCGCGGTTTCGGCGTCGCCCGCTTCGTGCGCGACTTCTTCCGAGGTCTGGGCGATGGTGTTGACCGACGCCACCATTTCCTCGATGGCGGCGGCGATGCCTTGGCTTTCCGACGCGGCGGCGCGAACATCGACCATCATCTTGGCCAGCACCACGGCGGCCTCGTTGCTTTGGATGGCGGCCTCGACCACGCCTTCCAACTGCTTGCGCATGCTGCGGCCCAGTTCGGCCTGGTTGGCTTCCAGCTTGGCGACCATCTCGCCTTGTTCTGCCTTCAGGCGCGCCAACTCGCCCGCTTCGTCGCGGACCACCGCCAGCGCCTGGCTCATCCGCCCGATCTCGTCGGACCGGGCGCTGTTCTTCAAGTCGAAGGCAAAATCGTGGCGGCTGATGCGCACCATCGCCTCGGTCATCTCGGAGATCGGCCCGGTAATGCCGCGAGCGATCGCCACGGCAAGAAGGGCGGCCAGCACCAAGGTCCCGGCGATCAACAACAGTATGGTCCTCCTGCCCGAGGCCTGCAGGGCGGCGTAATGGCTGGCATCCATCACCAGCTCGATCACGCCCAGCGGCTGACCGGAATAATCGGGGATGACATGGGCCAGCACCGCCAGACGGGCGCCGCCGTCCTGGGCCGTCTTGATCACCGCTTGGCCAGCCAGTGCCGCCGCCAGGTCAGCGGCCGTCACCCGGCTGTTGTCACCCAGCGTGCCGGCCAGCGCCTTGAAACCGTCACCGGCCTTGACGTGCAAGGCGACATCGACGCCATGCTGCTTCTTGAAATCGTCGAAAAAGGGCTGGCCGAACGACAGGCCGAACTCGACCGAGCCGACATGGGTGCCGCCGTTCATCACCGGCACCACGCCGCGCACGCCCAACCCGGCGACGCCGTATTCCAGGCCGCGGGTGGCCGACTTGGTATTGTTGGTGCGCACCACCGTCTGGCGGATGGCCGACAGGTCGTCACCGAACTTCTTGGGGGAATGGACCCGCAGGAACGAGGTCGCCGGCGGCAGGTGGAACTGAAATTGCTCCATGCCATAGGTCTTGGCGATTTGCTGATAGGCCGGCACCCACTGCCGCGCCAAGGCATCGCGGTCGCCGGCGGCCACCAGTTCGCCGATGCCGGGGATTGCCGCCACCAAAGCGGCCAGCGATTCCGCCTGTCGCGACGAGGCGGCGATGGCCTCTTCCAACTGGTCGAAGCGGCCGTGCAGTTCGCGTTCCTCGGCCTGGCGCACCAGGGAATCGGCATGGTTGTTGACCGCGACGCCGATCACCAGGGCGGTCACCAGCGACACCGCCACCAGCCATAATCCGAACCGAACCGCGAGACCGAACTTCATGCTTTGACACTCCGACTTCACCCCGGCCGGCATGTTACGTGTCGCTACATTAGTTTTACAACATGGAAATGCCGATCCACATTCCGTCTAGTGCCCAAGAAGGATCGACTTCAAACCTTCGTGGTAGGTCGGATAGCGAAGTTCTACGCCCAACTCGGTTTTCATCCGATCATTTCTGACCCTTTTATTATCGGCATAGAAGCTGAGCGCCATCGGCGACAGGCTGGCCTTCGCCTGATCCCAGTCGATTTCCGGCGGCGGCTCGACGCCCAACAGGGTGCAGGCATGGAGGATCACCTCTTGCGGCGGGGCGGGGTCGTCGTCGCACAGATTATAGATCCGGCCGCCGGGATGCGGCCTGGCGATCGAGGCCAGCACGGCACCGGCGATGTCTTCGACATGGATGCGGCTGAACACCTGGCCGGGCTTGACGATGCGCCGGGCCTGGCCGTTTCGCACGGTGTCGATGGCCGAGCGGCCGGGACCGTAGATGCCGGCCAGGCGGAAGATATGGACCGCCAGTCCCAGCGAAAGCCAGGCGGCTTCCGCCGCGACGCGGCGCCGCGACCGATCCAGACCCGGCATCAGCGGACTGTCCTCGTCGACCCAGTCGCCGCCGCGATCGCCGTAAACCCCGGTTGTCGACAGATAGCCGACCCAGGACGGCGCCAGCGCCCGCAGGTGCTCGCCCATGACATCGACCACCGGATCGCCCATTTCGTCGGGCGGCACCGAGGACAGGACGTGGGTGACCCCGTCCAGCGCGCCCGCCGGCAGCGGATGGTCGCGGTCGAACGGATGGACGGTGATTTCGGGCAGGTCAGCGCTTTCTCCCGAGCGGGTGGTGCCGGCGACCTGCCAGCCGGCATCCAGCAGAGCCCGGGCGATGACCCGGCCGGAGAAACCCAAACCAAACAGGAAGAAGCGCCTGCTCATCCTTAGCCCTTGCGTTGTCGGCCCCGCTGACCACACTAATGCCAGCCCGACAACCCCGCCAGGATTTCCATGCGCCGCGCTCTTCTTGCCCTGATCCTTTCCGGCCTGGCCCTTCCCGCCCTGGCCCAGACCATCGATGGCCCCGAGGAGTACCGGGTCTGCCTGGTCATGGCCAAGGACAAACCCGAACAGGGCTGGGAAGAGGCGCTGACCTGGCAGTCGCTGGGCGGCGGCGAGGCGGCGCGCCATTGCGGCGCCGTCGCCCTGATCGGCCTGGGCAAGTATGGCGAGGCGGCGACCCGGCTGGAAACCCTGGCCAACGAAAGCGTGCGCGAGGACAGCGTGCGGGCCCAGATGCTGGCCCAGGCGGCCCAGGCCTGGATGCTGGCCGGCAAGCTGCAACGTGCCGACGCCGCCCAGCGGGGCGCCCTGATCCTGGCCCCGGGCGACCCCGAGATCTTGCTGGACCACGCGGTGCTGCTGGCCCAGGTCCACCATTACAACGAGGTCGTCGATATCCTGACCGGCCTGCTGCGCCGCCAGCCCCACCGGGTCGAGGCATTGGTGCTGCGGGCCAGCGCCTTTCGCTACCAGGACAATCTGCCCGGGGCTCGCGACGATGTCGAACAGGCCCTGAAGCTGGACCCCGACTTCCCCGACGCGTTGTTGGAACGCGGCATCTTGAAGCGCCTGGCCGGCGACGATGCCGGCGCCCGCGCCGATTGGGCCCGCGCCATCGACGTGGCCCCGCACACCGAGGCGGCCGAGACCGCCCGCCTGAACATTCAGAAAATGGAGATGAAGGCCAAGTGACCACGCCCAAGCCCGCTTACGAAATCGCCGCCGGCAGCTTCGTGACCCTGGAGTTGGACGGTGTTCGCGCCTTGTGCCTGAAGGCCGAGCGCATCGGCAAGGAACACACCAATCACTTCCTGGTGGTGCTGGAGCCCCGGCCCGAGCCCGGCCGCATGGCGTTGCGCTATATCGACCCGGAATTGCCGCTGGTTCCGGTCGATGGGGTATCGCTGGCCTTTTCCGACGGACCGGAACGCACGCCGCCCGAGATTGGCGACGCCTTCGCCAACCGCACCGGCCTGATGCTGAAGGTCAAGGACGACGCCAAGTCGCAGCGTTATTGTTCCTATGTCGAGATCGCCACCGGGCTGGTCCGGCCGCGCATGGAACACGGCATCATCCGCCTGATGGGCTGGAGCGTGCAGCGCCTGTGAAAAGGGCGCCCCGCTGGGGGCGCCCCTTCTCGCGCTCCTGTCCTCGAGCAGGGTGATTTCAGGTGGAAATCATCCTGCTCCAGCGGCCATTGCGGCCGCGGCCAAGCAAACCGGAGGTTTGCGCCCGGCGAGGGACAAGAAAAAGCTGGACCAAGATGACTTCATCTTGGTTTAGCGATTCTTGAAGGACGGCGTGCGCTTTTCGGCGAAGGCGGCCATGCCTTCCTTCTGATCCTCGGTGGCGAAGGTCGAGTGGAACAGCCGGCGCTCGAACTTGACGCCCTGGGTCAGGGTGGTCTCGAAGGCGGCGTTGACCGATTCCTTGCACAGCATGACCACCGGACGGCTCATCTCGGCGATGCGCTCGGCGACCTTGATGGCCTCGTCCACCAGATCGGCGGCGGGGATGATGCGGCTGACCAGGCCGGCGCGCTCGGCCTCGGCGGCGTCCATCATGCGGCCGGTCAGGCACATTTCCATCGCCTTGGCCTTGCCGACGGCGCGGGTCAGGCGCTGGGTGCCGCCAGCACCCGGAATGGTGCCGATGGTGATTTCCGGCTGACCGAACTTGGCGGTATCGGCGGCCAGGATGAAGTCGCACATCATCGCCATCTCGCAGCCGCCACCCAGGGCATAGCCGGCCACCGCCGCGATCACCGGCTTGCGGCACTTGGTCACCTGTTCCCAGCCGTTGGTGATGAAGTCGGCCAGATAGACGTCCATGTAGGACTTGGTGGCCATCTCCTTGATGTCGGCACCGGCGGCGAAGGCCTTTTCCGAGCCGGTCAGCACGATGGCGCCGATCTCGTTATCGGCCTCGAAGGCGTCCAGCGCGGCACCCAGCTCGCGGATCAGGGCGGCGCACAGCGCGTTCAGCGCCTTCGGCCGGTTCAGGGTGATCAGGCCGACGGGGCCGCGGGTCTCGACCAGGATGTTTTCGTAGGGCATGGGTCTTGATGCTCCCTTTGTGGGCGGTTCTATTCGGGGGAAATGGTGAAATGGACAAGGGTCTGGCGCCCGTCGGGCCGGGCCTCGATGGTCAGCACTTCGGCGTCGCGGCGATAGCGGGCGTCGCCGGCCTTGGACCAGCCCAATTGCGGCAAGGTCTCGGCATAGAAGGACAAGATGTCGGCGGCCTTGGCGCCCGAGCGGGCCATGGCCTCGACGATGCGGCCCTGGGGGGTGTCGAACGACAGACCGGCGCCGGCGACCTCGGTCAAGCCCGGCGCCAACGGCAGATCCTCATAGGCCGACAGGAAGGCGGCCCCTTGAGCGCCGGCCCCCGTTGCGGCGAAGGCCAGTCCCAGGGCGACCACGATGGCAGGAAGGATGCGCATGTCCGTCACGATTGCTTGTTGGCACAAAAGAAGGTCGATCGTCCGGCCTGGACGATGCGGGTGATGCCGCCGGTCCGCCCCACATCGCAGGTGCAGCCCGGGCAAGCCTCGCCCGCGCGATCATAAACCGCAAACGAATGCTGAAAATAGCCCAGTTCGCCGTCGGGCCGCACATGATCCTTCAACGACGAGCCGCCGGCGGCGATCGCCTCGGTCAGGACCGCCTTGATGGCCGGGACCAGTCGGGCGATTTCCGCCTTCTTCAGCGAGCCGGCGGCGCGCGTCGGCAGGATGCCGGCACGAAAACAGCTTTCCGAAACATAGATGTTGCCCAGGCCGGCCACCACCGACTGATCCAGCAGCGCCACCTTGATCGGCGTCGCCTTGCTGTTCAGGGCAGCACCCAGCACGGCCGGGGTGAAATCCTGGTCCAGCGGCTCGGGCCCCAGGGCAGCCATCAATGGATGGGCAGCCAATTGATCGATCGTGCACAAATCCAGAAGCCCGAAGCGGCGCGGATCGCAAAAGGTCACCGTCACCCCCTGGTCGGTGACGAACAGCACATGGTCGTGCTTGCCCGGCGGCTCGTTGCGCCCTTGCGAGATGACCATGCGCCCCGACATGCCCAGATGACCCAGCATCACCAGTCCGTCATCCAGGAAGACCTGCAGGTATTTGGCGCGCCGCCCCACCCGGTCGATCCGCCGGCCGGTCAGGCGAGGGGCGAAATCGGGCGGCAGAGGCTTTCTGAGGTCGGGCCGGCGGCACTCGACCCTGACCAGGGAGCGTCCTTCCCACACGGCGGCCAGTCCCCGCGCCACCGTCTCGACTTCGGGCAATTCAGGCATGGCGGCAGCTTGCGGGAAAAGTGCCGGCCCGGCAAGGGGGGCGAAAAAAGCCCTTGACCGGCCCGGCCCGTTTGTTCTATATACGTTCCTGTCACCGCCACACTTGCGTCCAGGCCGCAGACATGACAAAGGGCCCGAGGCTGATCCAGCCCCGGGCCCTTCGTCATTTCCACTAGACCATCGAGCGCCAAATATGGCGCACGATGGTCTCATTTGATGATTGCCCCTCACCGGGCGCGGCCATCCGGCCGCTTGGCCGCTCGCTCAACGCTCGCCGGAGCGCCGCGCCTCACAATTGAGGATCGGCGCTCTAGGCGATTGTTAACCGCGCAGGCTTTGCAGATTCTCGATGCCCAGGCGACGCAGGCTGTCGACCTTTTCCAGGGCCCGGCGAACGGCGTCCGAAGCGTCGTCGATCATGGTCCGCAGATTATCGACATAGCGGCGCATGGTGTCGGACACCGTGCGGAATTCCTTTTCGTGGACGCCGGCGGCGGCGGCCTCGATGGCGATGTTGGTCGCGATCGAGTCCGACTGGCTGACCACTTCCTCGACGCCATGGGCGCGGCGCGACAATTCCTCGACATTGGTCGAGAGGTCGTCGAGCTTGTCGACCAGCGAGCGCATCATCTCGGCGAAAGCGACGCTTTCGGCGCCGCCCTGGCCGGATTCTTCCAGGGCGCGCAACTGCTTCAGCTCGTCCTCGATCTTTTCCGACAAGGTGTCGGTGCGCAGGCGCAGCTGGTTCATCTCGCCGCGGATCTGGGCCAGGCGATTGACCAGTTCGCGGGTGTATTGGGTAAGCGCCCGAACCGCGCGGCCCTTGTCGCCGGCCCGGCCGGCGGCCAGCTCGGCGTTGAGCGACAAGATGCGAAGGTTCTCGGCCAACTCGTCGAGTTCGCCGAAGGCATGGAAAGCCCGCCGGCAATCACTGAGCAGGGCGTTGGCCCGCGCCTCAATGCGCTCGGTGCGCTGGGTGCCGGAAATGCTGCGCGCCGTTGGTTCGACTTGATTCATGACGATCCGCTGTTCCCCACGTTGACCGGCGGGCGCCCCGCCTGACCACCGATCATATCCGTTTTCACCGCTGGCGACAGGGGGAATTTTCTGCCCCTCCCCCTGTTCGCGAGGGCAGGCTGCTCGAACCGCTTTTCCCGGTCGCCGAGCGCCGCTCTCCCCGCCCCGCGCGCCTGTCCATGGGCCGCGCGGGGCGGGTCCGAAAGTTGGTCACCCTTTCCACCCGCCGGAGAACCGGACCGGATGCCCTTTCGCATCCCGGAACGGCCCGGCGGGTGGCTTCTCACGCGCCTCCCGACGGCGGCCCGGCCATCCCGGGTGCTTGGGCCAGAACCGGCCGGGGGGCGCGCCCTTACGATCCATTCCACCAATGAAGGATGTGAACCCATGTCGACGACCGTCATCAACAATTACTCCAAGGAATACGGCGCCCAGGTCCATGCCGCCTATCAGCGCCAGGGCACCAAGCTCCGGAACACCGTCCGCGCCCGCAACAGCGTCAAGGGCGCCATCGCGGTGTTCTCGAAGGTTGGCAAGGGTACCGCCAGCACCAAGGCCCGCCACGGCAAGGTGCCGGTGATGAATGTCGAGCACGATTCGGTCGAGTGCCAGCTGTACGATTATTACGCTGGCGACTGGCTGGACAAGCTGGACGAACTGAAGGTCGAGCACGACGAGCGCGCCGTGCTGGTCAATGCCGGCGCCTATGCGCTGGGCCGCAAGACCGACGAGCTGATCATCACCGAACTGGACAAGTCCACCAACTACGCGCTGGACGGCACCACCGCCCTGACCAAGGCCAAGGTCCTGGCCGCCTTCGAGATGCTGGGCGAGGCCGACGTCCCCGACGACGGCGAACGCACCGCGATCATCGGCTGGAAGCAATGGTCCGACCTGCTGCAGATCCCGGAATTCGCCGACGCCGATTATGTCGGCGACGAGGACCTGCCGTGGAAGGGCACCCAGGCCAAGCATTGGCTGGGCACCCTGTGGATGCCCCATTCCGGCCTGACCAAGTCGGGCGGCGTGCGCCATTGCTACTGGTACCACAAGAGCGCCGTGGCCCACGCCGTCGGCTCCGAGGTCAAGAGCGAGATCACCTACCACGGCGACCGCGCCGCGTGGTTCTGCAACAACATGATGAGCCAGGGCGCGGTTCTGGTCGATCCGGCCGGCGTCGTTTCGCTGCGCTGCCTCGAATCCTAAGGAGCAACGCGTATGGCTTACCAATCCAAGGACCTGTCGGTGCTGGCCTATGCCAACGGCTTCACGCTGTGGCACTACACCACCGCCGACACCGCCGCTTCGGTCGATACCGCCGGCTATTTCAACCCGGCCGTCGACATGCTGCGCGCCGGCGACATCATCATCGCCAACGTCGAGACCTCCGGCACCACCAAGGGCGGCCTGTTCTTCGTGTCGCAGGCGGCCTCGGGCGTGGTCGATGTCAACGACATGACCCAGATCGGCGCCACCGACGCCGATTGACCGTGACCGGACCCGGCGGGATCGCCCCGCCGGGTCTTTTCATCCCCAACCCAGGAGACCCGCCATGGCCCTGTCCGCCATCGCGCTGTGTTCGCGCGCCCTTTTGAAACTGGGGGCGGCGAGCATCGCCTCGTTCGACGAAGGCACCGCCGAGTCGGAAGTCTGCGCCAACCTCTATCCCGCGCTCCGCGACGCCATGCTGTCGTCGCATCCGTGGAATTTCGCCACCGGCCAAGCCACGCTTCCTCTGCTGGCCGCCGCCCCGGTCGCCGATTACAGCTGTGCCTACCAGCTTCCCGCCGATTTCCTGCGGGCCTTGTCGGCCGGCCTGGGGGCCCGGGGCTTCGGCCTGGATTACCGCATCGCCGAGAACCGCCTGCATTGCAACGTCGAGGACGGCGTGGTGCTGACCTATGTGTTCCGCCCGGCCGAGTTGAACTTCCCGCCCTTTTTCGATCAGGCGCTGATCGCCCGGCTGGCCGCCGAGTTCTGCATCCCCCTGACCGAAAGCACGACGCGGGCCGAATTCCTGCACCGACTGGCCGAGGACGAGTTCCGCCGCGCCAAGCTGATCGACGGCCAGCAGGACGTGCCCAGCGCCATCTCCAGCTTCCCGCTGGTGGAGGTGCGGTCATGAGCGGCCTGGTCACCATCACCAAGACGAACTTCACCGCCGGCGAGCTGAGCCTGGACATGCTGGGGCGCGGCGACGTCGCCGCCTATGCCAATGGCGCCCGGACCCTGATGAACGTCTTCATCGCGCCCATCGGCGGGGTGTCGCGCCGCTTCGGCACCCGCTTCATCGACCAGGCCCGCGGCCCCGGCCGGCTGATCGCCTTCGAGTTCAACACCGAGCAGACCTATCTGGTGGTCCTGACCGATGCCCATGCCGACATCTACGCCGATGACGTCAAGGTCGCCGATTTCGCCACGCCGTGGAGTGCCGCTCAACTGGCCCAGATCAGTTGGACCCAGACCGCCGACACGCTTTTGGTGGTCCATCCCGATGTCGCGCCCCGCAAGATCACCCGCACCGCGCACGATTCCTGGACCGTCGAGGGCTGGACCTTCTATCGCGACGATTCCGACGACGATGACGATATCGACGATGTCGGGGTGATCCAGCAGCCCTATCACAAGTTCGGCCGCGACGAGGTGACCATGACACCGTCGGGGACCACCGGCTCCATCACCCTGACGGCGTCGGCCGCCACCTTCCTGGCCGACCATGTCGGCACCCGCTTCCGCCTGCAGGGCAAGGAGGTCGAGATCACCGAAATCGTCTCGCCCACCCAGGCCAACGCGGTGACCAAGCAGAATCTGGTCAATGCCAGCGCCAGCAAGGATTGGGAAGAACAGGCACTGAGCCCGGTGCGCGGCTGGCCGGTATCGATCTGCTTCCACCAGGACCGCCTGGTGATCGGCGGCAGCCGCGATCTGCCCAACCGGCTGTGGCTGTCGAAATCGTCGGACCTGTTCAATTTCGACCTGGGCGAGGGGCTGGACGACGAAGCCATCGAGTTCGCCCTGCTGTCCGATCAGGTCAACGCCATCCGCGCGGTGTTTTCCGGCCGGCACCTGCAGGTCTTCACCTCGGGCGCCGAATGGATGGTGTCGGGAGAACCGCTGACGCCGACCAAGATCCAGCTGACCCGGCAGACCCGGGTCGGCTCGCCGATCGACCGCACGGTGCCGCCCCGGGACGTCGATGGCGCCACCTTGTTCGTGTCGAGAAGCGGCAAGGACCTGCGCGAGTTCCTGTTCGCCGACGTCGAGCAGGCCTATCAGGCCACCGATCTGGCGATGTTTTCCAAGCACGTCATGACCGGCGCCGTCGATCAGGATTACGATGCCGGGCGCCGGCTGTTCCATGTGGTGATGGCCGACGGCACGCTTGCCACCGTCACCATCTTCCGGGCCGAGAAGGTCACCGCCTGGACCCGCCACGACACCGACGGCGCCTTCAAGGCGGTGGCGGCGGTGGAAGAGCAGGTCTATCTGCTGGTCGAGCGGGCGGGCACCACCCTGATCGAGCGCTTCGACGACGACATCCGCCTGGATTGCGCCCTTGAGGGCCAGTCGAGCGAGCCCAAGACCGTCTGGACCGGCCTGGACCACCTGGAGGGACGCACCGTCCGGGTGCTGGCCGACCACGGCTCGATCAGCAGCCATGTGGTCGCCGGCGGCGCCGTCACCTTGGCCGAGCCGGCCTTGCACATCCAGGCCGGCCTGGCCTTCACCCACGTCATCGAGCCCTTGCCGCCGGTGGCCCAAGGCGCGGATGCCGGCGATTCGGTGCGGCTGGTCTCGGCGGGCTTTCGCCTGCTCGACACCCAGGCTCTGCATCTCGACACCGGACGCGGCACCACGCCCATCGCCTTTCGCCGCTATGGCCGCGACAGCCTGGATGCCGCGCCCCCAACCTTCTCGGGCGACGTCAAGGTTCGCGCCATCGGCTGGAGCCGCGACGTCATGAAACCGCTGTGGCGCATCGCCCAGGACGTGCCGCTTCCATGCACCGTACTGGCGGTGGCGACCGAAATGAAACTCTCAGGCTAAGAGAACAAATCATGATCGAACACATCCAGATCAACCCGGTCGCCCCGCGCGTGGCCTATGCCGCCGACGGCGTCCAATCGGCCTTCACCTATCCGTTCGCCATCTTCGCCCCCGCCGACATCGAGGTCTGGCTGGACGATATCCGCCAGAATTCGGGCTTCTCGGTCTCGGGCGCGGGCATCTCGACCGGCGGGGCGGTCCTGTTCGCGGTCCCGCCGGCCGCAGGCTCCCGCGTCACCTTGCGCCGCCGCCTGGCCATCGGCCGAACCAGCGACTTTCAGGCCGACGGCATCATCCGCGCCAAGACCCTGAACGACGAGTTCGATCTGCAGGTCGCCGACGATGCCGGCCGCGCGGTGGTCCGCGCCGTCACCAGCGCCTCGACCGCCGACCTGACCCTGCCCGAACCGGCACCGGGCCAGGCCATCGGCTGGAACGCCGACGGCACCGGCCTAGCCAACGATCCGGGCGACCTGCAAGCCAAGGCCACCATCGCCACCCAGCAGGCGGCCATCGCCACCACCGCCCGGCAGGCGGCCGAAGCCGCCGCCGCCCAGGCCGAAGCCGCCGCCGCAGCCGCCAGTGGCGACATGCGCCGTGCCAACAACTTATCGGACATGACCGATTTCAGTGCGGCACGGGCCCATCTGGGGGTGGCCGCCTCCAGCCACGGCCATGTCGCCGCCGACCTTACCGACTTCACCGCCGCCGTGCAGGCGGTGATCGACCAGCAGCCGGCCGACGCGAGCGACGCACGGCTGGCCTTCCTGGAAATCAACCTGGCGGTCAACACGCTGCGCGACCAGATCGACACCGGCTGGTCGGTTCTGAAGATGGCCGGCGGCGTTGCCGACGAGTTCGAGGATACCAGCGGCATCGGCTCCAGCGACGGCACCTACGACACCGCCGGGGACTACATTCACAACCCCGGCACCGCAAGCGCCGCCGCCATTCTGACTGGGGCGTCGGCGACCGGGTCCTATGGAGCTTTGCCGTCCGACACCATCGACGGAACGCTGGGCGCCGAGTTCGGCTGGCTGGGAACCGGATATTCCGGCAAGGAAATCCGCTATGACGCCGGGTCCGCGATCTCGGCGTCTAAAATCCGCCAATACACGACGACGGCGTCCACCTGTGTCGCCGGCTGGGAATTGTACGGCGGCAACAACGCCGACTACACCACCGGTCGAACCCTGGTGGCGTCGTCGGCGTCGTCCGGCGCCTTCGCCAACAGCGACGGGTGGCAGGAGAAATCCTTCACCGCCTCTACGCCCTACCGCTATTGGGCGGTCGTCCCGACCTCGGGGACCAATGGCGTCAACACCGCCAACCATCCCAATCTGATCGAATTCGAGCTGTGGAAGGCGGCCGGAGCCCCGACCAACATCACCGTCGTCTCGGCCGCGACGGCGGCCCTGGCCGGCGCCAGCGACACCGAGGCCCGCATCGTGCTTTTGCACCAGCCGGTCGATCCGGTCACGCTGAACACCGACGTCACCATCGAGGTCAGTCGCGACAACGGCACCAGTTGGACCGCCGGCGCGCTGACCCTTCAGGGCGCCTTCGACGCCACCACCAACATCCTGACCGCCACCATCGACCTGTCGGGCCAGCCGCCCGGCACGTCGATGAAATGGCGGTTCAGGACCCTCAACGCCAAGGAACAGCGCCTGCACGGCGTGTGGATGCAGTGGCGTTGAGCCGCCCCGCAAGGCGAACCCCTGCCCGCCGGATGACCCGGCGGGCATTTTCTTAGGAGAAGCATCATGGCTCAATCCAACGAGTATATCGCCGACGGCAACACCCGTCTGTTCGCGTTCCGCTTTCCCGCCTTCGAGCAGTCCGACTTGTCGGTCAGCCTGAACGGCACGCCCCAGCTGACCGGCTGGAGCGCGCTGGGCCTGGGCGGTGGCAATGGCGGCGCCATCGAGTTCGTCTCCGCGCCGACCAGCGGCCAGGTGGTCCTGATTGCCCGCAACAAAATTCCGCCGCAGGTGGCCTATCTGGTCCAGGACGAGAACCTGGCCGACCTGCAGGACAAGGCGGTCGCCCGCGTCAATCTGGGGGTCTATTCCACCAGTCAGACCGACGCGGCCATCAATACGGCCGCTGGTGCGGTCACCACCTCGTCGCTGCAGAAGGCCGCCAACCTGAGCGACGTCGCTGATGTCGCCACCGCGCGGGCCAATCTGGGCGTGCCGGCCGCCGCCGACACCTACACCAAGACCCAGACCGACGCGGCCATCGGTTCGGCCGCTGGTGCGGTCACCGCCTCGTCTCTGCAAAAGGCCGCCAACCTGAGCGACGTCGCCGACGCAGCCCAGGCGCGGGCCAATCTGGGCGTGCCGGCCGCCGCCGACACCTACACCAAGACCCAGACCGACGCGGCCATCGGTTCGGCCGCTGGTGCGGTCACCGCCTCGTCGCTGCAAAAGGCCGCCAACCTGAGCGACGTCGCCGACGCCGCCCAGGCGCGGGCCAATCTGGGCGTGCCGGACGCTGCCGACACCTACACCAAGACCCAGACCGACGCGGCCATCGGTTCGGCCGCTGGTGCGGTCACCGCCTCGTCTCTGCAAAAGGCCGCCAACCTGAGCGACGTCGCCGACGCAGCCCAGGCGCGGGCCAATCTGGGCGTGCCGGCCGCCGCTGACACCTACACCAAGACCCAGACCGACGCGGCCATCGGTTCGGCCGCTGGTGCGGTCACCGCCTCGTCTCTGCAAAAGGCCGCCAACCTGAGCGACGTCGCCGACGCCGCCCAGGCGCGGGCCAATCTGGGCGTGCCGGCCGCCGCCGACACCGACACCAAGACCCAGACCGACGCGGCCATCGGTTCGGCCGCTGGTGCGGTCACCGCCTCGTCTCTGCAAAAGGCCGCCAACCTGAGCGACGTCGCCGATGTAGCCACCGCGCGGGCCAATCTGGGCGTGCCGGCCGTCAGCCACGACCACCCCGCAAGCGCCATCGTGTCCGGCACGATCGATACCGCCCGGCTTGGCTCGGGTACGGCCAGCAATGGGACCTACCTGCGTGGCGACCAGACCTGGGCCGCGATATCGACGGGGACGTGGAGCTTCGTCGCGTCCTCGGCGATGAACAATGCGACCACGGTCGATTTCACCGGGCTTGCCCCAGGCTACGACTACCAGATGGTTATCAGTGACTATTACGCACCCTATGGGTCGTCGCTGGGTCTTTATCTGGGAACCGGAGCGTCGCCAACCTGGCACACCTCGCCGAACTACGCCTATGCGAATGTCTCGGCTTGGACCGACGGCTCCAACAATGGCGGGGGCCAGGGCGGAAACACCGTCGGCTGGTCGATTCCGTGCGGCGCCTGCCAGAACAGCAACGCGAGTTCATCCACCGGCGGCGGCTATGCCGTGGTCGAACTTTATGCCCCCGACACCAACGGCACATACAAGACCTTTTCGTTCCACGGCTTCGGCATTTACGGCGCGTCCACCCAATACACGTCTTTCAGCTCCGGCGCCGGCCGCCACAATGTGACGACCGGACCGGTCACGGGGTTGCGCCTGGTCTCCTATAGCGGCAACGTCGGGTACGGGACCGCCACCTTGTATCGCCGCAAGAGAAGCGCCTGACATGCGCCGCATTGAAATCGATATCTCGACCGGACAAGCCAGGGACGTTCCGCTGACCGTCGAGGAGATCACGGCGATCGAGCTTGCTCGCTCAATCGATCAGTCGATCGCCGCCAAGGCCGCGATCTTGCGCGACATCGCCGACATCGAGGCCACCATCACCAACCGTCGTCTGCGTGACGCCATTCTGACACCAGAAGGCCGGGATTGGCTGATGGCGACGGATCGAGCCATCGACTTGCTCCGGCGGCGACTGGCCAACGGCAATTGATCCCGAACCTCTTCACCCCATCCATCACGGAGAACCCGATGCCTCCCTTCCCCATCAATCCCGGCCACAAGCCGGTGAAGAACCCGAAGCCGCAGGTGCCGGCCCAGGGCTGATCGTTGTTCCCCCGCCTTCCAGCCCCGTTCCGGCCCAGCCGGAGCGGGGCTTTTCTTTGACCACCGGAGATCACCATGGCCCAGTTCCATGAAGACACCGTCACCGGAAACGGCAATTCCGACATCACCAACGCCTGATCGTTCTTCCATCGCCCCGCCCCGACATCACGTCGGGGCGGGGCTTTCCTTTCAGCCCCAAGGGGGAACCCATGCCCGACGATCTCGACACCCTGCGCGCCGAACTTCGGCGCACCTTGCCGGCGCGGATCAGCGCCGCACTCGAATCCTATGGGCGCTTCACCGCCGACGAGCCGCCGGCCGACGCCAAGGGCTTCGCCGCCTGGCAGGCTGCGGCCAAGGCGGCCCTGGCCCATGTCGAGGTGCTGGTCAAGCTGGCCCGCTGGGCCGACGGCCAGGATGGCGGAGCCGACCCGGCCGAGCCCAGCCTGGACGCCCTGTTGGCCGAGGCCCGCGCCTCCTTGTCCCTGCTGTCCAACGATGACGAGGAGGACGAGGAATGAAGCCGGCCGGCTTTCCCGAATTCCTGTGGATCTGGAACAACAAACTGGGTCTGCCGACGCCCCGCCATCATCTGCGCATGGCCCGCTGGCTGGCCGCCGGCTGGCGCGGCCATCGGCGCGAATTACTGCTGATGGCCTTTCGCAATTCCGGCAAGTCGACCATCGTCGGCCTGTTCTGCGCCTGGGTCCTGACCACCCAGCCCGACCTGCGCATCATGGTGCTGGCCGCCGACTTCGCCCTGGCGAAGAAGATGGTCAGAAACGTCAAGCGCATCGTCGAGCGCCACCCGCTGACGCAAGGGCTGAAGCCCAAGCGCCGCGAGCAATGGGCGTCGGATCAGTTCACCGTCAACCGGCCCGGCGAATTGCGCGATCCGTCGATGATCGCCAAGGGCATCGGCGCCAACATCACCGGCTCGCGCGCCGACATCTTGATCTGCGACGACGTCGAGGTGCCCAACACCTGCGACAGCGCGCCCAAGCGCGTCGATCTGCGCGAACGCCTGGCCGAGACCGACTATGTCCTGGTGCCGGGCGGGATGCAGCTTTACGTCGGCACGCCGCATTCGTTCTATACCATCTACGCGGCCGAGGCCCGGCCCGAGGCCGGCGAGACACGCCCGTTCCTGGACGGGTTCTCGCGTCTCGAGATTCCGCTGCAGGACGACAAGGGCCGCTCGGCCTGGCCCGAGCGTTTTCCGCCCGACAAGATCGCCGGAATCCGGCGACGCACCGGCCCCAACAAGTTCGACAGCCAGATGATGCTGAAGCCGGTCAACATCGCCGACGGCCGGCTGGACCCCGACCGCCTGCGCCTGTACGAGGCCGAGTTGGTCTATGCCGAGGGCAACCATCTGCCGGTGCTGTCGCTGGACGGCAAGCGCCTGGTGTCGGCGTCGTGCTGGTGGGACCCGGCCTACGGGGCGCCCGGCAAGGGCGATTCCAGCGTGATCGCCGCCCTTTATACCGATGCCGATGGCGGCTATTGGCTGCACCGGGTCAGTTACCTGACCCACGACCCGGCCCAGACCGACATCGACGAGGCGACCCAGCTGTGCCGCCAGGTCGCCCGCTTCGCCCGCGACTTGTTCCTGCCGGCGGTGTCGCTGGAAACCAACGGCCTGGGCCGCTTCCTGCCCGGCCTGTTGCGCCGCGAGCTGGCCGCCCAAGGCACGCCCTGCGCCGTGGTCGAAATGTCCAGCCATCGCGCCAAGGACCAGCGCATCGTCGATGCCTTCGACGCCGTTCTGGCCGCCGGCGCGCTGGCGGCGCACCGCTCGGTGTGGGCGACGCCCTTCATCACCGAGATGCGCGAATGGCTGCCCGGCGGCAAATGCCGCGACGACGGCCTGGACGCGGTGGCCGGCTGCCTGCTGGCCCAGCCGGTCCGCCTGGGCCGCCGCCCGACCGCCGGCGCGCTCGAACGTCGCGATTGGCGCCCGGGCGGGTCCGGACTGGTCGCCGACACCGACTTCACCCCCTGAACCCGACGGAGTTTCCCCCGATGGACCATTGGAGCACCGAATTGATGTGGTGGATCAGCGCCGTCGAATTGCCGGCGCTGGGCGGGCTGTTCTGGCTGATGTGGAGCAACCGCATCACCTGCGACGACCGCGACGACCAGATCGAGGACAAACTGGCGGTCGGCCTGGCGCAATTGCGCGAGGCGCTGTCCGCCTACAAGCTGGAAGTGGCCAAGAGCTATGCCACCACCGGCTATCTGAAGGATGTCGAGCGCCGCCTGACCGAGCATCTGGTGCGCATCGAGGCCAAGCTGGACGCCGTGCAGCACGGCGGGGGGCGGCCATGAGCGCCTTGCTGGTCGATATCGCGCTGACCCCCGATGCCGATCTGGGCCAGGGGCCGCCACCACCCGGCTCGTCGCTTGACGTCCTGGCCCGCACCCTGTGGGGCGAGACCCGCTCGGAATCCTTGCGGGCCAAGGAAGCCCTGGCCGCCCTGGTGGTCAACCGACTGCGCCATGCCGAAGCCATGGGCGGGCGCTATTGGTGGGGCAATTCCATCAATGAGATCTGTCGCCGCCCCGGCCAGTTCCCGTGCTGGAGCAAGCCCTGCCGCCTGTTGACGGTGACCATGGAGGACCGCGCCTTCCGCGTCGCGGTGCGCACGGCGCGCCGGGCGATGGCCGGCATCCTTGCCGACCCCACCGGCGGCGCCACCCACTGGCACCGCCAGACCGAGTTGCCGCCCTGGACCCGGGGACGCTTCCCCATGGCCGAGATCGGCCCCTTCCTGTTCTACGCCAATGTGGAGTGACGATGATGATTCCCGCCCTGATCGCCTCGGTCGGGCTGCCCCTGCTGGCGAAAGCCGTGGGGTCGGCCCTGGACGGCCTTGACCATCCCGCCGCCAAGACCGCATCCGCCGCCCTGGCCCAGGTCGGCCAGGCCTTGTCCGACCGCGCCATCACGCCCGAGCAGGTGGCCGAGGCCAACCGCCACCTGGAACGCATGACCGAACTGGACAGTATCGAGGCGCGGGCCGCCCTGGCCCAGGTCAACGCCTCGCTGCGTGCCGAAATCCGGTCCGAGGATTGGTATGTCCGCCGCTGGCGGCCGACCTTCGGCTATGCGGTGGCCATCACCTGGACCGCCACCATGGCCGCCATCGCCTGGGCCATCGTCGCCGAGCCGACCCAGGCGCCGGCCATCATCACCGCCCTGGTCAATACCAGCCCGATCTGGGGCATCGCCTTGGGCGTGCTGGGGGTGGCGGTGGTCAAGCGAAGCCAGGACAAGGCTGTCCAACCCCGTCCCTGATCAAGCAGGGGCCTTGGCTTGCCCCGCCCGCTTGTCGGCCACGGTCTTCAGCATCTCGGCCATACGGGCGACCGGGCCGTCGAAGTCGAAGGGATCGGCCTGGCGGAACAGCCGCATGGTCGGGTACCAGGCACTGCCCTCGCCCTCGTCCAGCCAGCGCCAATCCGACACATAGCGCAGCAGCATCCATACCGGCTTGCCCAGCGCGCCGGCCAGATGGGCGGCCGAGGTGTCGATGGTGATGATCAGGTCCAGTTCGGCCATCAGCGCGGCGGTATCGCCGAACGAGCCGATCAACGGGGCCAGATCGCGCACCAGGGCGCTGGCGCCATGGGTCGCCAGATCGGCGCTGCGCTCGCCCATCTGCAGGCTCCACACCGCCACGCGCGGGTCGGACAGCAGGGGCATCAGCTTGTCGAACGGCCACGACCGGTCGCGCGGCGTGGTCTTGCCGGCCCAGATCAGGCCGACATTGAGCACCGTGCCCGGCGGCCGGCCCAGATGGCTGGTCAAGGCGCGCGGCGGCCGCAGATAGGGTAACTGGACCGGGATGGTCTGCATGGTGGTGCCCAGCAGCCAAGCCAGGCTCATGATCGGCGTCCACAGATCGTAGGCCGGCGGCGGCGCCCCCTTGGGCACCACCGCATTCACCCCGGCGATGGCCCCGAACAGGTCCAGAAGCTCGGGCTGGCACTCGACCACCAGCCGCGCCCCCTTGCCGGCCAGCACCGGCAGGAAACGGGCGAATTGCAGGGCGTCGCCGAAGCCTTGCTCGGCGGTGACCAGCACCGTCTTGCCGGTGATGTCGGCGCCCGGCAGCCAGCGTGTGCCTTCGAACTTGCGTTCGGGCGAGCGGGCCAGGCGCCAGCGTGCCTCGTAGCCGGCGAAACCGGCTTCGTAATCTTGCAGATAAAGGTCCGACAGCGCCAAGTCCCACGCATAATCGCCGCTGTCGGGATGGTCGGCCACCAGCTTGGCGAAAATCGCCCGCGCCTCGGCATGCTGGCGGCGGTCGCGCAGCAGCAGCGCCAGATTATAGGCGAAGGACGCGTTCTCGGGCTGGGCCGCCGCCGCCTGGCGCAGGAAGCCTTCCGCCTCGATCAACTCGCCGGCCTCGCGCAGCGCGTTGCCCATGTTGGAATGAAGCGCGGGATCGGCACCGCCCAGGGCCAAGGCCCGGCGGTACGACGCCAGCGCCGCCACCACCTTGCCCTGCCGGCGCAGCGCCACCCCCAGATTCATGTGGGCCAGCGGCATGCCCGGATTCAGCAGAGCCGCGCGCGAGAACCCGCTGACCGCCGCATCGACGTCGCCGTCCGACCAGGCCCTGGCGCCATCGGCCAGGGCGCGCCCTGCTTCCAATTGTATCGAGGCCCGTGTCGGCTTGGTCAAACGCTTCCCCCCGGAGAGTTCGCCGCATTTTCGACCGCAAGCGTCCGCGACGCAAGGGGCAGATCATTCTCGCATCTTGATAATGCGTCTTAGTGCGTTATGTATATTAGAGTTCACTTTTGAAACGAGGCTCTCCATGTTGATTTCCGGCTTTCCGTCCGACGGCGTCATCACCGTCAACCGCGTCATCTTGAAGGACGGCTTCGACGTCGACGACCTGCAGGAGCGGGTCGCGCTGCTGTGCGAGAACGTCAAGACCTTCCATTCCGAAACCGGCTTCATCGGCGGCTTCGTGTGCCTGAATGCCGGCTTCATCTCGAACGAGGGCTCGACCGTCGGCCAGGCGGTGGAAAGCCCGCTGAAGGACCGCGAGGCGCTGATCGTCACCTTCTGGCGAAGCTTCGCCGAGCACGAGGCCTCGCATCGGTCCGAGACCTTCCAGCCGCTGTTCAAGGACGTGCTGGCGCTGTGCGAGAACGGCAACGAGGAAACCGGCTATCACCTGCTGTGGCAGGGAGCCGCCTATTCCGCCGAGGACGCCGCCAAGGCGCGCGCCGCCAAAAGCCAGTTCGCCGCTTGAGCCTGGACAAAAAGCGCGTACCCTTGCCTGTCCTTGACGCTTGCCCCATATCCGGGGCAAGCGGACCAGGATGTGATGCGGAGGATTGATGAGGTTTCTGGCCATTGCCCGCGCGGCGGCCCTGCTGACCGCGCTGGTGCCGGTGGCGGCCACCGCCGCCATCTTCGATCCCACCACCTACCAATTGGCCAACGGCATGCAGGTGGTGGTGGTGGAAAACCACCGCGCCCCCATCGTCAGCCATATGGTGTGGTACAAGGTCGGCGCCGCCGACGAACCGGCCGGCAAGTCGGGCATCGCCCACTTCCTGGAACATCTGATGTTCAAGGGCACGCCGGACATCGCCCCTGGCGAGTTCTCGAAGATCGTCGCCAGGAACGGCGGGCGCGACAACGCCTTCACCTCGTCGGACTACACCGCCTATTTCCAGAACATCGCCGCCGACCGCCTGGAAATGGTGATGCGCATGGAAGCCGACCGCATGCGCAACCTGACCCTGGACGATGCCCATGTCCGCTCCGAGCTGAAGGTGGTGCAGGAAGAACGCAGCTCGCGGACCGACAACAACCCGTCCGCCCTGCTGCACGAGCGGATGGAAGCGGCGCTTTACCTGACCCATCCCTATCGCCGCCCGGTCATCGGCTGGCCGGCCGAGCTGGCCGGGCTGACCCGCGAGGACGCGCTGGCCTTCTATCGGCGCTGGTACGCCCCCAACAACGCCATCCTGATCGTCGCCGGCGACGTGGTGCCGGAACAGGTCAAGGCGCTGGCCGACAAATATTACGCCCCCCTGAAGCCCGAGACACTCGAGCCCCGCCTCCGCGCCGCCGAACCGCCGCAGGCAGGCGCCCGCCGCATCGAACTCCGCGACGCCCGCGTCCGCCAGCCCAGCTGGATGCGCCAGCATGTCGCCCCCAGCTATGCCAGCGCCACCGACAAGACCCGGCCCTATGCCCTGCAGATTCTGGCCGAGGTCCTGGGGGGCGGCGCCACCAGCCGGCTTTACAAATCGTTGGTGGTCGAGCAGGGCCTGGCCGCCTCGGCCGGCGCCTGGTACGAGGCCGAAGCGCTGGATTGGGGCAGCTTCGGCATCAGCGCCAGCCCGCGCCCGGGAGTAGGCATGGACAAGCTGGAAACGGCGGTGCTGGCCGAGATCGCCCGCGTCGCCAAGGACGGCGTCACCGCCCCCGAGGTCACCCGTGCGCAAGCCCGCCTGAAGGCCGGAATCACCTTCGCCCGCGACAGCCTGCATACCGCGGCGCGCGTGCTGGGCGAGGCGCTGACCACCGGCCAGTCGGTCGCCGATGTCGAGGCCTGGCCCGAACGCATCGCCGCCGTCACGCCCGAGCAGGTGTCGCAAGCCGCGCGCGCCGTGCTGGACGAACGCGCCTCGGTCACCGGCCTGTTGTTGCCCGCCCAGCAGGAGACCCGCCGATGATCCGCCGTCTGCTTGTCGTCCTGGCCCTGCTGACGGCCTGGCCGGCCTACGCCGTCACCGTCGAACGGGTGGTCAGCCCCGGCGGTATCGAGGCCTGGCTGGTCCAGGACCATGCCAACCCGATCCTGGCGGTCGAAATCGCCTTTGCCGGCGGCGCCGCCATCGACGCCAAGCCCGGCACCGCCCACATGATGAGCGCCCTGCTGGACGAAGGGGCTGGCCCCTATGATTCCCAGGCCTTCCAGGGCAAGCTGGAGGATCTGGCCATCAGCCTGGGCTTCGATGCCGGCAAGGACCGCCTGCGCGGCCATCTGAAGACCCTCACCGAGCACCGCGACACCGCCTTCGAGCTGTTGCGCCTGGCCATGACCCAGCCCCGCTTCGACAAGGAGCCGGTGGAACGCATCCGCGGCCAGATCCTGGCCGGCCTGGCCCGCGAGCAGCAAAGCCCCGAGGCGCAGGCCTCGAAGGCGTGGTACCGCGCCGCCTTCCCCGATCACCCCTATGGCCGCCCGCTGAAGGGCGACGCCGCCAGCATCAAGGCCATCACCACCGCCGAGCTGAAGTCCTTCGCCAAGACCTGGCTTTCCCGCGAGGGCATGGTGATCGGCGTGTCCGGCGATATTACCCCGGCCGAGCTGGGGCCGCTGCTCGACCGCACCTTCGCCTCGCTGCCGGCCCGCCATCCGCCGATCAACGTCCCCGAGGCCGCAGCCTTCGGCGGTCGCACCGAACTGGTGGTCCTGGACAACCCGCAAAGTGTCGCGATGTTCGGGTCCGCCGGCATCAAGCGCGACGATCCCGACTGGTGGCCGGCCTATGTGGTCAATTACATCCTGGGCGGCGGCGGCTTCTCGTCGCGCCTGACCGAGGAAGTGCGCGAAAAGCGCGGCCTGGCCTATTCGGTCTATTCCTACCTGATGCCGTTCGATCGGGGCGGCATCGTCATCGGCGGCGTCGCCACCGAGAACGCCCGCATCAACACCTCGCTGGACCTGATCAAGGCCGAATGGCGCAGCATGGCCGAGCAAGGCCCGACCGAGACCGAACTGGCCAACGCCAAGACCTATCTGACCGGTTCGTTCCCGTTGTCGCTGGATTCCACCGCAGCCATCGCCGGCCTGATGGTGACCATGCAGACCGACAAGCTGGGACTGGACTATCTGGAACGGCGGAACGGCTTCATCGAGGCGGTGACCCTGGCCGACACGCGCCGCGCCGCCAAACGTCTGCTGGATGCCGACGCCTTGACCATCGTGGTGGCCGGGCGCCCGACCCCCTGACACCAGCCCCTTTTGGGGCTATGGTGGCGGGGGGTGAAGGAGCGGGTGGAATCATGGGCAACGCCGCGTGGTGGATAGCGACGACTGTGGCGGTGCTGGCGGCACTCGACACCATCTTGTTCGTCGAGGGCCTGAGCACCGGCGCCGTCTTGTTGCTGGGCACCCTGGTCAACATCCTGATCGCCGGCGGCGGCGCGGCGATGGTCCTGTGGACCCGGCGCGGCGCGGCCGTCAACGCCATGCTGGAAGAACGCGTCGCTGCCCGGACCGCCGAGTTCCGCGCTTCCGAGGCTCGGCTGCGCGCCTTCATCCAGGTGGCGCACGACGCCGTCATCGTCATCGACGGCCAGGGCCTCATCCAGGAATTCAACCCGGCCGCCGAGCGCATGTTCGGCTATCCCGCGACCGAGCTGATCGGCGGCACCGTCAACCGGCTGATGCCCGATCTGGTCGCCGCCAAGCATGATCAATATCTGCAGCAAAAGCACCCCACCGGGTTCCAGTTGATGGGACGCGGCCGCGAGATCATCGGACGGCGCGCCGACGGCAGCGAATTCCCCATCGAGGTCACCGTCGGCACCCATCGAATCGAAGGCACCACCTATCATGTCGGCCTGCTGCGCGACATCACCCGCCAGCGCGAGAAGGAACAGCGCCTGACCCGGCTGGCCACCACCGACAGCCTGACCGGCCTGTTGAACCGCCGCGCCTTCCTGGAAGCGGGAGAACGGATGATGGCCGATCGCGGCCACAAGCCGCTGACCGTGCTGATGCTGGATGCCGACCGCTTCAAAAGTGTCAACGACACCCACGGCCACGCCGTCGGCGACGAGGTGCTGAAGCGCCTGGCCAGCATCGTCGCCACCTCGGCCCGGGCCGACGACGCCGTCGGCCGGCTGGGCGGCGAGGAATTCGCCGTGCTTCTGCACAATACCGGGGTCGAGGGCGGCACCAACCTGGCCGACCGCATGCTGCACGCCGTCCGCACCGCCCAGATCGAGCTGGCCGGCGACCAGACGGTCAATTTCACCGTATCGATCGGCATCGCGTCGACCGCGACCGCGCACGATCTGTCGAGCCTGCTGCATCAGGCCGACCAGGCGCTGTACGCCGCCAAGAATTCCGGCCGCGATCGCCTGGTGGCGGTGACCGAGGAAACCGTTAAGACCCTTTCGCCGCCCGGATGAAGGCGCGGATCAGATCAGGGTCCTTGATGCCCGGGGCACTTTCCACCCCGGACGATACGTCCACCGCCTTGGCCCCGCTGATGCGGATCGCCTGGGCGACATTGGCCGGGGTCAGCCCGCCGGCCAGCATCCACGGCAGCCGGCACTTGAAACCCTGAAGGATGGTCCAGTCGAAGCTGACGGCGTTGCCGCCCGGCAGGTCCGACCCCTTCGGCGGCTTGGCGTCGAACAGCAGACGATCGGCCACCGGCACGAACAATTCGGCCCGTTCCAGGTCGGCAGCACCGGACACCGGGATCACCTTCATCACCGGCAGACCGAAATCAAGCCGTACCTGCTCGATGCGTTCGGGGCTTTCGTCGCCGTGGAACTGCAACAGGTCCAGACGCACCGTCGACAGCACCCGGTCCAGCAGGGCATCGTCGGGATCGACGAACAGTCCGACCTTGATGACGTCATCGGCGAATTGCAGGATTTCCGCGGCCGCATCGGGCTCGATGGCGCGCGGGCTTTTGGCGAAGAACACCAGGCCCAGATAGTCTGCGCCGGCTTCCAGGGCGGCATCGACAGTGTCGGCGTCGGTCAGTCCGCAGATCTTGACCTCGGTGCTCATACCCCCAGTTCCTCGGCGATGCGCCTGGCGGCGGCGGCCGGATCGGCGGCACCGGTGATGGGGCGGCCGATCACCAGGATGTCGGCGCCTTGGGCGCGGGCTTCCGACGGCGTCATGATGCGCTTCTGGTCGCCGGCTTCGGCCCAGGTCGGACGGATGCCCGGAACCACCAGCACGGTTTCCTTGCGCACCTGGGCGCGCAAGGCGGCTACTTCGTGCGGCGAGCAGACCAGCCCGTCGATCCCGGCCTGTTCCGCCAGATCGGCCAGGCGCTTGACCTGATCCAGCACGGACCCGCCATAACCGATGGCCGCCATTGCCGCCTGATCGATGCTGGTCAGGATGGTCACCGCCAGCACCTTGGCGGCCGGGCGGCCGACGCGGGCGGCTTCCTCGCGCGCCATATCGACCGCGGCCTTCATCATCGCCAGCCCGCCCGAGGCGTGGATGGTGGTCAGCCGGGGCGCCAGCCGGGCGACGCCCTTCATGGCGCCGGCGACGGTGTTGGGGATGTCGTGCAGCTTGAGGTCCAGGAACACCGGCATGCCCAGGCCGGCCACCGCCTCGATGCCGGCCGGGCCGTTGACCGAGAAGAATTCCAGCCCCAGCTTGACGCCGCCGACCAGCCCCTTGAGGCTGGTGGCCAGGGCGACGGCCTGGTTGATGTTGGTGGTATCGACGGCGACATAAACGGGATTGGGCATCGTGTTTCCCTTGGGGAAAAATGGTCAGGCGGCCGGCTTGACCTGGTCGGTCTGGGCCTGCTCGATCTGGCGCGTCAGCGATTCGGCGCGATGGCGCTGCTGGCGGGCGGCACGGCGCGCCCCATGGCCCGACAGCCAGGCGGCGGCCAGGCCGATCACCAGACCCAGGCCCAGGGCGCCCAGCACCGCCAGATAGACCGGCAAGTCCACCGACCACGGCAGCGGCCACAATTCCAGGCGAACCTCGTGCCGGTTGGCGACCGCGAACAGCGCCATCAGCGCCGCCAGCGGCAAGCCCACGATCCAACCGAGGAAACGCGCCATCGAGAAATCCTATTCGTCGGCGTTCAGCAACTCGCGCAGCTGCTTGCCGGTCTTGAAGAAGGGCACCGCCTTGGCGTCCACCGACACCTGCTCGCCGGTGCGCGGGTTGCGGCCCTGGCGAGGATCGCGGCTTTTGACGGAAAAGGCGCCGAAACCACGCAGCTCGACCCGGTCGCCACGCGACAGGGCGTTGGCGATCTCTTCGAAGATGGTGGTAACGATCCGTTCGACGTCGCGCTGGTAGAGATGGGGATTCTTCTCGGCCAGGCGGGCGATCAGCTCCGACTTGGTCATGCTGGGTCCGTTCTTTGGTCTGTCCTGCAACTATCGGCCAGGGTGCCGAAGGCCGCAGTGGGAGTCAAGCTAAGGCGTTGTCGGAACGGGAGAATTCCGCCAGCCGGTCAATCGCTGTTGGGTGTATAGCAAAGTGAGTTCGTCAAGGGACACAGCACGGCCGCGTCCTCAGCGACGGAAAACCGTCGTTTCCAGTACTCAAGTCCCGTCCATCCTTCGGGGAACCCCATCTGCGCCAGTGGAATTTCCGGATATTCCATCAGCAATGACCGCAAGCGGTCTGGCCAGCGAGACCCGTCAGCAACGACATCCATCAGATAATTGATCATGACGCAAAGACCATAAAAGCGGTTTGCCGCTTCCCGTGGCCAAGCTTCCGAAAGTTTCCGGGGAATCTTCGGCTGAATGGTGAAAACCCTGTTCCAGACGCGGCTGTGATGAGCGACGACATTGCGCGAGAACCACAGCACGTGAAGCCAGCTCTCGAAGAAGGCGTTATCCAAGCCGAACTCGTCCGAGATCAATTTCTGATTACACCCCCGCAGCCGCTTGTAGATATGTGAGACCTGACCAAACGACAAGGTTTCGAACACCATCCAGCTTGGCGGATAGATGTTGGCGTACTTTCTGGAATAGTGCTTAAGAAATGCATGGTGCGTCTTGCCATCCCGGAGATCGATCGAGGCATTGATCTGCTCGACAATCTCGGGATGGTGCGGCTTATCGAACAGCGTGTCGTTGTTGAGCCAGAAGGCGCCATGGGCAAGCGACATCTTGTCCGAAATGACCGTGCGGATCGCCACTTCGATACGCTCCAAAGCGTCGATCAGCAGCAGTCGCACCTTTCGGTCGAACACGTAGAGATCAAGGATCTGCGAGAACGTCGTGCCGGGGCGGAAGGCACCGCCCCCATCCTCTCGGCGCACCTGAAAGGGCGGAAAATATCCGGACAGCCGGAAATAGCCGATATAGGTCAGGTAATGCGTGAGCCGAGATTCGTCTCCGACCTCAAGTCCTCTCGACCTGAGCAGGGCGACAAGCTCCGCGGGAGCCAACGGCTGCTTCAAATAGGGCTCACGGCTCTCATGCAAAAAAATAGCCTCCCATGGTGCGCATCGTTGAGAGGCGTGGGAGGCGTTGTTGGCCGCCTAAGTAGCCCCTTGGGAATCGACTGTCAACAAAAACATCAAAGCTTAACACCGCAACCACAACGAAGCTTCATGCGCGTGTTCATCGATTAATCAGCGATATCATTTCGTACAAGGTTGATTGCCGTCAACCGGATTCAACGAAAAAGCCCGCCCCCTTGCGGGGACGGGCCTTTCCTGACCTTGGGCCGAAAACCGGCTTACTTGTCTTCCTGAGCCTTGCGCATGGCAGCGCCCAGGATGTCGCCCAAGCTGGCGCCCGAGTCGGACGAACCGTACTCGGCCATCGCCTGCTTTTCCTCGTCGATCTCGCGGGCCTTGACCGACAGAGTGACCTTGCGGGCACCCTTCTCGATCATGGTGACCTTGGCGTCGATCTTCTCGCCGACGGCGAAACGCTCGGGCCGCTGCTCGGACCGCTCGCGGGAGAGCTCGGCCTTGCGGATGAAGCCGGTCATGCCGTCCACCTGGACCTCGATGCCGTTCTCGGTCACCTGGGTCACGGTGCAGGTGACGATGTCACCCTTCTTGACGTTGGCGACGGCATCCTGGAACGGATCAGACGACAGCTGCTTGATGCCGAGGCTGATGCGCTCCTTCTCGATGTCGACGTCCAGGACCTTGGCCTTGACCATGTCGCCCTTCTTGAACTCGGCGATGGCGGCGTCGCCGCTCTTTTCCCAGCTCAGGTCGGACATGTGGACCATGCCGTCGATGTCGCCCGGCAGGCCGATGAACAGACCGAATTCGGTGATGTTCTTGACCTCGCCCTCGACCAGGGTACCGGCCGGGAACTTCTCGACGAAGCTCTCCCACGGGTTCGACAGGCACTGCTTGAGGCCCAGCGAGATGCGGCGCTTCTGCGGATCGACGTCCAGCACCATCACTTCGACTTCCTGCGAGGTCGAGACGATCTTGCCGGGGTGGACGTTCTTCTTGGTCCAGCTCATTTCCGAGACGTGGACCAGACCCTCGACACCCGGCTCCAGCTCGACGAACGCGCCGTAGTCGGTGATGTTGGTGACGCGACCGACGAACTTGGCCTGCACCGGGTACTTGGCTTCCACGCCCTCCCACGGATCGGCGTCAAGCTGCTTGATGCCGAGCGAGATGCGCTGGGTTTCCGAGTTGAAGCGGATGACCTGCACGCGGACGGTCTGGCCGATATGCAGCGCTTCCGACGGATGGTTGATGCGCTTCCAGGCGATGTCGGTGACGTGCAGCAGGCCGTCGACGCCGCCCAGGTCCACGAACGCACCGTAATCGGTGATGTTCTTGACCACGCCTTCCAGGATCTGACCTTCCTTCAGGTTCTCGATCAGCTCGGAACGCTGTTCGGCGCGGGTCTCTTCCAGCACGGCGCGACGCGACACCACGATGTTGCCGCGCGAGCGGTCCATCTTCAGGATCTGGAACGGCTGCGGGGAACCCAGCAAGGGGGTGATGTCGCGCACGGGGCGGATATCGACCTGGCTGCCCGGCAGGAACGCCACGGCGCCCGACAGATCGACGGTGAAACCGCCCTTGACGCGGCCGAAGATCACGCCGTTGACGCGCTGGTTGGCTTCGAACGACTTTTCCAGCAGGGTCCAGGCTTCTTCGCGCTTGGCCTTCTCGCGGGACAGGACGACTTCGCCGTTCTTGTCCTCGTAGCGCTCGACGAACACCTCGATGGCGTCACCCGACTTCACCTCCGGCGCGCGGCCGGCGGTGGCGAATTCCTTCAGCGGCACGCGGCCTTCCGACTTCAAGCCGACGTCAACGACGGCGAAATCGCTTTCCACACGCACCACGATGCCCTTGATCACCGAACCCTCGAACGGGTTCGAGACGCCCATGCTCTCGTCGAGCAGAGCCGCAAAATCTTCCATAGTCATTGGTTTACTGTCCTTTCAATCATCATTATCCGGCCTGCCGGTTGGTTCCGGCGGTCTTCGGGGGTTTGGCCCCGCCAAAAAAGCAAACCAGCCCCGGACCGTAACCGGCCGGGGCCTTGAAGACGAAATGATGGGCAAGCCTTTTAAAGCTTTGCGCGAACAAACGCAATCGCCACGTCGAAGGCCTGGTCGGCATTCAGGGTCGAACTGTCGAGCAGATGGGCGTCATCGGCCGGCTTCAGGGGCGCGACGGCCCGGCTGGAATCGCGTTCGTCGCGTTCCTTCATCTCGGCCAGAACCAGATCGAAGGTGGTGGCGATTCCCTTGGCCTGCAGCTCCTTCAGCCGCCGCTCGGCGCGGGTCTCGGCGCTGGCGGTGACGTAAAGCTTGATGGGGGCGTCGGGGCAGACCACCGTGCCGATGTCGCGCCCGTCCAGCACCGCGCCCTTGCCATTCGGCGGAGTGGCGGCGAAGCGGCGCTGGAAATCCAGCAGGGCATCGCGCACCGCCGGAATGGACGCCACCTTCGACGCCGCCTGGGCCGCTTCGTCGGTGCGCAGATCGGGGCCTTGCAGGTCGGCGGGCTCGAGATCGCGGGCGGCTTCGCCGGCGCGGGCCGGATCGGCCGGGTCGAAGCCGGCATCGAGGACCTTCATCCCCACCGCCCGATAGATCAGGCCGGTATCCAGATAATCGAACCCCAGTTCGGCGGCCAGGCGCTTGGCCAGGCTCCCCTTGCCGGCGGCGGCCGGCCCGTCGATGGCGATGATGGTGGTGGTGGTCATGACAGCATCCCTTTTCGCCCCCCTCTTCGTCATTGCCGGGCTTGACCCGGCAATCCATGGATGCCCGGATCAAGTCCGGGCATGACGAGACCGGGAGGATCAGTTGTTTTCGATCACGGCGCCCAAGCCGTTCATCAGCTCGACGAAACCGGGGAAGCTGGTATCGACCGCCTCGGCGTCGTCCACCGCCACCGGCTGGGCGGCGGCCATGCCCATCACCAGGAAGCTCATGGCGATGCGGTGGTCCAAATTGACGGCGATGGTGGCGCCACCCGGCGGCGGGCTGCCCTTGCCATGGACGATCAGGGTGTCGCCCTCGGCCTCGACCTCGACGCCGCAGGCCTTCAGGCCGTTCATGGTGGCGGTGAAGCGGTCGCTTTCCTTCACCCGAAGCTCGGACAGGCCGAACATCCGGGTGGTGCCGGCGGCGAACGAGGCCGCCACCGCCAGGATCGGATATTCGTCGATCATCGACGGCGCCCGCTCGGCCGGAACGTCAACGCCCCTGAGGGCCGAGGATGTGACCACCAGGTCGGCGACCTCTTCGCCGCCCTCGATGCGGGGATTGTCGGTGCGGATGTCGGCGCCCATCTCCCGCAGGGTCTGGAACAGTCCGGTGCGCAGCGGGTTCATGCCGATGCCTGCCAGGGTCACCGTCGAGCCCGGCACCACCAGCGCCGCCACCAGCGGAAAAGCCGCCGAGCTGGGATCGGCCGGCACGATCACCGTGCGCCCGGTCAGTTCGGGAAAGCCGGTGACGGTGACCACCCGGGCGCCGTCCTCGCGGACAGTGGTGGTCACGTTGGCGCCGAAATGGCGCAGCATCAGCTCGGTGTGGTCGCGGGTGGCCTCGCGCTCGATCACCGTGGTCTCGCCGGGGGTATTGAGGCCGGCCAGCAGGATCGCCGACTTGACCTGGGCCGAGGCGACCGGAAGCTCGTAGGTGATGGGAACCGGGTTGGTGGTGCCGACCACCGCCGCCGGCAGCCGCCCGCCCTCGCGGGTGACGAACTTGGCCCCCATGCGCGACAGCGGCTCGGACACCCGCTTCATCGGCCGCGAGCGCAAGCTGGCGTCGCCGGTGAAGAAGGTGGTGAACGGATGGGTCGCCACCAGCCCCATCATCAGCCGCGCCCCGGTGCCGGAATTGCCCAGGTCCAGCAGGTCGGCCGGCTCCATCAGCCCGCCGACGCCGCGACCCCACAGCCGCCACGAGCCGTCTTCTTGCTTTTCCACCTCGGCGCCCAGCGCCCGCATCGCCGCCGCGGTGCGCAACACGTCGTCGCCTTCCAGCAAACCCTCGATCCGGCTCTCGCCCACCGCCAGGGCGCCGAACATCAGGGCGCGGTGCGAAATCGACTTGTCGCCGGGAACCTTCGCCCGGCCGGTCAAGGGCTCGGCACGGCGGGAAATCAACGGTCTGGACATGGCGGGCATCGAACCTTCGAAGGGTGAAAGCGGGGCAGGTCTAGCAGGTCGGACGGCCGCCTGCAAAGCCAGCGTGAGGGCAAACGATTTTTTCGTTTTGACACAGGGGGGCGAACATGGCAAATGCCCCCTCTGGGTCGTCGCCGCCAAGGTGGCGATCCGCCCCCGATGCGTTTTCAAGGAGATCTGACGTGGCCAAGCCGGAATGGGGCCAGAAGCGGACCTGCAGCAGCTGCGGTTGCCGTTTCTATGACTTGACCCGCTCTCCGATCATCTGCCCGAAGTGCGGTGCGACGGTCGAGCCGGAGCTGCCGTTCAAGGTGCGCCGTGGTGGTGCCCCGGCCGAAGCCAAGGCCGCCGCCGCCGCCGCTGCCGCCAAGGCCGCGCTGGTCGTTGACGACCTGGCCGTGGTCGAGGACGACGATGCCATCGCCACCGACGAGGACGCCGCCGACGAGGACGAGACCGGCCTGATCGAGGACGCCTCGGACCTGGGCGAGGACGATGACGACATGGCCGAGGTCATGGAGCATATGGACGAGGAAATCGAAGACGAGGTTTAAGCCAATTTTTTGGCTTGACCCTGGTCGGACAAATCCATATGTTCCGCCTCCACCGACGGCAACCCAAGCCGACCGGTAAAAAGTTTCAGGGGCCATAGCTCAGTTGGGAGAGCGCTTGAATGGCATTCAAGAGGTCGTCGGTTCGATTCCGTCTGGCTCCACCAAGATCAACCCCTAGGGAAACCTAGGGGTTTTTCTTTGCAGCGCCCGCACCCGAGCAATCCGCTTGAGGTTTAACGTGTCGCGTTATATGATCACACCATGATCCGAAGCTTCGCCGACAAGGACACCGAGGCTCTGTGGCAGGGCATGGCTTCCCATCGGCTGGCGTCCATCGCCAAGGTAGCGCTGCGCAAACTCGACATGTTGGACGCCGCCCACGATCTGGTCGATCTGCGGGTGCCGCCGGGCAACCGCCTGGAGGCGTTGAAAGGGAACCGCAAGGGAGCCTTCAGCATCCGGATCAACGACCAATGGCGCGTGTGCTTCGTATGGAGCGAGGGCGGAGCCGAGGCGGTGGAGATCGTCGATTACCATTGAGGAGACAACCATGCGGATCAAGACCCACCCCGGCGAGGTTCTGCGCACCGAGTTCCTCGAGCCCTTTGGGATCAGCGCCAACGCCCTGGCCATCGCGCTGAGGGTACCGGCCTCGCGCATCGGCGAGATCATCCACCAGCGCCGCGCCATCAGCGCCGACACCGCCCTGCGCCTGGCCCGCTATTTCGGCACGACGCCGCAATTCTGGCTTAACCTGCAATCCGCCCACGACCTTTCGCGGGCTGAAGCCGAAACAGGTTCAGCCATCGCGCAAGACGTCAATCCGCGGGCGGCGTAACCCCCCTACCGCGACTGGCAGAAGGTCTCGCGGATTTCGGTGAAGATCAGGATCAGCTGGCGCTGGACCCAGTCGATGAATTCGTGCAGGCCGTGATCGACCACATGGTCGATGGTCTGGTCCGACAGCGCCGCGCGCAATTCGTCCAGCAATTCCATCGCCCGGGCGCCGCCCCGCAGATGGTAGCGGCTGCGCAATTGGGCCAACAGCCAATCCATCTGGCGCACGCACAAGATCACCGAACGCGGGAAGGAATCCGAGAACAGCAGGAACGCCGCCACCGATTTCGGCGTGATGGTGCCGCCCAGCACGCGCCGCGCCGCCTGGTAGCCGGCGGCCGCGCGCAACAGCGCCCCCCAATGGCTGGTATCCAGGGGCGAGCCGACATCTTCGACCCGGGGCAGCAGGGTATGGTACTTGATGTCCAGCAACCGGGTGGTCTGGTCGGCGCGCTCGATGTTCTTGCCCAGCCAATAGAAATAATGGGCCTGGTCGCGATAGAAGGTGCCCTCGGTGATGCCCAGGTGCAGCTGGCAGGCTTCCTTGATCTCGGTGCACAGCGCGGAGAGATTGGCCTGGCTGACGGCGTTGGCCGACAGGCCGCCCATCCACCGGCTCATGCGGTTCAGTTGCCGCCACATCTCGGTCGAGAGCAGCGGCCGAAGCGAGCGCGCGTTCTCGCGCGCGGCCCTGACCGACGAGATCACCGAATTGGGGTTGTCGGCGTCCAGGATATAGAAATGCGGCACGGTGTGGGCGTCGGCGACGCGGTGGCGGGCAAAGAACCGTTCCTCGTCGGCGTTGATCTGCACCACCGCCAGCCAGTTGCGGCCGGCCTGATCGCGCGAGAAGGTCTCGGCCACGCCCAGGATGCGGGCCAGGTTCTCGGCCCGCTCCATGTAGCGGGCCAGCCAGATGATGCAATCGGCATTGCGGGAGAGAAGCTCGCTCATCGTCCTACTCCAGCACCCAGGTATCCTTGGACCCGCCGCCCTGCGACGAGTTGACCACCAGCGATCCTTCCTTCATCGCCACCCGCGTCAGGCCGCCGGCCAGCACCCGGGTCTTGGCCCCGGTCACCGCGAAGGGGCGCAGATCGACGTGGCGGGGCTCGACGCCCTTGGCCGTCAGGGTCGGACAGACCGACAGGCCGATCATCGGCTGGCTGATGTAATTGGCCGGATCGGCCTTCAGCTTGGCGCGGAACTCGTCCAGTTCGGCCCGGGTCGCCTTGGGCCCCAGGATCATGCCGTAGCCGCCCGATTCGCCCACCGGCTTGACCACCAGCTGGTCCAGATTGTCCAGGGTGTATTTCAGCCCCTCGGCCTCGCGGCAGATGAAGGTCTCGACATTGGGCAGGATGGCGTCCTCGCCCAGGTAATATTTCACGATGCGCGGCATGTAGGCATAAACCGCCTTGTCGTCGGCGACGCCGGTGCCCGGCGCGTTGGCGATCGAGACGGTGCCCTTGCGATAGGCCTCCATCAGCCCGGGCACGCCCAGCATCGAATCGGGACGGAACACCTTGGGGTCGAGGAAGGCGTCGTCGATGCGGCGATAGATGCAATCGACCGGCGAACGGCCGGCGGTGGTCAGCATGAAGACGCGGCCGTCCTCGACCACCAGATCGCGGCCCTCGACCAGCGGCACGCCCATCTCGCGGGCCAGGAACACATGCTCGAAATAGGCCGAGTTGAAGATGCCGGGGCTCAGCAGAACCACCTTGGGCTCGGATCCGGTGTCGGGCGCGATCTCTTCCAACGCCTGGCGCAGCATCAGTCCGTAATTATCGACCGAGCGCACCCCGAACCCTTCCATCAGGTCGGGAAAGCATTGCAGCATCAGGTTGCGGTTCTCGACCACATAGGACACGCCCGAGGGCGTGCGGGCATTGTCTTCCAGCACGCGGAACAGCCCTTCCTGGTCGCGGATCAGGTCGATGCCGCAGACGTGGGAATAGGCGCCGCACGGCACCTTCAGGCCCTTCATGAAGGCGTGATAATTGGCGTTGCCCAACACCAGATCGGCCGGCACCACCTTGTCGGCGACGATGCGCTGGTCGTGGTACAGGTCGTCCAGGAACAGATTGATGGCGGTGACGCGCTGGATGATGCCGGCTTCCAGCACGCTCCATTCCGGGGCGGTGATCACCCGGGGCAGCACGTCGAACGGCAAGATGCGGTCGATGGCATCCTTGTCGGAATAGACGGTGAAGGTGATGCCCAGGTCGTAAAGCTCTTCCTCGGCGGCGGCGATGCGTCGGCGAAGAGTCTCTTCGTCCAGCCCGTCAAGGCGGGAAAACAGCGCCTGCAGCGCCTCTTGCCCGGCAGCGCGCGGCGAGGTCAGCTCGCAGAAGAACTCGCCCCGCCGGTAACGGGCCATCAGCCCGCCGCCCTGCGGCGTACCCTGGGATTGCTCCATCCACCACCCTCCGATCATCGTCACCCTGACCGCAAGCCTAGCACCGCCTCAGCCCCTGATCAAATCATAGCCAGGATACCTGCCATGCCGAAAAATTAAGCTTTTGGCAGGTGGCATCGCCGCCGGCTGTGCTAGGGTTTCCGAATCCGTTCGCGAAAGGACCCCTGACCGACCATGGCCATCAACGTCAAGCTGCGCCACACCACCTCGTACCGCTACGACCGCCCGGTCACCTTGTCGCCGCAGGTGGTCCGCCTGCGCCCGGCCCCGCACGCCCGCACGCCGGTCCTGTCCTATTCGCTGGATATCGAGCCCAAGGGCCATTTCATCAACTGGCAGCAGGACCCGCAGGGCAACTGGCTGGCCCGGCTGGTGTTCCCCGATCCGGTCAGCCATTTCACCGTCGATGTCGAACTGGTCGCCGACATGAGCGTGACCAACCCGTTCGATTTCTTCCTGGAGCCCGACGCCGAGCACTTTCCCTTCCGCTACGCCCCCGAACTGGACCACGAGCTGAAGCCGTTCCTGTTGTGCGAGGAAGCCGGGCCGCTGCTGGCCGCCTATGTCGCCTCGATCGACACCAGCGCGCCCACCCAGACCACCAATTTCCTGGTGGCGCTGAACCAGCGCCTGCAATCGGACATTTCCTACACCATCCGCATGGAGCCGGGCGTGCAGACGCCCGAGCAGACGCTGACCCTGAAAAGCGGCTCGTGCCGCGATTCGGCCTGGCTGCTGGTGCAGATCCTGCGCCGCCTGGGTCTGGCGGCCCGCTTCGTGTCGGGCTACCTGATCCAGTTGGTCCCCGACGTCAAGCCGCTGGATGGCCCGGCCGGCGCCGCGGCCGACTTCACCGACCTGCATGCCTGGACCGAGGTCTATCTGCCCGGCGCCGGTTGGATCGGCCTGGACCCGACCTCGGGCCTGTTGACCGGCGAGGGTCATATCCCGCTGGCCGCCTCGCCCGATCCGACCAGCGCCGCCCCGGTCACCGGCGCGGTCGAGCTGTGCGAGGTCAGCTTCGACCACAAGATGAGCGTCACCCGCATCGCCGAAACGCCGCGCGTCACCAAGCCCTACACCGACGAGCAATGGCAGGCGGTGCTGGCCCTGGGCGATCAGGTCGACAGCGCCTTGATGGCGGGAGATGTCCGCCTGACCCAGGGCGGCGAGCCGACCTTCGTCTCGACCGTCGACATGGAAGGCGAGGAATGGAACACCGCCGCCGTCGGCCCGACCAAGCGCGCCCATGCCGATTCCCTGATCCGCCGCCTGCGCGACCGCTTCGCGCCGGGCGCGCTGATCGCCTATGGCCAGGGCAAATGGTATCCCGGTGAAAGCCTGCCGCGCTGGGCCTTTTCGCTGATCTGGCGCGAGGATGGCGAACCCCTGTGGACCGACCCCGCCCTGATCGCGCTGGAAAGCGACGATCACCAGCCCACCGTCGAACTGGCCGGCGCCTTCGCCGACGCCTTGGCCGAGCGGCTGGGCGTCGATCCCGACTTCGCCCATCCGGCCTTCGAGGACCCGGCCCATTACCTGCTGGCCGAACAGAACCTGCCGATCAACGTCGATCCCATCGACAACAAGCTGGACGACCCGGAATCGCGCGCCCGCCTGGCCGCCGTGTTCCGGCGCGGCCTGGGCACCCCCACCGGCTTCGTGCTGCCGCTGCAGCCGTGGCAGGCGAAGGACGGGTTCCGCTGGGTCACCGGACCATGGCCGACCCGCGACGGCAAGCTGATCGTGGTGCCGGGCGATTCGCCCCTGGGCCTGCGCCTGCCTTTGGCCTCGCTGCCGTGGATTGCCCCCGGCTCGTACCCCTATCACAACGAGCGCGACCCGTTCGAGGAACGCGGCCCGCTGCCGCCGCCGCCCAGGCGGGCGCCGCGCGCCCAGATGTCGCGGGTGGCCGCCGACCCGTCGCCCAAGGGCACCGTCACCCAGCAGATCCCGGTCGATCTGCGCCCGCACGAGACCGAAAAGGGCCTGGTGTCGGGCAATGTCCGCACCGCGCTGTGCATCCAGCCGCGCGACGGGCGCATCAACGTCTTCCTGCCGCCGGTCGAGACCGCCGAGCAATATCTGGACCTGATCGAGGCCGTCGAGGGCGCCGCCGCCGAGACCAAGGCGCCGATCCATGTGGAAGGCTATCCGCCGCCCAACGACCCGCGCCTGCGGATCATCAAGATCACCCCCGACCCCGGCGTCATCGAGGTCAACGTCCACCCCGTCGCCCATTGGCGCGAGTTGGTGACCAGCACGGAAATCCTGTACGAGGAAGCCCATCAGTGCCGGCTGGGCACCGAGAAGTTCATGATCGACGGCCGCCATGTCGGCACCGGCGGCGGCAACCACATGGTGCTGGGCGGGGCCAAGGCCGCCGACAGCCCGTTCCTGCGCCGGCCCGATCTGCTGGGCAGCCTGATCCGCTTCTGGCAGAACCATCCCAGCCTGTCCTATCTGTTCTCGGGCCTGTTCATCGGCCCGACCAGCCAGCATCCCCGCGTCGACGAGGCCCGCGACGACACGCTGTACGAGCTGGAAATCGCCCTGGCCCAATTGCCGCCGCCGGGCACCCCGGTCGCGCCGTGGCTGGTGGACCGCATCCTGCGCAACGTCTTGATCGATTCGTCGGGCAACACCCACCGCACCGAATTGTGCATCGACAAGCTGTATTCGCCCGATGGCCCGACCGGCCGGCTGGGCCTGGTCGAGTTCCGCGCCTTCGAGATGCCGCCCCACGCCCGCATGAGCCTGGTCAGCCAATTGCTGCTGCGCGCCCTGGTCGCCCGGTTCTGGGACCAGCCCTATACCCAGCCGCTGGTCCGCTTCGGGTCCGCACTTCGTGACCGTTTCATGCTGCCCCATTGGCTGGAGAAGGATTTCGCCGAGGTGCTGGAATGGCTGGCGGCCGGCGGATACCGCTTCGACCCGGCCTGGTTCGCCGCCCATGTGGAATTCCGCTTCCCGGTGATCGGCGCCATCACCCATGCCGGCATCGGCCTGGAACTCAGGACCGCGCTGGAGCCGTGGCACGTCATGGGCGAGGAAGCCGGCGGCGGCGGCACCGTGCGCTATGTCGACAGCTCGGTCGAGCGGGTTCAGGTCAAGCTCTCCAACCTGGCGGGCGATCGCTATAAGCTGGCCTGCAACGGCCATCCGGTGCCGCTGGCCGCCACCGGCACCCAGGGCGAGTTCGTCGCCGGCGTGCGCTATCGCGCCTGGCAGCCGGCCAGTTGCCTGCATCCGACCATCGGCGTGCATTCGCCGCTGGTGTTCGATCTGATCGACACCTGGACCGGCCAGGCGGTGGCCGGCTGCACCCACCATGTCGCCCATCCGGGCGGGCGCAATTACGACACCTTCCCGGTCAATTCCTACGAGGCCGAGGCCCGGCGGCGCGCCCGCTTCTTCCCGTTCGGCCATACCCACGGCCCGGTTCGGGTGGTCAGTCGGGCGGTACATCCCGATTATCCCCATACGCTGGATTTGCGGCTACAATAGAAAAAACACCCTGGGGGGGAGACGAACATTCCACGCCGTATCAGGAACAGCTGGGGCGCCCCGGTCGTTGATTTCCAAAGCCTGTACCGTCCGCAAGCCGGCACCTATGACGAGGTGATCGCGGCGAACGGTTCGGTGCGCCCGCACTGGCAGCCCTTCATCGAGTCCCTGATGCGGTTCGACCCGGCCGAGATGCGCAGGCGGTGGGATCTGGGCCAGCGTCTGCTCAGGGACAACGGCGTCACCTACAACGTCTATGGCGACCCGGCCGGACTGGACCGGCCGTGGCAGCTGGACCCGTTGCCGGTCATCCTGTCGCGCGAGGAATGGGACACCATCACCCAGGGGGTGATACAGCGGGCCGGCCTGCTGGAAACCATCCTCGACGACCTGTATGGCCCGCGCAGCCTGGTGGCGCGTGGGCTGGTGCCGTCGGCGCTGTTGCACGCCAATCCCGATTTCCTGCGTCCCTGCCACGGCTGGGCGCCGGCCGGGGGTAAACGGCTGCACACCTATGCCGCCGATCTGGCACGCGGCCATGACGGACGCTGGCGGGTGGTCGGCGACCGCACCGAAAATCCGTCGGGCGCCGGCTATGCCCTGGAAAACCGCGCCATCGTCAGCCGCGTGCTGCCCGAACTGCACCGCTCGCATCAGGTCGAACGGCTGGGGCCTTATTTCGACGCGCTTTACCGCTCGCTGCCGTCCTTGTCGCCGCGCCACACCGACGATCCGCGCATCGTGCTGCTGACGCCCGGCCCCTACAACGCCACCTATTTCGAGCACGCCTTCCTGGCCCGCCAACTGGGCGTCACCCTGGTCCAGGGCGAGGATTTGACCGTGCGCGACAATCATGTCTACCTCAAGGCCCTGACCGGCCTGCAGCGGGTCGATGTGATCTTGCGCAGGACCGGCGGCTCGTGGTGCGACCCGCTGGAACTGAGGGGCGATTCGACGCTGGGCGTGGCCGGCCTGCTGCAATCGGCCCGCGTCGGCAACGTCGCGGTGGCCAACGCCATCGGCACCGGCCTGTTGGACGGCGCCTCGCTGATGGGCTTCATGCCGGCCCTGTCCCAGGCCTTGCTGGGCCAGCCGCTGATCCTGGCCTCGGTGCCGACCTGGTGGTGCGGCGAGCCCGACGCCTGCCGCCACGTCATCGACAATCTGGAACGCCTGATCGTGCGGCCGGCCTTCGTCGCCCGCGACAAGTCGCTGGTCGGCGCAGCCCTGACGAGCCCGGAAGCGGCCCGCCTGAAGACGGCCATCACCACGCGGCCGTGGGACTGGGTCGCCCAGGAGATCGGCGGCACCTCGACGGTGCCGGTCTGGACCGGCGGGTTCCTGGAATCGCAGCATTGCGTGATCCGGGTATTCGCCACCAACACCGACAAGGGCTGGCAGGTGCTGCCCGGCGGCCTGGCCCGATTGTCGGCCGAACGCGACCTGATGACCACCCGGCTGCAGACCGGCGGCGGCGGCAGCAAGGATGTGTGGATCAGCAGCACCGGCCCGCGCGACGCGGCGGCGGCGGCCGGCCGGGTCCGCGCCCCCGAGGTGCGGTTGACCCGCGACAACCGCGATCTGCCGTCGCGAGTGGCCGACAACATGTTCTGGCTGGGCCGCTATCTCGAACGCTGCGAATCGACCACGCGGCTGTTGCGCGCGACGCTGTCGCACATGGAAGAGGCGCTGGCCCAGGACGATGCCAAACAGGCGCGCGAGACCTTGGTGATGATGGGCCTGTTGGGCCTGCACCTGCCGACCGATTCGTTGCGCACCGCCGCCGAGACCCTGCCCGGCACGCTGCTGGGCTATCATCTCGACGGAGCCAAGCCCGGCCTGGCCAACGCCGTCGATCGCATGATCCGGGTGGTCACCAACCTGCGCGACCGCCTGTCGGCCGACACCTGGCGCGCCGTCCAGCGCCTGCGCGAAGAGGTCGGCGCGCTTGGCCACGAAAGCCTGGACGAAGACGTCATCGGCCGGCTGAATTCGGTGCTGATGGTGATCCAGGCCATCAACGGCCTGGCCATGGAGAACATGACCCGCGGGCCGCAATGGCTGTTCCTGGATGCCGGCCGGCGCCTCGAGCGCGCCATCGCCATGGTCGATACCCTGTCCGGCGCCCTGACCGACGCCGAAAGCGAGGATGCCGTCCCGCTGGAATTGCTGCTGGAATTGTGGGACAGCGTGATGACCTATCGCTCGCGCTATCTGGCCTCGCCCCGGCTGGCGGGCGTGCTGGACCTGTTGCTGTGCGACGAAAGCAACCCGCGTTCGCTGGCCTTCCAGGTGACCACCATGGCCGCCCATACCGACCGCCTGGCCGCCATCGGCGACGATTCCGGCTTCTACACGCCGGCGCAGAAGCTGATGACCATCCTTCTGGGCACGGTGCGCACCACCGATGTCGCAATCCTGTCCCGCTTCGAGCGCGACGCCGGCTATCACGATGCCGAACGGCTGCTGGATTTCCTGCGCTCGCGCCTGTGGGAATTGTCGGAACAGGTGACCCGGACCTACTTCACCCATGCCCAATGGCGGCTGCCGGTCACCCGGCTGGAGGTGCTGCCGTGAAGTACAAGGTCCGCCACACCACCACCTACAAATATGCCGAGCCGGTGCAATTGTCGCACCATGCCGCCCATCTGCGCCCGCGCGTCGTCGCCGGCCAGAAGATCAGCGAGGCGGCGGTGTCGATCCGTCCCGAGCCGGCGGTGCTGCATGCCGACGGCACCGATTATTTCGGCAATCCGGTGACCTTCTTCACCATCCAGAACTCGCATTCGACATTGGTGATCGAATCCTCGTTCGTGGTCGAAACCAGCGACCAGCCGCCCTTGTCGCGCTTTGCCGTGCCGGCCTGGGACAGCGTGCGCTTCGATTCGTGGCAATGTTCGAACCTGGACGGTTCGGTGATGGATTACGTCTTCGCCTCGCCGCAGGTGCCGATCCTGGCCGAAGCCGCCGAATACGCCGCGCCAAGCTTCCGACCGGGCCGCAACCTGGCCGAGGCGGTGATGGAACTGGTGGCCCGCATCCACGCCGATTTCGCCTTCGATTCCCACGCCACCACCGTCGGCACGCCGCTGGCGGCGGTGTTCGCCGAGCGACGCGGCGTGTGCCAGGATTTCGCCCATGTCGGCATCGGCTGTTTGCGGGCCATGGGGCTGGCGGCCCGCTATGTCAGCGGCTATATCCGCACCATCGCGCCGGCAGGCAAGGAAAAGATGATCGGCACCGACGCCTCGCACGCCTGGCTGTCGGTCTATCAGCCCGGCTGGGGCTGGCTGGACGTCGATCCCACCAACAACATGGTCGCCGGCCAGGACCACGTCACCGTCGCCTGGGGCCGCGATTACGACGATGTCAGCCCGGTGCGCGGCGTCGTGCTGGGCGGCGGCGAACACCAGGTCCACGTCGCCGTCGATGTGGTCGAGATCAGTTGATTCGAGGAAACAGGAACGGCACCCGCCGGCAATATTCGGCATAGGGCGCGCCATAGCGTTTGCGCAGATCGCGTTCCTCGAAAGCAGCGCCGATCACCAGATACGTGCTGCCGAAAGCTGCGGTGGCCAGGCCCAGCGGCGACAGCGCCAGCCCCCACAAGATCAGGTGGCCGCCCAAATAAAGCGGGTGGCGGCAAAGACGATAGGGTCCGGCTTGCGTCAACGGGCCGTCATCGTCCTGGCCGCGCCATTGGGCCAGGCCGCCCAGCCTGGAAAGATCGGTGTGACGGGCCGCCCAGATCATCACCGCCCAGCCGGCCAGATGGATCCCACCCAGGCCGACCGCCACCGGGAACGGCAGTTCGAAGGCCGGCCAGTTGCCCAGGGTGACGGCGCCGACCCAGGCGACAGCGGCGAAACACAATCCGGCGAACAGGTTGTAGGCCAGGCGATAGCCCCGCCCGAACAACGGCCGCAGCCGGTCCTTCACGGCGGCGCGTGCCAGCAGGGAATGGATCAGGCCGAACGCCCCCCAGGCCAGCGCATAGGCCAGCACCGCGCTCACCCCTGCCCCACCAGTTCGCGCAGGCGGGCCAGGCACGCGTCGCGACCGGGCCGGTAATCGCGGTCTTCCCACCATTGATCGACCAGGGCCAGCACCTGGCCGATGCGCGGCCCCTTGGGGACGCCCAATTCCAGGCAGTCGGCGCCCCTGACCGGCAATTCCACCGGCCGCCACCCGTCGCATTCATCCAGCAGAGCGATCCACCGGGCGCTTTCGGTCGAGTTGGCGCGACCATCGACGGCCCGGGCCTCGGCCCAGGCGACCAGCAGCAGGTCGCGGAAGGTGTCGGCCCCAACCGATCGAAGGGCGCGCCGGATCGCCGGCCCGTCCATGGCCGGATCCAGCCGGACCTTGGGCGCGGCGATGGACACCAGCCGGGCGGTCTGCACCGCCGACATCTTCAGCCGTTCGCCCACCGCCCGCGCGCCGGCAGCGTCGGTGTCCAGCACCGCAGCCAACCGGCGCAACCAGTCGATTCCCAATCCGGGCCGGACCATCGCCCGGGTCTCGAGCCAGCACACCACCCGCAGCCGGCCGAAGGCGGCGGCCTCGGGCAGGACATGGGCCAGGATGCCCAGACCATGCATCACCAGCAGCACCGCCGCCGGATCGGGGGCCTGCATCAGCCGCACGAACTCGCCGGCCACCCGCTCGCCCGACAACTCGACCAGCCGGGGCGCCATGCGGCGGCAGGCGGCCAACGCCGACTCATTCATCGGCGGCCGGCCGTAATGGGCGTGGAAGCGGAAGAAGCGCAGCAGCCGCAGCACGTCCTCTTCCAGCCGCCTTTGCGGGTTGCCGACGAACACCACCCGGCCGGCGCCCAGGTCGGACAGCCCGTCGAACGGGTCATAGACCCGGCCCTGACGGTCGGCGAACATGGCGTTCATGGTGAAGTCGCGCCGGGCGGCGTCGGCGGTCCAGTCGTCAGTGAAGGCGACCCGGGCGTGGCGGCCGAAGGTCTCGACATCCTCGCGCAGCGTGGTGATCTCGTAATGGGCCTTGCCGATCACCGCCGTCACCGTGCCATGGTCGATGCCGGTGGGGATGCAATGGATGCCGGCATCGTCCAGCAACGCCATCACCACCTGCGGCGGGTCATGGGTGGCGATGTCGATATCCTTGATCGGGCGCTTGAGCACGGCGTCGCGCACGCAGCCGCCGACGAAGCGGACCTCGGACCCGTCGGCGGTCAGGGCGTCCAGCACCGCCTGGGTCTCGGGGGCGTCCAGCCAGTCCTGCGGCGACAATTGCCCGACCGGCTCGGAGGATGAACGGGTGGCGATCACGGCTGCCCCAGGACGTCGGACAAATTGACCAGCATGCCGGCGGTGGCGCCCCAGATCATCCGCTGTTCCCAGGTCATCGACCAGAACGGGCGGTGGCGGCCTTCGACGATGCGCCGGTGCAGCTTGTGGTTCTCGGGATCGAGCAGGAAGTGCAGCGGCACCTCGAACACCTCGGCGACCTCGAACGGGTCGGCATTGGTCACCACCGGCGGCGTGATCACGCCGACGACCGGCGTGATGATGAAGCCGGTACCGGTGACGTAATCGTCCAGCCGGCCCAGGATGGTGACGCGTGAGGCCGGCAAGCCGATCTCTTCTTCGGTTTCGCGCAGTGCGCAGGTGACGGCGTCGCCCTGGTCGGCCGGTTCCAGCCGGCCGCCGGGAAAGCTGATCTGGCCGGGATGATGGGCCAGATGCTCGGTGCGCTGGGTCAACAAGACGGTGAAGCCGTCGGAATGTTCGACCAGCGGCACCAGCACGGCGGCGGGGGTGGGTTCGCTTCCATCGGTCAGCGCGGCCCGGCCCGGAGCATCGGGGCCGTCGATCTGGCGTTCGAGATGGGCGTCGCCCCGCGCGGCCGGATTATGGCCGCGCCCCAGCCGCTGGCGGATGTCCGCCAGGGTCAGTCGGGGTCGGTCAGCCGCCCCAGGGGAAAGAACGTCCCGCTGCTCCATAATCCGTACAATTCTTCGTCGTCGAACCGTTCCTCGAAGCCCAGCGCCACCAGTTCGTAATAGACCGGCCGGGTCAGGCGCGCGTCGAGACCGTCGCGCACCGTCACATAGGGAACCACTTCCCCGGTCTGGGGGCAATCGGCGAAGTAGATCGGATGGTCCTGATCGACCGTCACCAGCTCGTCGACATTGGTGCGAAAGCTGACCACCTGCTCGCGGCCCGAGCCGCCGGTGAACATCTCGACCGCCAGGAAGGGCACGTCCTCGACGGTGATGGTGCCCTTTTCCCCCGGGCTGATCAGCCAATAGCGACCATCGGCGTCGCGGCTCATCATCTGGGCGAACAGGCAGACCATCTCTTTGCGATCGATCGAAGAGCCGTGGTAAAACCAACGCCCGGTTCGGTCGATATGAATCCCCAGATCGCCGCAATCACCCGGGTCCACCGGTCGCCCCACGAGGTTTGCCTTCTTGACCATCATCTCCGCCCCGGACGAAACCGTCAAAGCGCTCGAAACCACCGCCGCCCGCATGGCCGAGGCCCGCGCGGCGATCGGCCGCGTCATCTTCGGCCAGGATCGAGTCATCGACGAGACACTTATCACGCTGCTGGCGGGGGGTCACGCCCTGTTGATCGGCGTACCCGGCCTGGCCAAGACCCGGCTGGTGCAGACGTTGGGGATCACCCTGGGATTGACCGACAAGCGGGTGCAGTTCACCCCCGATCTGATGCCGGCCGACATCCTGGGGTCCGAGGTGCTGGAGCAGGCGGCCGGCGGGGCGCGGGCGTTCCGCTTCCTGAAGGGGCCGGTCTTCTGCCAGCTTCTGATGGCCGACGAGATCAACCGCGCCAGCCCGCGCACCCAATCGGCGCTGCTGCAGGCGATGCAGGAAGGCCGCGTCTCGGTGGCCGGCCATTACCACGATTTGCCCAAGCCGTTCCACGTCGTCGCCACCCAGAACCCGCTGGAGCAGGAAGGCACCTATCCGCTGCCCGAGGCGCAGTTGGATCGTTTCCTGCTGCAGATCGATGTCGGCTATCCCGACCTTGCGGCCGAGCGCCACATGCTGGTCGCCACCACCGGCCCGGCCGAAGCGCCGCCGCAGGCGGTGCTGACCGCCGCCGAATTGGTGGCGGCGCAAGAATTGGTGCGCCGTCTGCCGGTCGGCGAAAGCGTGGTCGAGGCGATCCTGACCCTGGTCCGCGCCGGCCGGCCCGAGACCTCGCCCCTGGACGAGGTGCGCCGTCACGTCGCCTGGGGCCCCGGCCCGCGCGCGGCGCAAGCGCTGATGCTGGCCGCCCGCGCCCGCGCCCTGCTGGACGGCAGGCCGTCGCCGTCGGTCGATGACGTCGTCGCCCTGGCCCCGCCGGTGCTGCGCCATCGCATGGCGGTGGGCTTCGCCGCCCGCGCCGACGGCATCACGGTCGGTCACATCATCGCCCGCCTGATCGAGACCATCGGGTGACCACCGAGGGCGCCGCCCGGCAATTGGCCGCCCGGCTGCCGCCCTTGCTGGTGGCGGCCGAGCGGGTGGCCGCCGCCGTGACCGGCGGCGCGCACGGGCGACGCCGGGCCGGACCGGGCGAATCCTTCTGGCAGTTCCGCCACGCCCAGACCGGCGACCCGGCCTCGGCCATCGACTGGCGGCAATCGGCGCGCGGCCAGGACCTGTTCGTGCGCCAGACCGAGTGGGCCGCCGCCCAGACGGTCTGGCTGTGGTGCGACGGCACCGCCTCGATGGAGTGGCGCTCTGATCCGAACCTGCCGACCAAGGCCGAACGCGCCCTGGTGCTGACCCTGGCCTTGGCCGCCTGTCTGCTGCGCGGCGGCGAACGGGTGGCCGCCGCCGGCTGGCTGGCGGCCGGCCACGGGCCGCAGACCCTGTCGCGCCTGGCCGCCGCGCTGGCGGCAACGCCCGCGCCGCCCGCCGAACCGCCGCCGAAGGGCGTCGAGATGGTGCTGGTGTCGGATTTCCTTGAGCCGCTGGACATGATCGCCGCCCGGGTCCGCGCCTGGGCCGGCGGCCGGGCCGGCGGCCATCTGCTGCAGGTGCTGGACCCGGCCGAGGAAACCCTGCCGTTCGACGGCCGCATCCGCTTCACCGACCCGGAAGGCGGCGCCCAGTTCCTGGCCCGGCGTGCGCAGGACCTGCGCGACGGCTACCAGCAGCGGATGACCGCCCACCGCGACGGATTGGTGGCCATCGCCCGCGCCGCCGGCTGGAGCTTTTCCTGCCACCATAGCGACCAGCCGCCACAGACCGCCCTGCTGGCCCTTTACCGCCGGCTGGCGTCGCCGCGAAACGGCCTGCCATGCTAGAGCTGGGCGCCATCGGCTTCACCGCGCCGTGGGCCTTGGGGGCGCTGGCCCTGGCCCCGATCCTGTGGCTGCTGCTGCGCCTGCTGCCGCCCGCACCCCGGCACCAATCCTTCCCGCCGCTGGTCCTGCTGGCCGCACTGGGCTCGGCCGAAGACAGCACGGCGCGCACGCCGTGGTGGATGCTGGCGCTGCGCCTGCTGGCGGTGATCTTGCTGGTCGCCGCCGCCGCCGGGCCGGTGGCCCATCCACGCGCGCACCACGCCAACTCGCCGCTGGTGCTGGTGATCGACGACGGCTGGGCGGCGGCCGCCGACTGGCGCGACCGCCAGGCCTTCGCCCAATCGGTCCTGCGTCACGCCGACCGCCTGGGCCGGCCGGTTCGCCTGGTCGCCACCGCGCCGCCATTCCTGTCCGACGACTGGCTGACCGCCACCGAGGCGCTGGCTCGGCTGGCCGCGCTGGAGCCCAAGCCGTGGCCGACGGGGCGGTCCGAGGTGCGAAAGGCGGTGGCGGCCTGGCCGCGCGACACGGTCACCGAAGTCGTCTGGCTGACCGACGGGCTGGAGGACGGCGCCGGCCAAGAGCTGATGCGGGAATTGCAAACCCTGGGCGGCGGCGTCGAGCTGGTGTTCGGCCGCGCCGCCTTGCTGCTGTCCCCGCCCGAGGAATCGGGCGCCGCCGACCGCCTGACCGCCCGGCTGGTCCGCGCCCAGGCCCCGCCCGAGCCCGAGCGCATCGCCGTCCGGGCCTCGGATCCGGCCGGGCGGGTGCTGGCCCGCGCCGAGACCGAATTGCCGGCCGGCCGCACCGAAGCCAGAATCGAGATCCGCCTGCCGGCCGACCTGAGAAACCAGGTGGTCCGGCTGGATATCGATGGGATGATGGGCGCCGGCACCTCCGCCTTGCTGGACGAGCGCTGGCGCCGTCGCCCGGTCGGACTGGCGGCGCTGGACGAGGCGGCGGTACCGCTGCTGGCGCCGCTTTATTACCTGGACCGCGCCCTGGCGCCGTTCGCCGACCTGCATCACGGCGAGGTCGGCAGCCTGATGGATCGCGGCGTGGCGATGCTGGTGCTGGCCGACCTGCCGCCGCCCTCGGCCAGCATGACCCGCCGGCTGACCGAATGGGTCGAGGCCGGCGGCGTGCTGGTCCGCTTCGCCGGCCCCGAGACCGCGCGCGCCATCTCCGGCCGCACGACCCCCGATCCGCTGGCCCCGGTGGCCTTGCGCACTGGCGGCCGCAGCCTGGGCGGCGCCATGAGCTGGACCAACCCGCAAGGCCTGGCCGCCTTCCCCGATCACGGCCCCTTCGCGGGCTTGACCGCCGATCCCGACATCCGCGTCGCCTCGCAGGTCCTGGCCGAGCCGGTGCCCGACCTGGCGGAACGGACCTGGGCCAGCCTGACCGACGGCACGCCGCTGGTGACCGGACGACGACAGGGCAAGGGCTGGCTGGTGCTGATCCACACCACCGCCAACGCCGAATGGAGCAACCTGCCGCTGTCGGGCCTGTTCGTCGAGATGACCCGCCGGCTGACCCAATTGTCCACCGGCCTGGTGGCCGACCGGCCGGCCGGGCCGGCCATGCCCATCGAGACGCTGGACGGCTTCGGCCGATTGACCCCGCCCGGCCCGCTGGTGGTGGCCCGGCCCGAGGGCGCGCCGGTCGGCCCGCGCCACCCGCCCGGTTTCTACGGGTCCGGCCCCTGGCGCCAGGCGGTCAATCTGGCGCCGCTGATCGGCCCCTTGCGTCCGCTGGCGGCGGTGCCCGGGGTGAAATCCACCGCGCTGTCCGGCCAAAAGCCCGGCGAGCGCGACCTGCGCGGGCCGCTGCTGCTGGCCGCCGGCCTGCTGGTCCTGCTCGACCTGATGGTGTCGTTGGGTCTGCGCGGCCTGCTGACCCGCGCGGCACTGGCGGCCTTGGCCCTGACCGCCGCCGCCCTGCCGGCCCATGCCGCCGACCCCGCCCCGCCCGAGGCGGCGCTGTCGACCCGGCTGGCCTGGGTGCGCACCCATGACGGCGAGACCGACCGCAAAAGTGCCGCCGGCCTGAAGGCCTTGTCCAAGCTGGTCGGCCAACGCTCGACCGCGCGGCTGGCCGCACCGGTCGGCATCGATCTCGAAGCCGATCCGGTCCACCTTTACCCGTTGATCTATTGGCCGGTGGGGGTGGCGCAAAAGCCGCCCTCGCCGGCGGCCATCGCCCGCCTGACCGCCTATCTGCGGGCCGGCGGCATGATCGTGCTGGACAGTGCCGGCGACGGAGCCAATGCCGGCGGCGAGGCCGACAGCGCCCGCGCGCTTACCGCCGATCTGGCCCTGCCGGGCCTGGTGCCGGTCGGGCCGGACCATGTGCTGACCCGCTCGTTCTATCTGCTGCGCGAATTGCCCGGGCGGTGGAACGGGCCGGCCTGGGCCGCCGATCCCCGCGCCGGCGGCCAGGACGGCGTGTCGCCGGTGGTGGCCGGGGCCAACGACTGGGCCGGCGCCTGGGCCACCGACGAGCGCGACCGCCCGCTTTACGCCTGCGTCCCCGGCGGCGAGCGCCAGCGCGAGATGGCGCTGCGCTTCGGCGTCAATCTGGTGATGTACGCCCTGACCGGCAATTACAAGGCCGACCAGGTCCACCTGCCGGCGATCCTGGAAAGGCTGGGCCGATGAACGCCAGCCTGCATTTCGCCCCGCTGCTGGACTGGTCGGACCTGGCGATGCTGGCCCTGGCCTTCCTGGCCGCCGCCGCCTTCGCCTTGGCGCGGCGCGCCCGCGGGGCGTGGTGGCGGCTGGCCCTGTTCGCCGTGCTGACCGCCGCCCTGGCCGGCCCGCGCCTGACGGTGGCCGAGCGCCAATCCCTGCCCGACATCGCCCTGGTGCTGGTGGACGACAGCCCGTCCAACCGCATCGACGGTCGGGCCGAACGTAGCGAATCAGCCCTGGCTGCGGTGCGCGAGCGCCTGGCCCGCCTGCCCAACCTTGAGGTCCGGGTCGAGCGGGTGGCCGGCACCGACCAGGGCACCCGCCTGTTCGAGGCCGCCGACCGCGCCCTGGCCGATATCGGGCGGCGCCGGCTGGCCGGCATCGTCGCCATCACCGACGGCCGCATCCACGATGCCAGCCCCCCACCCCGCCCGGATGCGCCCCGCCTGGACGCGCCCCTGCACGTCCTGCTGACCGGCACCGCCACCGAGCGCGACCGCCGCCTGACCATCGTCCGCCAACCCGGCTTCGCCCTGGTCGGCAAAAGCGCGCCGATCACGCTGCGCATCGACGATCCCGGCCAATCGGCCCCGGTGCGGCTGACGGTCGCCATCGACGGCACGCCGCTGATCGATGCGCCCCAGCCGGTCAATCGCGACCTGCACGTGGACATCCCCATCCGCCATGGCGGCGCCAACCTGGTCGAGTTGACCGCCCAGCCGGCCGCAGGCGAGCTGTCCGACGCCAACAATCGCCAACTGGTCTCGGTGTCGGGGGTGCGCGACCGGCTGAAGGTGCTGCTGGTCTCGGGCGAGCCCCATGCCGGCGAGCGGGCCTGGCGCAACCTGCTGAAGGCCGACCCCTCGGTCGATCTGGTCCATTTCACTATCCTGCGCCCGCCGGAAAAGGATGATCTGACGCCGATCCGCGAGTTGTCGCTGATCACCTTCCCGGTCCGCGAATTGTTCGAGGAGAAGCTGCCCGACTTCGATCTGGTGGTGTTCGATCGCTATCGCGGCCGCGGCATCCTGACTGGCGGCTATTACCAGGCGCTGGCCGACTATGTCCGCAAGGGCGGCGCACTTCTGGTGTCGGTCGGGCCGGAATTCGCCGAACCGGGCGCGCTTTCGGAATCCTCGCTGGGCGCGGTGCTGCCGGCCGCCCCCACCGGCCAGGTCATCGAAAAAAGCTTCCGCCCGCGCCTGGCCGAGATCGGGCGGCGCCACCCGGTCAGCGGCCCGCTGGCGGCGACGGAAGCCGGCTGGGGGCCGTGGGTGCGCCAGATCGCGGTGGGGCCCAGCGCGGGGCAAACGGTGCTGACCGGCACCGACGGCCGGCCGCTCTTGGTGTTGAACCGGGTAGGCGACGGCCGCGTCGGCCTGTTGCTGTCCGACACCGCCTGGCTGTGGGCGCGGGGTCACGAGGGCGGCGGCCCGCACGACGAATTGCTGCGCCGGCTGGCCCATTGGCTGATGCAGGAGCCCGAACTGGAGGAAGAGGCGCTGGCCGCCGAGATCCGCGCCGGCCGGCTCGAGGTGACCCGGCGCACCCTGGCCGACCAGGCCGGCCCGATCACCGTCACCCGCCCCGACGGCAGCAGCGCCGACCATCCGCTGACCGCCGGAACCGACGGCGCGTTCCACGCCAGCCTGGCGGCCGATCAGCCTGGCTTGTGGCGGGTCAGCGACGGCCCCTTCCGCACCGTGGCGGCGCATGGCGGGGCCAACCCGCTGGAAATGGGCGAACTGACCGCCACCACGGCCATCCTGGCCCCGATCGCGGCGGCCAGCCGCGGCTCGATCACCCAGCTCGCCAAGGACGGCATTCCCGACATCCGCCGCGTCACCGGCGGCGGCGCGACCGCCGGAAATGGCTGGATCGGCGTGGTCGCCCGCGACGAGTTCGTCGTCACCGGCGCTCGCGATGTTCCCCTTTTCACACCCTTGCTGCTTTTGATCCTATCGCTCGCCACGATCCTGGCCGCCTGGTGGCGGGAAGGCAGGTGACATCAAGCTTTTCGAATTAACCGATCGTTTGGAGTCATTACCTATAGATTAACGCACACCGCCTGAGTACACTCGCCGTCGCCGTACCAGAGAATCCAACATCCGCGACACGGCAGGGGGAAGATACCAAGGTGGTGGACAGGAAACTGGGCCTCATCGCGAGGGGTAAAAACTCCAAGATCGCAAAACGCCTGGCAGCACAGATTCTGCCCGAGTGGCAGGTCTTCGTGCGTCGCCCGGATGGCAGCGCCGAACACTTCACCGTGACTCGCAAGCGCCAGCTGATGCTGGTGGCCAGCGTCGCCGCCCTGGCCTTCTGGGCCGGCACCGCCACCACTTTGCTGACCCGCCAGCCCGACGAGTTGGCCGCCAAGGAACGCACGCTGGAAGAGATGATGGCGTCGTACCGCGCCGCCCAGCACCGCCTGAACTCGGCCGAGCGGCTGGTCGGCGACATCGCCCGCGAGGTCGATACCGTCCACACCAACCTGAAGACGCTGGCGGAATCCAACGACGCCTTGGCCAAGGACCGCCCGGGCAAGGGCGCGCCGGCTTTGGCGCGTGGCCGCGTGGTGCCGGAACCGGCCTATGACGAGAAGGGCCAGCCCGGCGCCAACGAGGCCGGCGCCGTGCGCGACCAGGTGCGCGAGCTGGAAGCCTCGCTCGAGCGGCTGCGCAACACCTCGGTCAAGGCCATCGAAAAGACCTCGGACGCCGCCGGCTCGCGCATCGCCGAGACCGAGAAGCAGATTTCCAAGCTGGGACTGGACCCGGCCCGCGTGCTGTCGCAGGCCAAGCGTTCGCCCGGTCTGGGCGGCCCGTTCATCCCGGCCCCCGCCGGCGCGGTGGAAGATGTCAGCATGGGCGCGCTGGTCGAGCGGATGGCCCAATGGAAGGGTGTGAAGGCGACGCTGCAGCGCCTGCCGCTGGCCGAGCCGATCCGCGGCGGCTATGAATTCAACAGCGGCTTCGGCACCCGCAACGATCCGCTGAACAATCGCAGCGGCATCCATGAAGGCGTCGATCTGGGTGCGCCGATCGGCACGCCGGTCTATGCCGCCGGCGACGGAATCATCACCCTGGCCGAACCATGGGACCGCTACGGCAACACCGTCGAGATCGACCATGGCAACGGCATTTCCAGCCGCTACGCCCATCTGTCGCGCATCAAGGTCAAGGACGGCCAGAAGGTGACGCGCTCGACGGTCATTGGCTTGGTGGGCAATTCCGGGCGTTCCACCGGCGCGCATCTGCACTATGAAGTGCGCGTCAACAATGCTCCCAAGGACCCGGTCAAATTCATCTCGGCAGGTCGCGATGTTCCGAAAGCTCGCTAAGGTCAACCCCATGGGCGGCGGTCACGCCAAAACGGCGGTCCCGCTGTCGGTGATCGGTCCCGACGTCCGCATCGTCGGCGACATCTTCACCCAGGGCGAGATGCAGATCGACGGGCAGGTCGAGGGCGACATCGCCTGTCAGAATCTGGTGGTCGGCGAAGGCGCCCGCATTTCCGGCGAAGTGACCGCCGAGACCGTGCATGTGCACGGCGAACTGCGCGGCAAGATCACCGCCACCACCATCTCGATCGCCCATTCGGCCAAGGTGATCGGCGACATCACCCATTCCAGCCTGGAGATCGAAGCCGGCGCCGAGGTCGAAGGCCATTTCGCCCGCAAGAATGCTGGAAGCCCGGCCCAGGCCGCCGCCCCCGAGGCTCCGAAGAAGAGCAACGGCGCCGCCCTGCCGGCCCCCGCCGCCCCGGTGGCGCAAGCCGCGGCGATCGAGGCGGCAACCGACGAGCCGGCACCCGCCACCATCAACTGATCGCCGGCCGAGCGAACCGACAGCAAAAAGCCGCACCCGATAGGGCGCGGCTTTTTTGATGAATGGCGGAGAGGGTGGGATTCGAACCCACGGTGAGCTTACACCCACACCGGTTTTCGAGACCGGCCCATTCGACCGCTCTGGCACCTCTCCGCATGAAAGATGAACCCCGGTCGGTGGGGAGGCGCGGAACTTAGCGCAAGTGCGCGCGCTCCGCAACCCCCGACTCGCCGGGTTTTGACGGAAATCTCGACGATTATTTCGCCGAGATCACCATCACCATCTGGCGGCCTTCCATCTTCGGGATCTGTTCGATCTTGCCGATGTCTTCCAGGTCGTCGCGCACCCGCTCCAGCACCTTCATACCCAGGTCCTGGTGGGCCAGTTCGCGACCGCGGAAGCGCAGCGTCACCTTGACCTTGTCGCCTTCCTCGAGGAACTTGCGCATGGCCCTGACCTTGACGCCGTAATCATTGTCGTCGATGGCGGGGCGCAGCTTGACTTCCTTGACCTCGATGACCTTCTGCTTCTTCTTCGCCTCGTTCTTCTTCTTCTGGGCTTCGTACTTGAACTTTCCGAAATCCAGAATTTTGCAAACGGGCGGGTCAGCGTTCGGTGACACCTCGACAAGGTCCAGTCCCGCTTCCTCGGCCATCAACAGGCCTTCGCGCAAGGACACGACTCCGATCATTTCCCCTTCGGCGCCGACCAAACGAATGGTGCGGACATCGATCTCTCGGTTGACGCGCGGCCCGTCGTTCTTGGGCGGCGTCTGCATTGGCGGCCTGGCTATGTAACCATCTCCATCGGTTCGAACTCAGATACAAGGGGTGGTCTGCCGTGTCACCCCCACGGCCAACCCCTCAAACTTCAAGGGAAAGCGCGCCCCGGGTCTCAGCCCGGAAGCGCGGCATCCGACACAAGTGTAGCAACTGCTTGGTCCAACGCAATGATTTCTTGGGCTTGGGAGCCCAGGCGACGGATCGCCACCGTGCGTTCCTCGGCCTCGCGACGGCCGACCACCAGCAGCATCGGCACCTTCTGGCCCGAATGTTCGGCCACCTTCTTGTTGATCTTTTCGTTGCGCAGGTCGATCTCGGCGCGGATTCCCTGGGCTCGCAGGGCATCGACCACCTGATGGGCGTAATCGTCGGCGTCCGACACGATGGTCGCCACCACCACCTGGGTAGGCGCCAGCCACATCGGGAAGCGGCCGGCATAATTCTCGATCAGGATGCCGAGGAAGCGCTCGAACGAGCCCAGGATGGCCCGGTGCAGCATGACCGGACGCTTCTTCGAGCCGTCCTCGGCGGTGTAATGGGCGTCCAGACGCTCGGGCAGGACGAAGTCCACCTGCAACGTGCCGCACTGCCAGTCGCGGCCGATGGCGTCGCGCAGCACGAATTCCAGCTTGGGACCGTAGAAGGCGCCTTCGCCGGGATTCAGCGTGGTTTCCAGCCCGGCCGCCTTGGAAGCCTCGAGCAGCGCGCCTTCGGCCTTGTCCCAGATGGCATCCTCGCCGGCCCGCTTTTCCGGCCGGTCCGAGAATTTGACCCGGACGTCGGTGAAGCCGAAATCCTTGTAGACCGACTTCAAAAGCTCGCAGAAGGCGATGGTTTCCGAGGTGATCTGGTCCTCGGTGCAGAAGATGTGGGCGTCGTCCTGGGTGAAGGCGCGCACCCGCATGATGCCGTGCAGAGCGCCCGACGGTTCGTAGCGGTGGCACGAACCGAACTCGGCCATGCGCAACGGCAGGTCGCGATAGCTCTTGATGCCGTGGCGATAGATCTGGACGTGGCAGGGGCAGTTCATCGGCTTGATGGCCAGCTCCAGCTCTTCCTCGCCCGAGGTGGCGACGAACATCGAGGCGCGGAACTTCTCCCAGTGACCCGAGGCCTCCCACAGCTTGCGATCGACCAGTTGCGGCGTCTTGACCTCGACATAGCCGGTGGCTTCCAGGCGGCGGCGCATATAGGTCTCCACCGTCCGCCACAGCGCCCAGCCCTTGGGGTGCCAGAACACCGAGCCGACCGCTTCCTCTTGCAGGTGGAACAGGTCCATCTCGCGGCCCAGCCGGCGATGGTCGCGCTTTTCGGCTTCCTCCAGCATGTGCAGGTAGGAATCCAGGTCCTTCTTGTCGAACCAGGCGGTGCCGTAGATGCGCTGCAGCATCTCGTTTCGGGAATCGCCGCGCCAATAGGCGCCGGCCAGCTTCATCAGCTTGAAGGCCTTGCCCAGCTTGGCGGTACTGGGCAGATGCGGCCCGCGGCACAGATCGATGAAGGCGCCCTGGCGGTAAAGGCCGATGGGCTGGTCGGCCGGGATGGCGGCGATCAGCTCGGCCTTGTAATGCTCGCCCAGTCCCTGGAAGAAGGCGACCGCCTTGTCGCGTTCCCATTCCTCGCGGGTGATGGCCTCGTCGCGATCGACGATCTCCTTCATCTTGGCCTCGATCTTCTCCAGATCCTCGGGCGTGAAGGGGGTGGCGCGGGCGAAGTCGTAATAGAAGCCGTTCTCGATCGACGGGCCGATGGTGACCTGGGTCTCGGGATAGAGCTCCTTGACCGCCTCGGCCATGACGTGGGCGGCATCGTGGCGCAGCAATTCCAGCGCGTCGGGGTCCTTGGGCGTCACGATGGCCAATTGGCAATCGGCGGTCAGGGTCGTCGCCAGATCCTTCATCACGCCATCGACGCGGATGGCCAGCGCAGCCTTGGCCAGGCCGGCGCCGATGCTTTGCGCGACCTCCAGCCCGGTCACCGGACCGGGGAACTGGCGGACATTGCCGTCGGGAAGGGTAATGGCGACCATGGAAAAACTCTCTTTGTGACGGGGTCAAGCGAAACAGGTGACAGTAAGGTGTTTGGATTTCAAGTCAAGGCCGCCGCAGGCGGATCAGGGTCGCCTCGGGCGGGCAATTGAAGCGCACCGGAGCAATCCCCGCGCCCACGCCGCGCGAGGTGTAGCCCTGCAAATCGCCCAATTGCCAGGCGCCACTGGCCAGATCGGTATGGCTGCGCAGGGCGTGGAACACCAGACGGCCGCCCGGCAGGCAGATCTGACCGCCATGGGTATGGCCGCACAAATAAAGCCGGTAGCCCAGTTCGGCGGCCAAGCCGGCGATCTCGGGCGTATGGACCAGGGCGATGCGGAAACCGTCGCGATAGGCGGCCAGCGCGTGCTCGGCCGCCGGGGTGAAGAAGGCGTGAATGTCGTCCAGCCCGACCAGATGGATCACCTGCCCATCCCGGCGCACCGCCATTCCTTCGTTCAACAGCACCCTGACGCCCGAACGCTCCAGCGGCTCGACCAGATCGGCCTGATCATGGTTTCCCAGCACCGCCACGATGCCATCCGTCGCCGTGATCGCCGCCAAGACCGGGGCAAGCACGTCGATTGCGGCGCAGGCGGCGGGACGCCCCATGGATTGAATGTCGCCGGTGATCACCGCCAGGTCGGGACGCAGGGAACGAATCAGGTCGGCGACCCTGGCCTCGCCCTGAGGCACCGATCCAACATGCAGGTCCGACAGATGCAAGATGGTGTAGCCGTCAAAGGCGTCGGGCAGATCGGCAAAGGTCAGGACCAGTTCTTCGACCCGGATCGCCTGAGCATTGGCCAATGCCCGCTTTCTCAACCCCACCCCCGCCACCACCGCTTTAAACAGGCGGTGGACGGAATCCTTCGCGGCAACGGGTAATCGCCGTTCACCACCCTGATGGGTCTGGATACTCTCTTGTTGCAGCCGCAACTCCAGCTCGTCCCTTCGCCGGCGCCAGGCCTGACGGTGAGAATCGCGCCCCTCGCTCACGACAGCAATTCCGTGACCTTGTGCTGGACATCGTCCACGGCAAGCCCGGCCAGATCAGGCACCCGCACCACCCGAACCGGTCCGCGCGGCGCGCATAAGTCGGGATCGCTGTCGGGGCCGAACAGCACCAGGCCCGGGCAGCCGGCGGCGGCGATCAGGTGCATCGGGCCGGTATCGTTGCCGACGGCAAGCCGGGCCTGGCGAGCCAAACCCAGGATGTCCTGGAAACTGGTCCGCCCGGTCAGGGCCACCGCCTGCGGACACGCGGCGACGACGGCGTCGATCTCGGCCTGCTCGTCCTTGGTGCCCAGCAGGACCGGCATGATGCCGCGCGCGGCCAGCCACGCCGCCAATTGGCCGAAATGCGCCGCCGGCCAGCGCTTGCCCGGCCGATGCCGCGCGCCCCCCGGGCACAACAGGGCGAACGGACGCGGCAGCCCGAAGCGGCCGATATCGGCATCGGCCCAGGCCAGGTCGGGGGCGACCATCGGGGCCAGGCCGGCCATGGCCAGTTGCTCGGCCTGACGGTCCAGGGTGTGCATGAAGTCGCGGCGGGGATTGGCGTGGGGCAGCGCACAGCCCTTGGCGATGCCCGACCACTGGACCCGCCCGCCCATCAGCCGGAAATACCAGCCCGAGCGATCCGAGGTCTGCAAGTCGTAGACCCGGTCGAAGCGGCCCTGGCGCAGCCTGTCCTTCAGTACCGCCACCTTGCCCCATTGCCACCATTTCGGCTTGTCGTCGATCCACACATGATCGAACCACGGGCTGGCCACGGCCAACTCGGCATAGGGCTTTGTGGTCAGCAAGGTGATCTCGGCATCGGGGTGGGCAGCGCGGATGGTGGCGAACGGACCGAAGGCCTGGACGAAATCGCCCAGGGCGGCGAGCTTGACGACCAGAACCCGCCGGATCACGCCATCTCCAGGGGAATCAACTCCTCCTGGCGGGCGACCGGGGCCTCGCCGGACAGGACCTCGCGATAGACCGCCAAAGTGCGGGCGCACATCGCTTCCTTGGTGAAGTTGGCCCGCACGAAACGCTGACCCAGATCGGCGATGGTGCCGCGCTCGGCCTCGTTCAGGGCCAGGAAGCGTCCCACCGCCTGGGCCAGGGCCGAAGCATCGCCGGGCGCGGCCAGCCAGCCGGTGCGGCCGTGGGCGACGATCTCGCGCGGGGCACCGTGATCGGTGGCGATCACCGGGCGCCCCATGGCCTGGGCCTCGATCACCACCCGGCCGAACGCTTCCGGGTCGGTCGAGGCCGACACCACCACGTCGGTCAGCATATAGGCGGCCGGCATGTCGTTGCATTCATCGACGATGTGGACGACGTCGGTCAGGCCGCGCTTCTTGACCAGATCGACCAGTTCCTGGCGATAGCTGGTCCGGCCCTGGTCGGACCCCACCAGCAGGCAGCGGATGTCGTGGCGGCCCAGTTCGGCCAAGGCTTCGATCAGCACCGCCTGGCCCTTCCAGCGGGTCAGCCGGCCGGGCAGCATGATCACCTGATAGCCATCGGGCAGACGCCAGCGATTGGCCAGTTGGATGATGCGTTCCTGGCTGACGCGGGCGGGGTCGAACTTGGCCAGATCGACGCCGCGATGGATGACGCGGATGCGCTCGGGCTCGAGCCCATAGACCCGGCGGGTATGCTCGGCGATGAATTCCGAGATGGCGATCACCCGCTCGCCCTTGGTCATCACCGCATTGTATTTCTGCTTCAGGCCGAACCAGCCCAGATTATAGGTGCCGTGGAAGGTGGTGACGAAATGGGTGTTGGTCCGCTGGGCGGCGCCATAGGCGCTCCAGGCCGGCGCGCGCGAGCGGGCATGCACCAGATCGACACCCTTATCCTCGATCAGGCGGATCAGGCGCTCGGTATTCTTGCGGATCACCAGCGGGTTCTTCGACGCCAGCGGCAACTCGACATGTTCGGCGCCGGCGCGGATCAGTTCGCGCACCATCGGCCCGCCGGTCGAGGCGACGATGGAACGCCAGCCGGACTCGGCCAGGGCGGCGGCGACATCGACGGTGCCGCGTTCGACGCCGCCGGTCACCAGCGCCGGCAGGACCTGCAGCACGGTGGGTTGACGTTCGCCGCCCACGGGGGCATCGATGGAGGAAGAATTCTCGCTGGTCATGAAAGGCAAGCACAATGGCTGACAAGGACATGGACGGGGTCCCCCCCATCGCGGCCGGGATATTAGCACGCGATTTCGGCGCGTCCATCGCCTACAAGCGTTTGTCGGGAAAAGGCCCGGGAATCGTCTTCCTGCACGGCTTTCATTCCGACATGGAAGGCACCAAGGCGCTGGCCCTGGAAGCGATGTGCCGGGCCCAGGGCCGGGCCTTCGTGCGCTTCGACCTGTTCGGCCACGGCATCAGTTCCGGCAAGGTGGAAGACGGCTCGATCAGCCGCTGGGCCGAGGACGCGGTGGCGGTGCTGGACCAATTGACCGAGGGACCGCAGGTGCTGGTGGGCTCCAGCCTGGGCGGCTGGCTGGCCCTGCTGGCGGCATTGCGCCGCCGCGATCGGGTTGCCGGCCTGGTCGGCGTTGCCGCCGCCCCCGACTTCACCGAGGATCTGATGTGGGCCGACTTCACCGACCAGCAGCGCCGCGACCTGCTGGAGCAAGGCTTCGTGACGCTGGAGAATTGCTATGAGCCCGAGAACCCCTGGATCGTGCCCCGCCTGCTGATCGAGGACGGCCGCAACAACCTTTTGCTGGTCGATCAGATCAACCTGTCCTGCCCGGTGCGGCTGATCCAGGGGCAGAAGGACGAAGACGTGCCGTGGCAGACCGCCTTGAAGATCGCCGACCGGCTGGAAAGCGCCGACGTCGAGGTGATCCTGGTCAAGGATGGCGACCACCGCCTGAGCCGCGATCACGACTTGGAGCGGCTGGTGGCGGTGGTGGAGCGGCTGGTGACGGCAATTTAACGATAGGCACAATCGCGGTTGAACAACCAATAGTCTTGATATAATCAAACATCGACACCCTGTGCGCCGGAGCGTTGCCGATGTTCGACAGCACCAAGACCAGCCTTCATGATCTGCTGACGCAAGCGGCCCGCGGCCACATCAAGCTTCCCGACTTCCAACGCGGCTGGGTCTGGGACGATTACGCCATCCGCAGCCTGATCGCCTCGGTTTCGCAATCATTTCCCGTCGGCGCGATCATGATGCTCCGGGCGGGCGGCGAGTTGACGTTCGGCACCCGTCAGTTGGAAGGCACGCCGAAGACGGCCAAGGACACCGAGACCTTGCTCTATCTTCTGGACGGACAGCAGCGCCTGACGTCGCTTTACCAAGCCCTGGTCAGCGACGATGTCATCGCCACCAAGAACGTCCAGAAGCAAGAGATCAAGCGCTGGTATTACATCGACATGGCTGTGGCGCTGGCTGGGGGTGACCGGGAAGACGCCATCATCGGCGTGCCGGAAGACCGCATCTCCCGATCGGCCTTTGGCCGCGACATTCTGCGCGACCTGTCCTGCGACGAGAAAGAGTACGCGGCGTGTATGTTCCCGCTGAACAAGGTTTTCAACGCCGACCAGTGGATGATGGGATTCTTCCGGCATTGGGGCCACGCGCCGGACAAGAGCGAGTTCTGGTTCGCCTTCGCCAACACCGTCTTGGCGGCCTTCAATGGCTATCACATGCCGGTCATTACCCTTGACGCCACCTCGTCTCGCGGTGCGATCTGCACCGTTTTCGAGAAGGTCAATTCCGGCGGCAAAAAGCTGGATTCGTTTGAATTGCTGACGGCCATCTACGCCGGCAGCGGGTTCAATCTACGCAGCGACTGGCTGGGCGGGCGCGACACGGACCGCGCGACCGGGGCCGAAGTGATCACCGAGGGACGCCTGGCCCGGCTGGGGGATTTTGACGTGCTGTCTGACTTGGGCAACACGAATTTCCTGCAGGCGATCTCGCTGCTGCACACCAGAAGTCGCCGCCTGAGCGACCTGCGAAGCGGCAAAAGCGAAACCGACGCGGCTTCGGTGTCGTGCCAGGGCCGCGCCATCCTGGCATTGCCGCTGGACGCCTATCGGACGTGGGCCGACCGGGTCGAGACGGGCTTCAAGCTGGCGGCCCGGTTCTTGCGCCGGCGCCACATCTATTGGGTAAAGGACGTTCCCTATCATACGCAATTGGTCCCCTTGGCGGCGATTCTGGCGCTGCTTGGCGAGCGATGGGAACAAGACGCCGTTCAGCGCAAGCTGGCCCAATGGTTCTGGTGCGGTGTTTTCGGCGAGTTCTACGGGTCGGCGGTGGAATCGCGATTTGCCAAGGACGTCATCGAGGTCCCGGCATGGATCGAGGGCGGGCCGGAACCCAGCGCGGTGCGGGACTTCCAATGCCGGATCGACCGCTTGGAAAGCCTGCGCTCCCGGTTGTCAGCCGCCTACAAGGGTGTCCATGCCCTGTTGATGCAGCAAGGCGCCCGGGACTTCCGCTCGGGCCAAGCCTTCGAGGAAGCGATCTATTTCGACGACAACGTCGACATCCACCACATTTTCCCCAAGGCCTGGTGTCAGACGAAGCGAATTCCCAAATCACTTTACGACAGTATCGTCAACAAGACGCCGATTTCCGCCCGAACCAACCGTATTCTGGGCGGATCGGCTCCGTCGGCCTATTGCCATCGCCTGGAAACCAGCGAGGCGGTCGCGCGAGAGCCGCTGGAGACGCATTTGCGGTCCCACGGGATCACGCCGACGCTCCTCCGGAGCGACGACTTTGATCGCTTTTTCGAGGATCGCCGAGAGAACCTGGCCGTGATGATCGAACGGGTCACCGGCAAAGAGGTCTATCGCGGCGTCGAGCGTGACGAGGAAGCCTTGGACGAAGCCGCCGAGTAAGCCCCCCCTACCCCTGGAACTGTTCCGCCAGGATCCGTTCTTCCAGATTGTGCTCGGGGTCGAACAGCAAGGTCAGGCTGACCGAACGGTCCTCGCGGATTTCCACCAGACGGACGTCGCGGGCCTCGGTATAGTCGGCCACCGCCGAGACCGGGCGCTTGTCGGGTTCCAGAACCTCGAAGGTGACGCGGGCATGGTGCGGCAGCAGCGCGCCCCTCCAGCGCCGGGGCCTGAAGGCCGAGATCGGGGTCAGCGCCATGATGCCGGCGCCGAGCGGCACGATCGGACCGTGCGCCGACAAATTATAGGCGGTCGAGCCGGCCGGACTGGCCACCAGCGCGCCGTCGCAGATCAGCTCGTCCAGCCGGACCTTGCCGTCGATGCGAATCTGCAGCTTGGCCGCCTGGCGGGTCTCGCGGAACAGCGACACCTCGTTGATGGCCAGGGCCTCGATTTGGGTGCCGTCGGCCAGGGTCGCCAGCATGCGCAAGGGGTGCAGTTCCACCGGCTGGGCGCGGTGCAGCCGTTCCGGCAGGCCGTGCTCGCGAAAGCCGTTCATCAGGAAGCCGACGGTGCCGCGATTCATCCCATAGATCGGCACGCCACGATGCAGCCAGCGGTGCAGCGTTTCCAGCATGAAGCCGTCGCCGCCCAGGGCCACGATCACGTCGGCCGTTTCGGGTGCCGCATGCTCGTAACGGTCTTCCAGCCGCCTCAGGGCGGCGCGGCCGGCCTCGGTGTCGGCGGCGACAAAGGCGATCTTGGCTTGGTGCATCGGAAGAACCGGGACAGTCGGAACCAAAACCAGTATAGCCGCTTGCCGAAATTGCGCGACCCCCGATCGGTCAGCCGCCGGTGACGCTCATGTGACGGGCCACTCCGGGCTTGGCATCCCGCTCGATGATGAAATCGTGGCCCTTGGGCTTGTGGGCGATGGCGTCGTCGATGGCCAAGGACAGCGACGCATCGGTCGGATCGGCCCGCAAGGGGGCGCGCAGATCGTGGGCGTCGTCCTGGCCCAGGCACATATACAGCGTGCCGGTGCAGGTCACCCGCACGCGGTTGCAGGATTCGCAGAAATTATGGGTCAGGGGCGTGATGAAGCCGACGCGGCGCCCGGTCTCGGCCACCGTGCAATATTCGGCCGGCCCGCCGGTGCGGTAGTCGGTGGCCTGCAGGGTCCAGCGGCTTTCCAGATGACGGCGCACGTCGGACAGCGGCAGATATTGCTCGGTGCGGTCGGAATGGATGTCACCCATCGGCATGGTCTCGATCAGGCACAGATCGAAGCCGTGGCTGCCGCACCATTCGACCAGCCGGTCGTATTCGTGGTCGTTGACGCCCTTCAGGGCCACACTGTTGATCTTGATGGAAAGACCCGCCGACTTGGCCGCCATGATCCCTTCCAGCACCTGGGCCATGCGCCCGCCCCTTGTGATGGCGGCGAAGCGATCGCCGTCCAGGGTGTCGAGCGAGACATTGATGCGGCGCATGCCGGCCTTGGCCAGGGTCTCGGCATACTTGCCGAGCTGGGTGCCGTTGGTGGTGAGCGTCAGCTCGTCCAGGCCGCCTTCGCCGATCAGCGAGCCCAGATTGACGATCAGGCTTTGCACATTGTGGCGCACCAAGGGCTCGCCGCCGGTCAGGCGGATCTTCTTCACTCCCTTGGCGACGAACACCCGGCACAGCCGCTCCATTTCCTCGAGCGACAACAGGTCGGCTTTGGGCAGGAAATGCATCTCTTCGGCCATGCAATAGACGCAGCGAAGATCGCAGCGGTCAGTGACCGAGACCCTGAGATAGGTCACCTTGCGACCGAACGGGTCCAGCATGACGGCAACTCCAATGAAACGCGCCGTTGCGCGGCAGGAACAATCCTAATATGGGTGAGGCAGTGAAAACGAGTCTTAAGCTTGGTCAAGACCGATGATCGATCCCCTGCAGGCCCCGCCGCTGATCGGCGCCATCGTCTATCCGCCCGACCGCCAGCCGGAAGCGCTGCAGGCGGCGTTCGCCCGTGCCTTGCAGGCGCGCGGCTTCACCATCGGCGGCATGATCCAGACCACCCGCTTCGGGGAAGACGGCCGCAAGACCGACATGGAGCTGACCGACGTCGCCACCGGCGAGATCTTGTCGATCCGCCAGAAGCTGGGAAGCGGCTCGCGTTCGTGCTCGCTGGACCCGGCCGGCCTGGCCGAGGCGTCGGCGCCGCTGCGCCGGGCCATCGAGGCGAAGGTCGACCTGCTGTTGGTCAACAAGTTTTCCAAGGCCGAACAGGCCGGCGACGGCCTGGCCGCCGAGATGCTGCTGGCCATGGAACAATGCGTGCCGCTGCTGACCGCCGTACCGGCCGCCCTGGTCGATGACTGGCACGCCTTCACCGGTGGCCGCGGCCGCTTGCTGGGCGCCGACATGGCCAGCCTGTGGCGCTGGTGGGGACCGACCCACCTGTATCGCGACCTGGTGGACAGCGTGGGTCCGGGCGATGCCAAGCGGGTGATCGTCGGGCTGAACTGGATCATGGTCGAAGGCCCCGACGGCATCGGGCTGGCCCAGACGCCGGAACGGACCGCCCCGGTCTGTCGCGGCGCCGCCGGCGGCTGGACCGGCCGGCCGCTGGCCGAGCTGGCGCAAGGAATGCTGGGCTGGGACCCGTTGGCGGCAGCGGTCGGCATCGCCGCGGCCAACGCCTTCACCAACCGCTTCGACCTGGCGGCCCTTGACGTCAACGGCCTGGACAGCCTGGGCGCCCCCGACCGCATGGTGGTGATTGGCGCCTTTCCCGGCTTGGCCGAACGGCTGCCGGGGGCTGTGGTCATCGACCGCCGGCCCGGCCCGGGCCAATATCCCGCCGAAGCCGCCGACTGGCTGCTGCCGCAGGCCGAAGCGGTGATCGTCACCGCCTCGGCCCTGGCCAACCGCACCCTGGCCCACCTTTTGCGCCTGGCCCCCTTCGCCCGCATCGCCCTGGTCGGCCCCGGCGCGCCGTTGTCGCCTCGCCTGTTCGAGTACGGAATCGGCGTCACCTCGGGGCTGGTCGCCACCGATCCCGACGGCCTGGCCCGGGCCGTCGCCGAAGGAGCCGGCGCGCGCGACCTCAAGCGATATTGCCGCCAGGCCACGCTGATCGGCCCGGAGGAGCGGCCGTGACCGACACCCCGGACGTCCTGATCACCTATTACCCCCTGACCAGCGACACCGTCGCCGAGATCGAGGCCCATCTGGGCAACCCGGTCGAGACATTGGTGGTCTCGAACATTCGCGGCCGCGGCACCCTGGACATCCTGCGCCAGGTGCGGGCCATGTCGTTCGACCGGGTGTTCCTGCCCTGCCCCAGCCGGGATTGGGTGCCGTTCCTGCCGATGTTGCGCCTGATCGCCCTGTTGCCCAGGTCGAACCGGGTCATCCTGCTCGGCCCCAATTTCGAGCAGACCCGGCTGGGCTGGCCCGGCGTCGTGCTTGCCGCCGTGAAACTGGGCTGGCACAGCGTCAGCGCCGGATTGGCGATGGCGCTATCGAGCGGCCGTTTGCGCAAACTGGCGGCCGCACCCCGTCAGTCCGTCACCATCGACGGCGACAGCGACGAGGTCTTGTACCTGAAGACCAACCTGTGGACCGGGGTCATGGCCGGCGGTTCGGTGTCGCACACCGCCGGCGTCATCCAGGGCCTTGACGAGAACGGCCTGCGGGTAACCTATGTCTCGCCGTCCGAGGCGCCGGAACTGGCCGGCATCCCGGCCTTGTCCATTCTTCGAGTGCCCTTGCCGTTCGGCTACACCTACCCGCGCGAGGTCAACAATTACCGCTACGACTCCCGGCTGAGGCGATGGATCAAGGATTACAACCGGCGCCGGCCCGCCTTCCTTTACCACCGCCTGTCGCTGGGCAGTTCGGCGGCGGTCAGCCTGGCGCGGCGCCTGGGTGTACCGCTGGTGCTGGAATATAACGGGTCCGAGATCTGGATCGCCGACCATTGGGGAGCGCGGCTGAAGAACCGCACGGTGGCGACCTTGAACGAGGAGGCCTGTCTGCGCCATGCCCACCTCATCGTCACCGTCTCGGAACCCCTGCGCGAGGAACTGATCGGCCGCGGCATCGAGCCCGAACGCATCCATGTCCAGCCCAACGGGTTCGACCCGAAGCGATTCGACCCCACCCGCTTCACCGCCGCCGACCGGGCCCAGGAAAGGCGGCGGCTGGGTATCCCCGTCGATGCGGTGGTCGCCACCTTCGTCGGCACATTCGGGCCGTGGCATGGTGCCGAGATTCTGGCCCAGGCTCTGATTCACTTATCCCGATCGCAACCGGAATGGCTGGAACAGTCTGGACTGCACCTGTTGTTCATCGGCGACGGCATGTCGCGCGCCGAGGTCGAGTCCCGCCTGCAACAGGCTGGCCTTGGCCATCTGTGCACCTTCTCGGGCCTGGTTCCGCCCCACCAGGCGCCGGCCATGCTGGCGGCGTCGGACATTTTCATCGCCCCGCACGTTCCCAATTCCGACGGAACCGAATTCTTCGGCTCGCCGACAAAATTGTTCGAATATATGGGCATGGGACGGCCCACCATCGCCAGCGCGCTGGGCCAGATCTCGGAAATGATGGCCGGCTCGCCGCCCGTCGCCCAGGCCGCCCAGGACGACCTTTTCCCCGATTCCGTCGGCATCTTGATCGAGCCGGCCAATGTCGATCAACTGGCCGCCGCCCTGGTCCACGCCGGCAGCCATCCGGAGTGGCGCGCCCGCGTCGGTGCCAACGCCCGCGCCCGCGCCCTGGCCAGCTTCACCTGGTCGCATCACGTCCAGGGCGTGCTCGACCGCCTGCGCCGGGACGTGCCAACCCGTTGCGCCCCGGTGTCGCCGCAACGCCATACCGTGCTGGTCAACGCGGTTCATGCCAAAAGCGGCGGCGGCATCACCTATCTCGCCAACATCCTGCCCCGGCTGGCGGCCCATCCCCAGCTGAAGATCGAGGTGGCGATCCAATCCGACCAGGAACGGCAATTCCGCGACATGGCCGCCGGCTTGACCCTTCACGTCCTGCCGTCGGTGTCGCGCCTGGCGACCGTCTATTGGCAGGAGCAGGTCGATATTCCCCGGCTGGCCGCCAGGATCGGCGCGACGGCGGTGTTCTCGCCGGCCAATTACGGACCGATCCGCGGCAAAGGCAACATCTTGCTGCTGCGCAACGCTTTCGAAGTGTCGGCGATGGACCGCCGGCTCGACAAGCGCCTTTACTGGCTGGCGGTCAAGCTGACCACCGAATGGTCGTTCCGAGCCTCCGAGCGGGCCATCGTGGTCTCGCGCCACGCCGCCGAGAACTTCCTGGAAACCTTCGGCATGGAAGGCGATTCCCGCCTGGACGTCATCCATCACGGGGTGTCGCCGCTGTTCTCGCCGCCCGCGACCGAAGGCCTCCGCGTCACCCACCGCCTGCTGGCGGTGTCGGACATCTATGTCCAGAAGAACTTCGAGACCTTGCTGAAGGCGGTGGCGATTCAGGCCCGCACCCGGCCGGACATCTCCCTGCAGATCGCCGGACGGCCGCTGGACGAAGGCTATTTCAGCCGGCTGAAGGCGATGGTGGTCGAATTGGGGATCGAAGATCACGTCACCTTCCTGGGCGGCAAGACCCAACCCGAGGTGGCCGAGCTTTACCGCCAGGCCCAAATCTTCGTCTTCCCGTCGCTGGTGGAAACCTTCGGCAATCCCCTGCTGGAGGCCATGGCCTCGGGGCTGCCGGTGGTGTGCTCGCGGGCCGCCGCCCTGCCCGAGGTCGCAGGCCCGGCGGCGCTTTACTCGACGCCCGGCGATCCAGTCGATATGGCCGCCACCATCGACCGTCTGCTGGACGATCCCCAATTGTGGCGGCAGCTGTCACAGGCCGGAATCGAGCGGGCCAGGGGCTTCACCTGGGATTCCTGCGCCGAGGCGACCGCCACCGTGCTGTTGGATGTGGCGAGGGCCTAAGCGACATGGCACGATGCGGCCCGATGCGATGAAAGGGTGAATCGGTGGGTGTTTCTTGGTCGATGGGGGCGTGGATTCCGGTGCTGCGCCGCGTGCCCGGCGCCGATAGCGTGGCGTTGACCATCGACGACGCGCCGATGCCCGACACCACGCCCGCGCTGCTGGATTTGCTGGAAAGCCACGGCGCCATGGCCACCTTCTTCCTGTCGGGCTGCCGCATGGAAGGCCATTTGGCGCTGGTCGCCGACATCATCCGTCGCGGCCACCCGGTCTATGCCCATGGCTGGGACCATATCCGCCTGGACAAGGCCGGCCCGGTCCGCCTGGTCGATGACATGACCCGGGCCGAATCGCTCCTGTCGGGCTTCCGCCCGACGCCTTCGCCCTATCTGGTGCGGCTGCCGCAGAATGGCGGCTATCGCAATGCCCGCATCCACCGCACCCTGGCCCAATGGAAGCCGGGCTGCCAGTTCGCCCATTGGGGCACCTCGACCGAGGACCACTTGATTTCCACCCGCTGCACCGATGCCGGCGACGTCGTCCGCCAGTGCGGCATCGAGGTCGACCGTTTGATGGCCGATCCCCGGCTTCCCGGCTCGATCCTCTTGATGCACGACCAGCCGATCAACGAGCGGCCGGGCGCCATCCACAAACCCGCCGTCACCGTCACCTTGATGCGCCTGCTGCTGGAAGGCCTGGCGGCCAAGGGCCTGAAGACCGCCCCCCTGCAACCTTTGTCCGCCCAGCCCTGGTGGACCCGTTTCATGTTGGTCTGACCCATGCGCATCCTGCACACCATCCCCGGCCGCAATTGGGGCGGCATGGAACACCGGACCATCGAGCAGGTGCGCTGGCTGGTGGCCAACGGCCATGCGGTATGGCTGGCGGCGCCCGCCGACGGCGAGCCGTTCAAGCGGGCCCAGGCCATGGGCCTGCCGGTGATCGATTTCGACTTCGACCGGCCGTGGAAGGCCTCGACCGTGCAGGCGATGCGCCGGTTGGTGCGCCAGCACAAGATCGAGGTGATCGACGCCCACGTCACCCGCGACGCCAAGGCGGCACTGGCCTGCCTGGATCTGTGCGCGCTGGTGCGCTCGCGCCATGTCAATCAGCCCTTGAAGCCCGGCTGGGTCCGGCGGCTGCAATGGCGGTTGTCGGACCACATCATCACCGTCGCCGAATGCACCCGTGAGCATCTGGTCGAGATCGGCCTGGCCGACCCGGCGCGATCGACCTCGATCGGCGGCTGGGCCGATGAACGCTTCTTCCAACTGGCCGACCCGGTGGCGACCCGCGCCCGCCTGCGGTCCGAGATCGGGCTGGCCGACGATGCCTTCGTGTTGGTCTGCGTCGGCATGCTGCGCCCCGACAAGGGCCAGAACTTCCTGATCGACGCGCTGGGCCTGTTGAAGGCCGAGGGCCTGACCTTCACCACCTTGCTGGCCGGGTCGGCCACCGCCGAAAGCGCCGAATACGAACAGGGTCTGAAGGACCAGGCGGCGCGGCTGGACGTCGATGTCCGCTTCCTGGGCTATCGCGACGACGTATCGGAACTGATGCAGACCGGCGACGGCGTGGTCATCCCGTCCCTGACCGAGGCCCAGCCCCGCGTCGCCGTCCAGGCCTTCGCGACGGCCAAGCCGGTGGTCGCCTGCGCCGTCGGCGGCGTGCCCGAAATCGTCAAGGATGGCCAGACCGGCTGGCTGGTGCCGCCGGCCGAGCCGACCCAACTGGCCGCCGCCATCGCCCGCCTGGTCAAGGACCGGGAAACCGCCGCCCGCGTCGCCGCCAATGCGCGGCGCCTGGCCGAGCAGGCGATGCGCTTCGACCATCGCATGAGCCAGACGCTGGAAACCTATCGCACCGCCATCCGCCGCGCCCGATCGCGCCCGTGGGTCAGCGTGAAGCCATGAAGCTGTCCGCCCTGGTGGTCGCCCACAACGAGGAAGCGCGCCTGGCCGCCTGCCTGGAAAAACTGGCCTTCGCCGACGAGCTGGTGGTGGTGTGCGACAAGTGCACCGATGGCACCAAGGCGGTGGCCGAACGCTTCGGCGCCAAGACCCTCGAAGGCAGCTGGGACATCGAGGGCGACCGCCGCAATAAAGGCATCGAGGCCTGTTCCGGCGACTGGATCCTGGAAGTCGATGCCGACGAACACGTCCCCGCCGACCTGGCCGCCGAGATCCGCCGCACCATCGAGACCAGCCGCTTCGACTGGCACGAGATCCTGGTCGACAATTACATCGGCGACCGCCTGGTCCGCCATGGCTGGGGCGCCAGCTACGGCAAGGCGGCCTATCCCGGCCTGTTCAAGAAGGGCGCCAAGGTATGGGGCCGAGACCGCGTCCATCCCAGCCTGCGCTGGACCGGCACCAAAGGCCCGATGCTGTCCTGCCGCCTGAACCATTATGTCGATCGCAACATCTCGGACATGATCCGCCGGCTGGATTCCTATTCCACCGCCAAGGCCCGCGACCTGCGCGAGCGGGGCGAGACCTGGGGCGGCACCGCCGCCAACACCAGGCGCATGGTCAGCCGCTTCTTCAAATGCTATGTCCGCCGCAAAGGGTGGAAGGAAGGCGGCCACGGCTTCATCATCGCGGTCTGCGCGGCCCTTTATCCGATGCTGTCGCACCTGAAGGCCAAACACGAGAAGGACTGATCTGATGGCCCGTATCGTCATGGCCGACGACGGCATCGTCTTCGACGGCCGTACCCTGGAAGAACGCCCGCTGGGCGGCGCCGAGACCAGCTTCATCGAGATGGCCAACGCGCTGGCCGCGCGCGGCCACGAGGTGCTGGTCTGCAACAAGTGTGAGGCCGAGATCACCCACAAGGGGGTGACCTGGCGCCCCATCTCCCAGGGCATCCCCGACAATGCCGACCTTTACATCCCCAATCGCGGCGACAAGCTGCTGAAGGCCTGCCGCGACGCCAAGCGGGTGATCTTCTGGATCCACAATCCGGCAGGATATCTGCTGAAGTGGCGCTATCAGTGGAAGCTGGCCTGGCGGCGGCCGACCATCGTGTTTTCCGGGGCGTCGCATGCCGGCACCTATCCGGGCTGGGCCTTCTGCGGCGGGCGCGAGATCGTTCCCTATGGCCTGACCGACCTGTTCCGCCATGCGAGCGAACGCACGGCGGCGCCGCCGCCCAAGGTGGCCTTCACCTCGAACCCGATGCGGTCGCTCGATTGGTTGCTGGATCTGTGGGAGGCGCGCATCCGCCCGCACGTCCCGGCGGCCGAGTTGCACGTCTTCGCGGGCCAGGCCACCTATGGCGCGGCCGGCGCGGCCAAGGCCGGCCGCATGGGGCCGGTGCTGGACCGCGCCGCCGGGCTGGCCGGCCAGGGCGTGATCCTGCGCGGCCCGGTCCCCAAGGCGCAATTGGTGACCGAACTGGCCCAAGCCCGCGCCCTGCTCTATCGCGGCGATATCGGCGAGACTTTCTGCTCGGCGGTGGCCGAAGCCCAGGCCATGGGCGTGCCGACGGTGCTGTGCGACATCGCCTGCATGAAGGAACGGGTGGTCGAAGGCCGCACCGGCTGGGCCGCCGGCTCGGACGAGGACTTCGTCGCCCATGCCATCAAGGTGCTGACCGACGATTCCTTGTGGCTGGCCATGCACAGGGATTGCCTGGCATTGCAGAACAATTGGGGCTGGGACCAGGCGGCGGCCGAGTTCGAACGGATCGCCGGCCTCAAATGATCCGAAAGCCGCGCCGGCCGATTCGTTCGACGCGGCCTTGGGCGACCAGGCGTTTCAGCGTGCGATAAAGCGCCTCGTGGGTCAGGCCCAGCTGGCCGGCCCAGGCCAGCAGCGGACCGTCCAATTCCAGCCGGCCGCCGGCCTGGGCGATGGCAGCCAGGATGCGGGCGTCGGCGCCTTTGATCCGCAGGATTTCCGCCTCGGCGCGGGCCTGATCCAGCCGCGCGGCCATCCAGGCGGCGAAGCCGACCGCCAGGTCGGGATGGGCCTTCATCACCAGCAGCAGGGCATGGCGGGGATAGGCGGTGACGGTGGTGGCCCCGATCGCGGTGGCGGTGGCGTCCCAGGTGGCACGAAACAGCCCGACTTCGCCGAACAGGTCGCCGGGTCCGGCACGATGAATGGTCGCACCGTCGCGGGTCAGCCGGACCAGCCCCTTGTCGATGCGATACAGCGCCTCTGGCGCTTGACCGGCCGAAAACAGGGTCTGGCCGGCGACAAGCCGAACGATGCGGCCGGGAAGCGCGTTCAACAGGGGCAAGCTCATTTCCGCCATCACGCCACTATAGCCCCGCCCGAATCTTCGCCCCGTCCGCCACCCACCGTCTATACCAGATACGGCCGTGGACAAAAATGCGGTGGATTCGCAGCACGCTTTGAGGGAGTCTTGCCGCCAGACCTGGCGGAAGAGGGGAAAGCTATGGGCCGGTTCATATTGAAGTCCGTCGCCATCTTGGCCGTGGCCCTGCTGTCCGCCTGCGGTCCGACCAAGATCGGCGTGGTGAAGGCCCCTGACTTCAACGAGAGGATCGCTGGAGCCACCCTTGTCCTGAAATCGACCAAGGTCGTCGATGCGCCGGCCGGCGCCCTGGGGGCGAAGGCCGATAAGGCGTTGGCCGAATTCACCAAAGTCGCGCAAGCTGGATTGCCCAAGCTTGCCAGCGGCGACGGGTTCGCGCCCAAACTGGTGACCGTGGCCGACCCGGACTTCACCAGGGACGGCTATCGGAAGGTCGCCGGATTGGCGGGAAGCACCCCGCCCAGGCACTTCCTGATCGTCCAACCCCACCGCATGCAGACCCGATGCACGGCGACCTGCCGCAGCACCATCACCGTCGTCACCAGTGTCTTCGACACTAAATTGGACAAGGAAGTGTGGCAGATGTCGGCCGACATTCCGGAGAAGAGCGGCTTGCACCAGTACGACAACGCCGACCTCGAGGCGTACTGGTTATTGGTGGTCGGGCAATTGAAGGAAAACGGGCTTCTTTAGACGGCTATTCCCGAGGGGTGCCACCGATCCTGCGGCAGATGTCGCGCGGCAACGGCTTATCCGCCCCCGAGGCGGTGCGACAGATCGGAGCATCCGGGCTTGCCTGCAGTGGGGTGACGTCGGTTCCGGCCGGAATGACGCGCGAAGGCAGCAGCCCGCCGCTGCCCACCCAAGCCAGCGAACAGGTCGGATGGGTGACGGTCTTCAGGCCGGCGCGGCCGGGCAGGACCGAAATGCCGTTCCCGTCCAGAATGTCGATCTGATCGGCCCAGCCGCCGTCGGGGGTCGGCAGCGCCGCCAAATAGATCGAGTGGGGCAGCGTATCCCAGGTCCGGGTGTCGGCTTCCGGGTTCATCGCTGCAGCGTTGGCATGGGCCAAGAGGCCGATCAGCAGCCCCACCCCGCCGGCGGCGGCGGCCGCGCGGCTGCCGCTATTGCTGTCGTTGCGCTGGCTGCTCGAGACCGCCATCGTGGCCATTCCCGCCGCCATGGCCGCATTGCCGAATTGGGCCGAGCCTTCCTTGGCTTTGGCCTTTTCTACCAGAATCTTGTCCATTTCGCGGCCGCCACGGGTGATGGCCTGGAAGAACACGTCCTCGGCTTCGGTCATCTCGACGCGGGTACCGCCGATGGCCACCACCAGCCGGTCATTGCCGCGCCCGCCTTCGCGGAAGCCCAATATTTCATTGTAGGACCCGCTGGAGAACTTGCGCGGCCCGGTCCCCGGCTCCGCCACGATCAGCAGGTTGGCGTTGTCGGCCGGCGGCTTCAGGCCGGGCCGAAGCGCTCGGGCTTCGGCGAACAACGTCTCGGCGGCCACATTGTTTCCCTGGCAGCGGTTGGCCCAACCTTCCAGCCAGACCAGCGAGGCCACGTCGGCGCGGTGCCGCTCCTGCGCTGCGAAGGTGTCCTGCAGCACACCGCCCTTGAAGGCGGCCCGTGCGTTGCCCCAATCGCCGGCGAAGGTATAAAGCAGGCCCCGGTAGTAATAGGCCATCACCCGCTCGAACGGCTCGCCCTTGAAATCCTTCGATTTTTCGGAGTGATAAACGGAACGTGCCTTGTTCGCGGCCTCGTTGTCGGCATAGATCGCCTCGATGGCATCCAGGGTCGCGTCTAACTGCTCCTCGGCGTGGTGAAAGTGGCCGGCGACGAACGCCGCCTGCCCCGCGCGCATCCGGTGCAGGACGCGATCGTTCTCTGGGCTGTCGCAAAGGGCGGACCAGTGGAAATTCAACCCGGCCGGAGCGCCGGCCAGGCAATCGGCCCCGGCCGCCTGCGGCATTCGTGGCGCCAGCAACACCACCAGTAGCGCCGTCGCCACCCCATTCAGAACATGGCCCATCGTGTATTGCCCCTTCGACAAGGAGACACCTTTCAGCGAGCTATTGCTGAAGGACTCTACGATGACGCTTTATCGGTCGCAACGGACCAATTATCATGCTGCAAGGGTAGGTTCCTGGGGGGCTCGATGCGCGCGATTCTGTTGTCGATCTTGATAACACTGGCCGTCAGCGGCTGCGTCCGCACGCGGACGGTCGAGTTCACCCCACCCGGTCCCGAAAGCCGGAACGGTGCCAGTTGGGCGCAGATGGTCGGCGTGAACATCTCGGTCATCGACAAACGAACCGACAAGACCAATATTGGCCGCGCCCAGGCGGCGAATAGCGATCTTCATCGTTTCGTCGTGCAATCGACAAACAATCCACAAGACGCCATTAAACAGCGGGTAGAAGCCGAGCTCCGGGCGCGCGGCGTCAACCGCTTGGACGGCCCGGCCTATCTCCTGGTCGACATCCTCAAGCTCGACAGCGCGACCGACATCAGCAACTTCAGGGTCGGCGTCGTGGCGGAAGCGGCTTTGTCGGCCATGGTCATGGGAGCAGACGGCGCCACCAGGCACCAGAAGATTTACCAGCGCAAGGAAACCGGACAAGGCGAGTACTGGACTCTGGACACGGTCGAGCAGGGGGCCTACCGGCTACAGAAGGTGGTCGCCGGCCTGATCCAGGAAATGATCGACGACGACCGTTTGATCCAGGCGTTGATCGCCGCCAACCGGGGGACCCCGTCATGAAGTTCTCGTGGCTGATCCTTGCCGCGGCGTTGGCCGTAACCGGCTGCGTCCGCACCCACATGACCGATTTGGCGTTGCCGCCCCCCGGCGCCCGGACGAAACAAGGTGGCGCCGAAAATGTCGGCCTCAAGGTTTCGGTCGCCGACAAACGGATCGACCGCACCAATATCGGCTACGGGTCGTCTTATGCGTCCCCTGAAACGAAGTTCATGGTCATTCCCAACCAACCGATCGACGGCCGGATCGCCGCCACCATCGAGGCGGAATTCTTGGCACGCGGCTATCGCCTTGATGAAGGACCGGCCTTTCTGCTGGTCGATATCGAGCGGGCGGATAGCCGCGCCATCTGGTACCTGGCACGGACCGCCGTGACCGGGGACGCCAAGCTGAAAGCCACCGTCCTGAGCGCCAAAGGCGACATCTTGTATTCCAAAGCCTACCAAGCGAAGGAAGACGCGACCAATTCCGTCTTCATCGGCAATTACGACGAAGGCAAAGAGCAGTTGGAAAAGATTCTGGCCAAGACCATCCGCGACATGGCCGACGATGACCGCCTGATCCAGGCCCTGTTCGCGGCGAACCGGCGCTGAGTTTGGTGAAATCCGGCCCGGGGCCGCCGCCCCTGGCACGGAAATCCCGTCAAAGAATAAACTTCGCCAGATCGGTCTTTTTTGCCAGTTCGCCGACGCGGGTTTTCACCAAATCGGCGTCGATCTCGACCTTGGTGCCGGGCGGCTGGTCGGGGGCGGTGAAGCTGATCTCTTCCAAAAGGCGCTCCATCACCGTCTGCAGCCGCCGGGCGCCGATATTCTCGACCGTGCGGTTGATGTCGGCGGCCAACTCGGCGATGGCATCGATGGCGCCGTCGGTGAAGGACAAATCCACCTCTTCCGTCGCCAAAAGCGCGACATATTGCTTCAACAGCGAGGCTTCCGGTTCGGTCAGGATGCGCTTCAGATCCTCGACCGACAAAGCCTTCAGCTCGACCCGAATCGGCAGACGGCCCTGCAGTTCGGGCAACAGGTCGGACGGCTTGGCCAGGTGGAAGGCCCCCGAGGCGATGAACAGCACATGGTCGGTCTTGACGTTACCGTGCTTGGTGGTGACCGTGGTGCCCTCGATCAGCGGCAGTAGGTCGCGCTGAACGCCTTCCCGCGACACGTCGCCGCCGACATGGGTTTCAGACGAGCGCGCGCAGATCTTGTCGATCTCGTCCAGGAAGACGATGCCATGATTCTCGACCGCGGCGATGGCGTCCTTCACCACCGCTTCCTGGTCCAGCAACTTGTCGGATTCTTCCGACAGCAACACCGCCAGGGCGTCCTTGACCCGCATCTTCCTGGGCTTGGTGCGGTTGCCGAACGCCTTGCCCAGCATATCCGACAGATTCAGCATGCCCATGCTGGCCCCGGGCACGCCGGGGATGTCGAAGGTCGGCATGCCGGTGGCGGTATCGGCCACCTGGATTTCCACCTCGCGGTCGTCCAGCGTGCCTTCGCGCAGCATCTTCCTGAATTTCTGGCGGGTGTCGGGGCTGGCGGTCTCGCCGACCAGCACGTCCAGCAGGCGTTCCTCGGCGGCCAGGTCGGCCTTGGCGGTCACCTGCTTCTTCAGCCGCTCGCGCGTCATGTGGATCGAGATTTCCACCAGATCGCGCACGATCTGTTCGACGTCGCGGCCGACATAGCCGACTTCGGTGAACTTGGTGGCCTCGACCTTCAGGAACGGCGCCTGGGCCAGGCGGGCCAGGCGGCGGGCGATCTCGGTCTTGCCGACCCCGGTCGGGCCGATCATCAAGATGTTCTTGGGCAGCACCTCTTCGCGCAGCGCGTCGGACAATTGCTGGCGGCGCCAGCGATTGCGAAGTGCGATGGCGACGGCGCGCTTGGCCTCAAGCTGGCCGACAATGTGGCGGTCGAGCTCCGAGACGATCTCACGCGGGGAAAAGGCTGACGCGCTCATGGCTTACAGGCTTTCGACGATAAGATTGCTGTTGGTGTAGACGCAGATGTCGGCGGCGATCTTCATGGATTTCCGGACGATGGCCTCGGCGTCCAGCTCGGTGTCGATCAGGGCGCGCGCCGCCGACAGGGCGTAATTGCCGCCCGAGCCGATGGCGATGATGCCGTCTTCCGGTTCCAGCACGTCGCCCTGGCCGGTCAGCACCAGCGACACCTCGGCATCGGCCACCGCCATCATCGCCTCCAGCCGGCGCAAGTACCGGTCGGTGCGCCAATCCTTGGCCAGCTCGACACAGGCCCGGGTCAGCTGGCCGGGATGCTTTTCCAGCTTGCCTTCCAGGCGTTCCAGCAAGGTGAAGGCGTCGGCGGTGGCGCCGGCGAAGCCGACCAGGATCGAGCCCTCGCCGATCTTGCGGACCTTGCGGGCATTGCCCTTGATCACCGTCGCCCCCAGGCTGACCTGGCCGTCGCCACCGATCACCACCCGGCCGTCCTTTCGGACGCACAAGATGGTGGTGCCGTGCCACGAGGGAAGGGTTTGGGATTCGCTCATGGCTTCTGTCTTTCCTTGATGCCGCGCTTGACGATCTCGTCGGCGATGGTCCGGCCGATGATGTCGTTGAAGGCCGGGCTGTAATGGACCATGTCGACATAGGCGTTGGCGGCGGCCGGTTCCAGCTCGGCCAGCCACAGAAGGTTGCGGGTCCACAAGCTGCCCATGTCCCGCATCGCCGCCATCATCGGATAGCCGCGCCGGGCGTTGGCGTGATAGCCCAGCATCTCGTCGGTAACCGGCACCACCCGCTTGGCATTGTCGTAATGATAGGTCGGCACCGGCTGCTGCACGAGGATCAGCTCGAACCCCAGCCGCTCGGCCATGCCGTCCAGGATGCGGCGGTTGGTGTCGAGCCGCTGGACCACGCCGGCGACGTCGGCGTCGGACTGGCAGAAGCTGCCCCATTCGCGAACCGTCACCGACTTGTCGCCGCCCAGATGGCGGGCCAGCTGCACGACGTTCGAGCGGTTGGCGATCTCCAGCACCAACGGCTGGCGCGACCGCGCCGAGGTCAGCTGGACCAGCCGCTCGTTCCACGAGCTCTGGTCGGGGATGGTGCAGTAATAGAAATCGTTGAGACCGTCGATGAACACCGCGACATCGGGCTTGATGCCCGCGGTCAGCAGGCGCTCGAGGGCGATGCGCTCCTGGGTCGAGAAATACGACACCACGCCGAAATTGAACACCTGCACGTCGGTCAGGCCGGCCGCCTGCAGGGCCCGCTCGATGGCCGCCGGGATGGTTTCCGAATTGGCCACCCCCGACCCCATGGTGGTCGAGCCGCCGAACACGAACACCTTGCGCCCCGGCCTCGCCAGGTCCTGCGGCGCCTGATCGTTGGGGCGGAACCCCTGTTCGGTGATGGTGAAGTGCTTCCCCTGATAGGGGGTCATGCGATATTCGACGAACGGGCTGTAGATGGTGTCGCCCATGCGCCAGCTCTCGGTGCTGATCTCGCGGTACTTGGCCGGGTCGTCGGTGCCGTAAAGCTTGGAATATTCGGCGTCGCTGTAGGTCGGCATATAAGCCGGCCTGGCGTCGCGTGCCATCTTCAGCACCGCCTTGGCCCCCCACTCGGCGGCGGCGATCAGCACCACCACGTTCAGCAGCAGCACGGCGGCGGCAGTGAAGACCCGCTTGAACAGCCCGATCATCTTGTTCGTCTCCCGGTCCTGGCCTCTCTGCCTACCTTCTTGATGGCGGAAAGTCCACCCTGGCGCTTTCATCGCCCTCTGGTTCCTGCTAAACCGTCATCATCAGCAAGGAGGGCCATATGCGCAGGGCCACCATCGAGCGCAAGACCACCGAAACCAGCATCGGCGTCACCATCGACCTGGATGGCTCCGGTTCCTATTCCGTCGATACCGGCATCGGGTTCCTGGACCATATGCTGGAGCAATTGTCGCGCCATTCGCTGATCGACCTGACGGTCAACGCCGACGGCGACCTGCATATCGACGCCCACCACACCACCGAGGATGCCGGCATCGCCATCGGCCAGGCCGTCGCCCAGGCCCTGGGCGATCGCAAGGGCATCACCCGCTATGGCCAGGCCTTGATCCCGATGGACGAGACCTTGACCCGCGTCGCCATCGACCTGTCCAACCGCCCCTATCTGGTGTGGCGGGTGGATTTCGGCCGCGACAAGCTGGGCGACATGGATACCGAACTGTTCAAGGAATGGTTCCAGGCCTTCGCCCAGGCGGCGGGCGCGACCCTGCACGTCGAATGCCTGTACGGCGAGAACAACCACCACATCGTCGAAAGCTGCTTCAAGGCCTTGGCCCGGGCGTTGCGCCAGGCCATCGAGATCGACCCCCGCAAGGCCGACGCGGTGCCGTCGACCAAGGGCGTTCTGGGGGGGTCGTTGTAAGGTGATGAAGGTCGCCATCGTCGATTACGGCTCGGGCAATCTGCGTTCGGCCGCCAAGGCCTTCGAGCGGGTGATCGCCGAGGAAGGCCTGCGCGCCACCGTCACCGTCACCGCCGACGCCGACATGGTGGCGGCGGCCGACCGCGTGGTGCTGCCGGGCGTCGGCGCCTTCGCCGATTGCAAGGCCGGCCTGGAAGCCCTGCCCGGCATGGTGGAGGCCATGCGCCAGCACGCCATGGTCAAGGCCCGGCCGTTCTTTGGCATCTGCGTCGGCATGCAATTGCTGGCCACCATCGGCCGCGAACACGGCACCCACCAGGGCCTGGACTGGATCAAGGGCGAGGTGCTGCCGATCACGCCGTCCGACCCGGCCCTGAAGGTGCCGCACATGGGCTGGAACGAACTGGCCTTCGTGCCCGGCCGCCATCCGCTGCTGGACGGCCTGCCGGACAATCCGCACGCCTATTTCGTCCATTCCTACCGCTTCGCCTGCGCCAACCCGGCCGAACAATTGGCCCGCGTCGATTACGGCGGGCCGGTCACCGCCATGGTCGGGGCCGGCTCGGTGGTCGGCACCCAGTTCCACCCGGAAAAAAGCCAGGCCACCGGCCTGAAGGTGATCGCCAATTTCCTGCGGTGGACGCCGTGACCGGTCCGGTCATCACCGAGGAATACCGCAAGCTTCAGCAGAAGCTGCACGAGGACAATCCCGATTACGGCATGGCCTCGGTGGCGATGGCCCCGCTGGTGGTCGAGATGATCGGCCGCCTCGACGCCACCCACCTGCTGGATTACGGCGCGGGCAAGGGCCGGCTGGGCCAGGAATTGCTGAAGCTGATGAAGATTCCGCCGATCGTCACCCCCTACGAGCCGTCCCGGCCGGAATGGGCGACCCCGCCGGCCCCGCACGATTTCGTCACCTGCATCGACGTGCTGGAACATATCGAGCCGGAGCTTCTGGACAATGTGCTGGACGATCTGGCCCGCGTCACCCGCCGCTTCGGGCTGTTCACCGTCCATACCGGCCAGGCCCGGCGCGTGCTGCCCGACGGCCGCAACGCCCATCTGATCCAGGAAGGCCCGGCCTGGTGGCTGCCCCGCCTGCTGGCCCGGTTCGAATTGATTCAGTTCACCCGCATCCCCCACGGCTTCTGGGTGCTGGTCGAACGCCAAGGAGAGCAAGCATCATGATCCTGTTTCCCGCCATCGACTTGAAGGACGGCGCCTGCGTGCGCCTGAAGCTGGGCCTGATGGAAGAGGCGACGGTGTTCAACACCGATCCCGGCGCCCAGGCCAAGTCCTTTGCCGCCGCCGGCGCCCAGTGGATTCATGTGGTCGATCTGAACGGCGCCTTCGCAGGCCGACCGGTCAATGCCGGCGCGGTCGAGCAGATTCTGAAGTCGGTGGATGTCCCGGTCCAATTGGGCGGCGGCATCCGCACCATGGCCACCATCGAGGATTGGCTGAGCCGCGGCCTGTCGCGGGTGATCCTGGGGACCGTGGCCCTTCGCGATCCCGCCCTGGTCAGGCAGGCCTGCAAGCGCTTCCCCGGTCGCGTCGCCGTGGGCATCGACGCCAAGGGCGGCCGCGTCGCGGTGGAAGGCTGGGCCGAGACCAGCGACATCACCGTCACCGAACTGGCCCTGAAGTTCGAGGATGCCGGTGCGGCGGCCATCATCTATACCGACATCGACCGCGACGGCGTGCTGACCGGTCCCAATGTCGAGGCCACCGCCGCCCTGGCCCGGGCCATCTCGACCCCGGTGATCGCCTCGGGCGGGGTGTCCAGCCTGGATGACCTGCGCGCCTTGAAGGCGGTGGCGTCGTCGGGCATCGCCGGCGTGATTTCCGGCCGCGCCATCTATGACGGCCGCATCGACGTCGCCGAAGCCATCGCCCTGCTGGCGGAGTAACCACCGATGCTCAAGATGCGCATCATCCCCTGCCTGGACGTCAAGGACGGCCGTGTCGTCAAGGGCGTCAACTTCGTCGATCTGATCGATGCCGGCGATCCGGTCGAGCAGGCCAAGATCTACGACCGCGCCGGTGCCGACGAACTGACCTTTCTGGACATCACCGCCAGTTCGGACAATCGCGACACCATCTATGACGTGGTCCGCCGCACCGCCGAACAATGCTTCATGCCGCTGACGGTGGGCGGCGGCGTGCGCCAGACCGAGGACATCCGCAAGCTTCTGCTGGCCGGAGCCGACAAGGTGTCGATCAACACGGCCGCCGTGCACCGCCCTGAATTCGTGCGCGAGGCGGCGGAAAAGTTCGGCAGCCAGTGCATCGTGGTGGCCATCGACGCCAAGCAGACCGGCCCCAACAAGTTCGAGATCTTCACCCATGGCGGCCGCAACCCCACCGGCATCGACGCGGTGGAATGGGCCCGGCGCATGGCCTCTTATGGGGCGGGCGAAATCCTGCTGACCTCGATGGACCGCGACGGCACCAAGCAGGGTTTCAACATCCCGCTGACCCGCGCGGTGGCCGATGCCGTGACCATTCCGGTGATCGCCTCGGGCGGCGTCGGCACGCTCGACCACCTGGTGGAAGGCATCGTCGAGGGCCACGCCACCGCCGTTCTGGCGGCGTCGATCTTCCATTTCGGCACCTTCACCATCGCCCAGGCCAAGGAGCACATGGCCAAGGCCGGCATCCCCATCCGTCCGGTGGAAGGAAGCGAATCATGAGCCTGGACGCCCGCATCCTCGAGCAGCTTTACGCCACCATCCAAGGCCGCCAGGGCGCCGACCCGGACAGTTCCTACACCGCCAAGCTGTTCGCCAAGGGCCGCAAGAAGATCGCCCAGAAGGTCGGCGAGGAAGGACTGGAAACCGCCATCGCCGCCGTGTCGGAAGGACCCGAGGGGATTTGCGCCGAAAGTGCCGACCTTTTGTACCACCTGCTGGTCCTGTGGGCCGATGCCGGCCTGACGCCCGGGCAGGTGTGGGCCGAACTGGCCCAGCGCCAGGGCATTTCCGGCATCGACGAGAAGAACAGCCGCAAGGGATAGGAGGCCGCCATGACCTATGATCCGAACAACGTCTTCGCCCGCATCCTGCGTGGGGAAATTCCCTGCAAGAAAGTCTATGAGGACGAGTTCGTCCTGGCCTTCCACGACATCAACCCGCTGGCGCCGACCCATATCCTGGTGATCCCCAAGGGCGCCTATGTGTCGATGAACGACTTCACCGCCAAGGCCAGTGACGCCGAGATCGCCGCCCTGTTCCGGACCGTGGGCAAGCTTGCCGCCGAGGCTGGCGTGGCCGAGGATGGCTGGCGCATGCTGGCCAATATCGGCGCCAACGGCCACCAGGAAGTGCCGCACCTGCATGTCCACATCTTCGGCGGCCGCAAGCTGGGCCACATGCTGCCGGAGAGATCGGCTTAAAAGAAATGGGACAGCGTCAGACCGCCACCCCACAGCAGGCCGCCCAGAATGGCGAACGAAGCGATGGACAGGCCATAGCCGACCAGGATGGCGATTCCGTCGCGCCAGATCAGGCCGGCGCTCAAGGCCAGGATGGCCAGGCCCGGCGGGACATTGCCGAAAGGAATCGGCAGGGCCAGCATCATGCCTTGCCCCGCCAAAGCCAGGGTGGCGAGAACGGCGCCGCCGCCGCTGGCCAGCACCGTCAGCCGGGCGGCCGACCGGCGCTCGATCCGGCGCAACAGCGGCACCAATCGCCGCAAGGCCGCGTCCATCACCGGCTGCGGCAGGCGGCGTCCACCCAGGATGGACGGCAGGCTTCCGTGGCGCCGTCCGGTCAGGTGGGCCAGACTGAGCCACATCACCAGCAGGCCGCACATCAATCCCAGGGGGATGCCGGGCGACGGGACCATCCCCAACACCGCCAGCGGCAGAAGCGGAAGCAGGGCCGAACGCTCGGCCAGCCGGTCGGCAGCCTGGGCGAGGGTGGCATCGCCATCCCCGCCTAGCCTGCGCAAGCCGGCCACCGTCAAGGCCAGCGATCGGTCCTTACCCTTCATCTTGGTCTCGGCGATCAGGCCGGGCCGTCCTCGGCGGCCAGGCAAAGGGCCAATTGGGCGTGCAACTGGTCGGCCGTGACGCTGCCCTGCGGCAGGTCCAGCAGCAGCTTGGCGACGACGTCATCGTCGCCGGGCAGTTCGAAATCGGCCTCGACCAGGGACTTCGCATAGTCGGTCGCCGCCTGGCCCGCCAGCCCCAGCCGCTCGGCAGCCCACTGGCCCATCCGCCGCACACCCCGGACCCTGGCCTTGAAGGCGGCGTCCTCGTCCAGCTTGGCCTTGCCGTCACGGGCGATCATGAATCCGTTCATCGTGTCCTCCATCGTCGTCGGCGGCTGTGATCCCGCGTCGAAAATGGAAGTGGGCCCAAAGACTGACAAGTAAAGGCCGGGAAATGATATTGAATTGATAGGAATTTCCTATCAACCGCAGCAGCCGCCCCGGGCTTTGGGCGCCTCGCCGATCCAGCGGCGGTTCCAGGCGGTGATGTTCCACAGCACCCAGATCGGCAGCGAGGCATCGCGCCGGCCGGCGATGTGGTCGTCGATCATCGCCGCCACCGCCTTCTTCGAGAAGCCGAAGCGATCCAGCAGCGACGACGATAAGATCTCGGCGCGGGCCTTGGCGCCGAAGCCCCCCCGCAGCCAATGCGCCATCGGCGCGCCGAACCCCATCTTGGGCCGGTCAATCACGGCGTCGGGAATAAGCCCCCGCACCGCCTGCTTCAACAGATCCTTGGCCCCGCCCGCCACCTTGTCGGCCTGGGGGATGTCCATGGCGAAATCCACCAGATGATGATCGAGGAACGGCACCCGGGCTTCCAGCGAACTGGCCATGGCGATCTTGTCGACCCGCATCAGCAGCAATTCCGGCAGCCGCAGGCTGAGGTCCAGATGGGCCATGCGGGTCAATTGGTCGCTGCCGGGACGGACATGGTCGAAGCCGCCCAGCACCCAGCCCGGCACCTTGGCGCTGTCGGGGTCCAGCCACTCGTCGGGCAGCAGGCCGGTGGCGACCAGCGCCTGGGCGGCGGGCGAGCCGGCGAAGGCCCGGTTGTCCGGCACCAAGGCCGCCTTCTGGCCTTCCCACAGCGACACGGCGCCGCCCCAGAACAGCTCGCCGTCGGGCTGGGCGGCGCGGTCCAGGATGTCCAACCGGCTGGCCAGATCGGGCCGGGCCCAGGAAAGCGGCGCGGTCAGCCCGGCGGCCAGGGCGCGCAACGGCCGGGGCAGCCAGCGCCGCCACGGCCCCCAGGCCCGCCGGTGCACATCCAGCCAGCTCATCCAACTGGCATAGCCGCAGAACAATTCGTCGGCGCCCTCGCCGACCATCACCACCTTGACCCCGCTCTTGCGCACCAGTTCCGAGACGAAATGCAGCGGGATGCAGACCCAATCGGCGATCGGCTCGTCCTGGGTGTGGATCAGCTCGTCCAGATAGGCCTCCATCTCGGGGGCGGCCAGGGTGACGACATGGTGCCGGGTGGAAAATTCACGCGCCACCCGCTCGGCCCAGTCCAGCTCGTTCAGATGGGTGTGATCGCTAAAGCCGACGGTGAAGGTGTTGACCCGGTCGCCGGCCAGCCGGCTCATCAGCGCCACCAGGCTGGAGGAATCGATGCCGCCCGACAGGAAGGCGCCGACCGGAACATCGGCGGCCAGATGGCTGGCGACCGCCGCTTCCAGACGCGACCGGATGCCGGTGACGAAATAGTCGCGCCGGGCGGCGGCCGAGACGTGGCCCGGCGATTGCGTCCGCCCGGGCAGTGGCCGCCACCAGCGCTTGGCCGCCAAGGCGCCGGCGGCGGTGATGCCCAGCCGATGGCCGGCCGGCAGCTTGAACACCCCTTCGAACAAGGTCAACGGCGCCGGCGCGGTCAGGAACGACAAGGTGTGCCACAAAGCCGGCGCGCAGACGTCGCGCACCAGCCGGGGATGGGCCAGCAGCGCCTTGATTTCCGAGGCGAAGGCCCAGGCGCCGTCGATGCGGGCGAAATAAAGCGGCTTGATGCCCATGCGGTCGCGCGCCAGATGCAGCGTGGCGCCGGCCTGGTCCCACAGGGCGAAGGCGAACATGCCGTCCAGACGTTCCAGCAGTCCGTCGATGCCCCATTCCTCGAAACCGTGCACCAGGACCTCGGTGTCGGAATGGTCGGAGGCGAAGCGATGGCCGGCCTGCTCCAATTGCCGGCGAAGGGGGACGTGGTTGTAGATCTCGCCGTTGAAGGTGACGCGGACGGAGCCATCCTCGTTGGCCATGGGCTGGGCCGCCCCGTCCGACAGGTCCAGGATCGACAGCCGCCGATGGGCCAAGCCGACGGCACGGTCGTCGGACAGCCACATCCCTGCGCCGTCGGGGCCGCGATGGGTGATCGCGGCACTCATGCCGGCCAGCAGCCCCGGCTCGACCGAACCGGCGCCTGGGGGGTGAAGAAGGCCTGCGATGCCGCACATGGCAGCCTTTCTAGGCCATGCCCGGCGGGTTGGCAACCGGTCGGCTCGCTGATATGGTCCGGCCATCATGACCACCACCTCGCCCTCCCGCTTGTTGCTGTTCGCGGCCGGCCTGATCCTGCCGCCGCTGGCGGTCCTGGCCGCCAACGGGATGGCGCCATTGGCGGGATTGCTGGGAGTACTGGCGCTGGCGCGGCTGTGGTCGCGCCGCGCCGACCCGGTCGCCGGATGGCCGGTGGCCGCCCTTTCCATTCTGTTGTTCGCCTGGGCGGCCCTGTCGGCCTTGTGGTCGCCGGTGCCGCTGATGGCGTTGGGTTCCGCGGCGCGGCTGGGTGGCATGGTCGTGGTGGGGACCGCCGGCATTCTTGCCGCCCGCAGCCTGGACCGCCTCGAGCGCGACGGATTGATGACCGGGTTGATGATCGGCTCGCTGGTCGCCGCCTTGATCCTGAGCGTCGAATACCTGACCAGCAACAGCCTGTCGGGGCTTCTGTTCGAGGTGCGCGGCATGAAGCCGCTGCCGCCGGGCGCCAAGTCGCAATTCAATCGCGGCGCCACCATCCTGGCTTTGGCGGTGTGGCCGCTGGTCGGCTGGCTGACCGAGCGGCAGGGCCGCAAGCGCGGCTTCATCCCGCTGGCGGTGATCGGCGCGGTCATCCTGGCCGGCGACAGCCTGGCCGCCATCTTGGCGGTGTTGGCCGGATCGGTCGTCTATGGCATCGCCACCTGGTCACCCCAATGGGCGGCCCGGCTGGTGGTCGTCGCCACCGCCGCCCTGGTGCTGGCCCTGGTGACGCTGGCGCCACGCCTGCCCATTCCGCCGGCCAGCTTCACCAGCCTGGACTGGCTGCCGATTTCGGCCCATCACCGCCTGGCGGTCTGGCAGTTCAGCAGCACCAAGGCCGCCGAGCACCCCCTGCTCGGCTGGGGCATGGAATCCTCGCGGGTGATTCCCGGCGCCGAGGAGCGCCTGGACACCCAATGGATCACGCCGGCCGGAATCGACAAGGGCAGCCTGACCGGCACGCGCCTACCGTTGCACCCGCATAACGCCCTTTTGCAGATCTGGCTGGAACTGGGCATGGTCGGCGTCGCCCTGATCCTGCTGCTGGTCGGCCAGGCCACCCGTGACCGCCGGCCGGCGAACCTGGCCTGTCTGACGGCAACGCTGGCGGTGGCCTCGGTCAGCTATGGCATCTGGCAAAGCTGGTGGGTCTCGGCCCTGTGGATCATCGCCGCCCTGTGCGCGCCCAGCAGCGAAGGCACGTCCGCATGAACATCTTGTTCCTGACCGAGAACTTCCCGCCCGAGACCAACGCCGCCGCCACCCGTGTCTATGAACGCGCCCTTTACTGGGTCAAGGCCGGGCACCGGGTCACCATCCTGACCTCGGCGCCCAATTTCCCGCAAGGCCGCCTGTTCGACGGCTGGCAGAACCGCTGGCGCCAGGTCCAGGACGTCGATGGCATGCGGGTGGTGCGGGTCAAGACCTATATCAGCGCCAACGAGGGCTTCGCCAAGCGCACCCTTGATTTCGTCAGCTTCATGATCACCGCCTATGGCGCCGGCCTGTTCGAGTCCCGCCCCGACGTGATCGTCGCCACCAGCCCGCAATTCTTCGCGGCGATCGGCGGCTGGGCGCTGTCCGCCACCCGCCGCGTCCCCTTCATCTTCGAACTGGGCGATCTGTGGCCGCGCTCGATCACCGCCGTTGGCGCCATGCGCGAAAGCCCGGTGATCCGCGCCCTGGAAGCAATAGAGCTGTTCTTGTACCGCCGCGCGGCCGCGGTGGTCGCCCTGACCCATGCCTTCAAGGCCGATCTGGTCCGCCGCGCCATACCGCCGGAAAAGATCGCGGTGGTGATCAACGGCGTCGATCTGCCGCGCTACGCCCCCCGCCCGCGCGATTCCGAACTGGCCGAACAATGGGGCCTGGCGGGCAAGTTCGTGCTGGGCTATGTCGGCACCCACGGCATGGCGCACGGACTGATCAACGTGCTGAACGCCGCCGAGATATTGAAGGGTGACGACCGCATCCGCTTCCTGTTCGTCGGCGCCGGCGCCGAGCGGCAGATGCTGATGGACGAAGCGGCGCGGCGCACCCTGCCCAACGTGGTGTTCCAGGGCATGCAGCCCAAGGAGATGATGCCGCGCATCTGGTCGTTGTGCGACGCCGCCCTGATCCACCTGAAGGACGATCCCGCCTTCGCCGAGGTGATCCCGTCGAAGATTTTCGAGGCCATGGGCATGGGCCTGCCCCTGCTGCTGGTCGCCCCCGAGGGCGAAGCCAGCCGCATCATCCAGTCCGACCGGGCCGGTTTGTGGGTCCCGGCCGCCCGGCCGCAACAACTTGCGGATGCGGCCCGGCAATTGGTTGACGACAGCGCCTTGCGCACCACCTTGGCCGAGGCCAGCAGAACGGCGGCAAACAGCCATTCCCGCGCCTATCAGGCCCAGCGCTTCATGGATGTCCTGGAACTTGCGGTTGACGGAACCAGCCGCGACCGGGCTGGCTTCATCGATTCTTAACGAATCGTTTCGGAACCGCCGCAATGTCGATGGCGATTGACTGCAAAAGAAGTTGCAAGCCAAGGATCACCGGCATCGCCACCAGCATCACCGTGCCGGCCGAACGTACCTGACCGCTTTCGACCGAGCGGACCCACTCGAAAACCCCAGCGATTCCGCCAAAAAGCAGCATGGGCACCGCCAGCAGCAGGTAGATCGACGCCATGTTGAAGTCGTGGACGAAATAGCGCAGCAGCAATCGGCGCAGGAAGGCGCGGCCCAATTTGGCCGGAAATTGCCGCGCCACCCGCGCCACCGACAGCGAGCTGGTCTCGTCGCCATAGCGGGCCGGCAGGGCGACATCGACCACCACCGCTTCGACCAGATAGAGCCGGCACAATAGGTCGATCTCGAAAAAATAGCCTGAATCAAGGCGTTCCAGCATCAGCGCCTCAAGAACCTCGCGGCGGATGGCGGTGAATCCGTTGGTCGGGTCCATCACCGTCCAATAGCCCGACGCCGCCTTGACCAGGAACGACAGAACCGAATTGCCGAACAACCGCGTGGGCGGCATCGCCGCCAGGGCCTTGAAGTCACGGAAGCGGTTGCCCTTGGCATAGTCGGCCTCGCCCTCGGTCAGCGGCCGGATCAGGCGGGCGGCGTCGGCCGGCGCCATCTGGCCGTCGCCGTCGATCTTGACCAGGATGTCGGCGCCCAGCGCCAGGGCGGTGCGATAGCCATCGACCATGGCGGCGCCGACGCCGCCATTGCGGGCGCGCTTCACCACCGTCACCCGGGGATCGCCGATGGCGGCGGCCACCTCGCCCGAGGATTCCGGGCAGCAATCATCGACCACGACGATGTGGGTGAATTCCGGCCCGATCGCCCGGATCACCGCCGCGATCTGACCGGAAACCCGATAACAGGGCAGGATGGCGGCAACGATCATGGCTTGTCCCCGTTCCAGCGCTTGAGGATGATCCACCCCTCGTGGCTTCGTTGCAACAGCATCGCCTGACCGGCCGCCATGTCGATGCCCACCGCACTCTCGACGGCCGGGGTGGCGCGGCGGATGATCAGATGGGTGTACCCGGCCAGGCGGGCCGCGACCAAAGCCGCATCGGCGTCGGCCATGTTGAACAGCCCATCGACCCGCGCCCGGCTTCCCCGTAACGACCAGCGCATGGCCAGCCAGGTTTGCCCGGAATCGGTCAGATCGACCACCGCCACCCGGTCACCTGCGCCCAAGGCCGGCGCCGCCTGCTGGGCGACATGGCGCAGGAACGGTTTGGGGGGCTCGCGATCGAAACGGATGCGGGGCGCCAGCAGGGCGGGGCCGGCCACCACCAGCGCCACCGCCAGCCAGCCGATCCACGCCCGGCCGCGCCAATGGCGCCGGTAAGCCACCCAGGCCACCAGGGCCAGGGTCAGCAGGGCACCGACATGCAGGTTGTAGCGCCAATAGGAGGCGGCGGCGGCGGCCTCGTAACGATCGAAGGCGGCGACATAGGCGAACAGCAGGAAGGCCTGATAGCCCAGGGTCACCAGGGCGGCGATGGCCACCAGCCGTTCAGGCCCCGGGCGGCGGCGCCACAAGGCCCGCGCCCCCAGCAAAGCCACCATCGCCATGGACCCGAAATGACCACCCTTGTTGAGCGCGACGTGTCCCATGCTGGCAAGGATGTCGGGCAACAGGTCCAGCGACCAGTGGGCGAGCGGCCGTACGGTGAATTCCGCCCCCGGCAGATGGGTCGCGACGTGGCTGCGCCACAGCATCAGCACCAGCACCGGCAGGGCGAGGATCACGATCAGATGACCCAGCGCCGCACCCCGCCCGATCCGGGTCTCTTGCAGGAAAGCCACGGCGATGGCCCCGCCCAGCAGCACCAGCAGAACCAGATTGGATTGCTTGAAGGCGACCATTCCGGCCAGGACCAGGCTGGCCTTCCACGCCAGGGCGCGCGCCTGCCCGTCGCGGCCGGCGGCCAGCGCCTCGATGGACGCCCACCCCAGAAAGGCCCCCAGCGCCAGCAGCACCGCCGTTCCGGCATCGGCATAGGCGGTCAGCGCCACCTTGGCAACGAAGCTGGGGCCGGCCAGGGTGGCCAGCAGCAAGCCTGCCGCCACCAAAGCCGGGCCGGGCCGGGACAATCCCTGGCTGTCGGCCATGATCCGGGCCATGACCAGACCGAACGAGGCCAGCAGCAAGACATTGCCCAGGGCGCCGGCCTGTTCGACCAGGCCGCCGGCCAGGCGCGAGGCCAGATAGGGCAGCAGGGCGGCGCCGAACGGATAGGCCGGGAAACTGCCCGGGTGGGCCGCCAGCCCCTGGCGCGGCACCCGGTCGTGCTCGACCAGATAGGCGGCGTTCCACAGCCATTGCGAAAATTCGTCCCATTGCGACGGCACCATCGCCGCCACCACCACCAGCAGCGGCAGGACCAAAGCCACCGCCAGCACCGCGCCCGGCGCCACCGGCGGCTGGGAACGGCGCCCCAGCCACCACGCACCGCCCGCGACCGCCACCGCCAGCCCGGCGGCCAGCCCGGTCAGCGGCCAGCCGAAGGTGCCGCCCACCAGGGTCAGCAGGGCGGCGCCCAGCCCCCAGCCGGCGGCCAGGTCGGTCTCGCGCCAGGTGGTGCCGCCCAGGGCGGCGCCAAGCACCGCCAGGGCCGCGGCGGCGGCCAGGACGGCAAGCAGGCCGATGGCCTGGCCGATGTCGGGAAAAAAGGCGAATACGGTTTCCATCGGGCCAGAAAGTAGCGGAATCGCCTTGGACATCAAAGGCCAAGTCCGCTAATGATCCGATCATGCGTGTGAAACCGATTCTGCACCGTGGCCATGTCGCCTTCGCCCATGACGTGATCATGGCCGCCCTGTCGTTCCTGGCCGCCGTCTATCTGCGTCAGGGCGAATTGGCGATGCCCGGCTGGGACGCCACCATGATGGCGACCGCCACGATGGCCTTCACCCTGACCGCCGCCGCCGCCTTCCTGATGTCGAAGATGTACAAGGGGGTGTGGCGCTATGCCTCGGTCAACGATCTGATGACGCTGACCCGCGGCGCCACCCTGACCATCCTGATCTTCACCGTGCTGATGTTCCTGGTCACCCGCCTGCAGGACCTGCCGCGCTCGGTGCCGGTGATCAATTGGTTCGTGCTGCTGGCCCTGCTGGGCGGCCCGCGCTTTCTGTATCGGTCGTGGAAGGATCGCCGCCGCTCGGCCAAGAACGCCGCTGGCGGCACCCGGGTTCCGGTCCTGCTGGTCGGCGCCGGCGACGAGGCCGAGCTGTTCATCCGCGCCACCATGGCCCCCGACGCCGAGTATCGGGCCATCGGCCTGATCTCGGATGGCGGCGGCCGGGTCGGGCGCAACATCCACGGCATCGACGTGCTGGGCTCGACCGCCGAGCTGGACGCGGTGATGGCCCGGCTGAAAGCCGCCGGCACCCAGCCGCAGCGGCTGATCGTCACCGACCACCGCCTGGATGGCGGCGAGATGCGCCGCCTGCTGGACCAGGCCGACCGCCTGGGCCTGCCGCTGGCCCGCATTCCCCGCCTGACCGACCTGAAGGACGGGCTCGAGGACAAGCTGACCATCCGCCCGATCGCCGTCGAGGACCTGCTGGGCCGGCCGCAGACCGTGCTGGACCGCGAGGGCATGGAGGCCCTGATCAAGGGCAAGCGCGTGCTGGTGACCGGCGCCGGGGGATCCATCGGCTCGGAGCTGGTGCGCCAGATATCCGATTGGGCGCCCGAAAGCCTGGTGCTGTTCGAGGCGTGCGAGTTCAATCTTTACGCTATCGACCTGGAAATGGCCGGCCGCCACCCCGAACTGGCGCGTCACCCGGTGCTGGGCGATGTCCGCGACGCCACCCGGATCGAGGCCGCCATGCGCACCCACCGGCCCGAGCTGGTGTTCCACGCCGCCGCCCTGAAGCACGTTCCGATGGTGGAATGGAATCCCGACGAGGGCCTGCTGACCAACGCCGTCGGCACCCGCAACGTCGCCGATGCCTGCGCCGCCCACGGCGTCCGGCTGATGGTGCAGATCTCGACCGACAAGGCGGTCAACCCGACCAATGTCATGGGGGCGTCCAAGCGCGTCGCCGAGATGTACGCCCAGGCCCTTGACCTGTCGGGCATCAGCACCCGCTATGTCACCGTGCGGTTCGGCAACGTGCTGGGCTCGACCGGCTCGGTGGTGCCGCTGTTCCAGAAGCAGCTGGCCGAGGGCGGGCCGCTGACCGTCACCGACCCCGAGATGACCCGCTATTTCATGACGGTGCGCGAGGCGGTCGAACTGGTCCTGCAGGCCTCGGCCTTCGGCGATGCCCATCCCGATTATCGCGGCAAGATCTTCGTGCTGGATATGGGCGAGCCGGTCCGCATCGTCCACCTGGCCCGCCAGATGATCCGGCTGGCCGGACTGCGCCCCGACATCGACATCAAGATCGCCTTCACCGGCCTGCGCCCCGGCGAGAAATTGTTCGAGGAAATCTTCCACGGCGCCGAGCCGCCGGTCGCCACCGACCGCGAAGGCATCCTGGTGGCCACGCCCCGCTCGGTCGATGTGGCCGAACTGGCCGCCGAACTGCACAGCCTGGAAGGCGAATGCCGCGCCCACGACGCCCCGGCCGCCATCGCCCGCCTGCGCCGGCTGGTGCCCGAATATTCCCCGCGGCCCTGATGTCGCTGGCCCACCTGATCCGCCACGCCCTCACCATGTCGCCCGCCGACGCGGCGGCCAAGACCATCCGTTACGCCACCAGAACAATCGGCCGGCGGCTGGTCGGCAAGATGCTGCGCCGCCAAAGCACCTTCCCGCCGCCCGAGCAGGTCAGGGGCGCGCTGATCCGTCGCTTCCACGCCCCCGACCGCGCCATGCTGGAGGCCAATGCCGATTCCTTGCGGGTGCTGGCCGCCGATGTGCTGGCGCATCGCTTCGACCTGTTGGGATCGGGGCCGGTGGTGGTCGCGCACGGGGCGCGCTTTGCCGGCTTCGGCCGCCATCGCTATGGACCGGGCCGGGCGCTGGGCGCCGACTGGAAGGCGGCCATCGTCGCCCAGGCCACGCCGGGCAACCGGGTGCAGGTGATGATCCTGCTGGATTGCCTGACCAATCCCGATTACCGCCCGATCGACTGGCATGTGGATTTCAAGTCGGGCTATCGCTGGCAGCCCGACACCTTCGGCCCCAGCGTGGCCTATGGCCACAAGCCGGGCGTCGACGTCAAGGTGCCGTGGGAACTGGCCCGGCTGCAACACCTGCCCGGTCTGGCCCTGGCCTACGGACTGGACGGCGACCGGCGCCTGGCCGTCGAGTTCCACGACCAGGTGCTGGACTTCCTGGCCGCCAACCCGCCCGGCTGGGGGGTCAACTGGGCCTGCCCGATGGATGTGGCGATCCGCGCCGTCAACATCATCGTGGCGCTGGACCTGTTCCAGGCCTGCGGCGCCACCTTCGACGAGGACTTTCACTCGTTCGTCGCCACCGCCCTGCTGGCCCATGCCCGCCATGTCGCCGGCCATCTGGAATGGAACGAGGCCCATCGCGGCAACCACTTCCTGGCCGACATCTGCGGCCTGGCCTGGATTGCCGCCACCCTGCCCGCCACCCCCGAGACCGACATCTATCTGGCCCTGGCGATCCGCTGGCTGCAGGTGGAAATCCCCCGTCAGTTCGATGCCCAAGGCGCCAATTTCGAGGCCTCGATCGCCTATCACCGCCTGTCGGCGGAAATGGCCATCCATACGGTGGCGATGATCAACGGCCTGCCCGAAGCGCGCCGCGTCACCTTCTATGATCACCGCCTGTGGCGGCGCCAGCCTGCCTTGCCGCCCGGCCCCCTTGCCTGGCCGCCCTTCGGTCCCGAATGCCTGGCCCGCTTGGCCGGCGCTGCCCGTTTCGCTTTCGATACGACCATGCCGTCGGGCCGCATGGCCCAGATCGGCGACAACGATTCCGGCCGCTTCCTGATCCTGACCCCCGGTCTGGACGGGCTGGACCCGGGCGGGCTGATCGCCGCCGCCCAGGGGCTGGTGCGGGTGGACCTGACCGCCCCGCCACGGGCCGCCCTCGAGACCGAACTGGTCCGCCAGTTGTCCGGCGGCCCGGTCGATGTTGCCATTCCTTCCGCCGTCTGGCCGGACGGGAATGCCGTCTTCACCCCGGCCATCCGGCTCGAGATCGTGCCGCCCGATCCGACGGCGCTGGATGGCCTGACCGCCATCGCCACTCCGGAATTCGGATTGTTCCTGTGGCGAAACGACAGGACATTCATCGCGGTGCGCTGTGGCCCGGTGGGCCAGAACGGCAATGGCGGCCACGCCCATAACGACCAGCTGGCGGTCGAGATCGAGATCGACGGCATCGGCTGGGCCACCGACCCGGGCACCGGCGTCTATACCCCCGACCTATCGATCCGCAATCGCTATCGCTCGGTCCTGGCCCATTTCGCGCCGCGCCTGGGTGAGCGCGAGCCGGCGACTTTGCTGGCCCCGTTCCGCCTGGAGGACCGCGCCCGGGCACAGCCGATCCGCTTCACCGCCGATGAATTCGTCGGAACCCACCACGGCTTCGGCCAACCGGTGACCCGCCGGGTGGCCATCGAGCCCGGCCGTATCGTCATCGAGGACAGCGCCGGCCATCTGGCGCCCGGCCACCACCTCGTGACCTCGCCCGACCAGCTGGCCCGGTTGTGGGGTCTGACGGTGCCGTTCTCGGCCGGCTACGGCTTGCCAAACCCGCCCGCAGGGCTGTAGGACTGAACCCATGGACACGCGATTTTCCTGCACCGCCTGCGGCAAATGCTGCTTCGGCTGGGTGCCGCTCACCATCCCCGAGGCGCTGGCCCATGCTGTCCGCTTCCCGTTGGCGGTGGTGTGGTCGCCGCTTCGCGCCACCCCCGGCCGCGAGCCCGGCGCCGGGGTCGGCCTGCTGATCCCCGTCGGTCCGGGCCGGCTGTTACCGGTGCGGGTGGCGCCGACCGCCTATATCCCGCCCAGCTTCCGCTGCCCCGAACTGCAATCCGACGGACTGTGCGGCATTCACCACACCAAGCCGATCCGCTGCCGCACCATGCCGCTGGTCGGCTGGCGCGAACCCGACAACCAGGCCGACCTGCTGACACCTCGGCCCGGCTGGGAGTGCGACGCAGGCGAGAAGGCGCCGGTGGTGCTTCAAGACGACATGATCGTCGATGACACCGACTGGCGGGCCGAACACGATGCCCTGCTCGCCGACCAGCCCGCCATCCGCGCCTTCGCCGCCAGGGTGATGCAGGCCGAGCCGCGCATGGGCCAGATCCTGGCCCAGACCGCCACCCAGGCCGGCGGCAACGTGGTGATGGGCTTCGGACCATTGCTGCGCCAATTGGCCGGCACCGACGCCGCCCTGGTGGCATCCCGTCAACGCCCGGTCCTGGACGCGTTCGCCGCCCGTACCGCCGCCGATCCCGGCCAGGCCGATTATCACGCCCGCTATACCAGTTGGTCGGCCGACCTGACCCGCCTGTCGAGGACTTAAGCCATGAATGCCAAGATCGGTTTCGTCACCGTGTCCGACCGCGCCTCGACCGGCGTTTATCAGGATCTGGGCGGGCCGGCGATGGTGGATTGGATCACCAAGGCGCTGGTCAGCCCGTGGCAAGCCATCAGCCGCCTGATCCCCGACGACCAGCCGACCATCGAGGCGACCTTGCGCGACCTCGCCGACCGGGAAGGATGCTGCCTGATCCTGACCACCGGCGGCACCGGCCCGGCCAAGCGCGACGTCACCCCCGAGGCGACCCAGGCGGTGTGCGAAAAGATGATGCCGGGCTTCGGCGAGCTGATGCGGATGGAAAGCCTGAAGGTGGTGCCGACCGCCATCTTGTCGCGCCAGACCGCCGGCATTCGCGGCGCCAGCTTGATCGTCAACCTGCCCGGCAAGCCCAGCGCCATCGCCGATTGCCTGGGCGCGGTGATGCAGGCCATCCCCTATTGCATCGACCTGGTCGGCGGCCCGTTCCTGGAAACCGACCCGTCCGTGTGCCAGGCCTTCCGACCCAAGCAGAAATAATTACAACAGCAGCAGCACGCCGGGCGGCGCATTCTTGTCGGAATCGACCCGCGAGCGGCAGGTGAACAGGCGGCCGGGATCGATGCCGGCGCGTTCGACCAGATAGGTCTTGGCGGCCTGGGCGCGCGAATCGGCCAGCGCCAGCAGCCGTTCGGAGTCGGGGGGCGTGGCCGGTTCCTTGCCGACCAGGGTCTGCAGGCGGGCCAGCAGACTGCCGGCGCGGATCAGCGCGCTCCAATCCTCGTGGGTGTCGGCGGTGCCGCACACCGACAATCTCAGCCCCGGACGCTGGCGCAACAGGCCGCCGACCGTTCCCAACTGCTCGAGCGCCGGGCCTTCCAGTTGGTTGGAGCCGGCGGCGAAGCGCAACGGCTCCAGCCCCAGGCGGGGCTTTTCCGCCTCGTCGATCACCAGCCCGATCAGGGCGGCGACCGGAAAGGCCACCTTCAGCGTGGTCAACACCGTCGATTTCAGGGCGCCGGCCACCGCCTGGCCGACGGCGTCGGACACGTCGAAATCGGGATTGGCCAGCTCGCCCTTGACCGGGATGGTCAGGCGGATGCGGCCCTCGGAATCGCGCAAAAGGTCCAGCACCGTCTCGATGGGCATGTCGGCCTGCTTGGCCAGCTTGGCGTTGGGGTCGGGCTGGGCGACGTAAAGCCGGGTCAGGGTCAATTCCAACTGACCGGTCAGGCGACCGTTGTCGGTGCTGGCCTTGATGTCGGCGTCCAACTGGCCGGTATGCAGATGCACCCCCAGCACATCGGCGGCATAGGGCGACAGCACCGGCAAGTCGATGGCCCGCGCGGTGACGGTGACGCGGCCGGCGAAGGAATCGGCGAACGGCCTTATATCACCCGAGGCCGTGATGCGGCCCTCGCCCAGCCGGGCCTTCAGGGTGAACGGGCTGTCGCGGCCGGGCCGCGTGCTGTCGAGGTCCTTGGCGGTCAGGTCCAGCCCGTCCAGGGCCACCCGCACCGGCTCGGAGGGGACGCGGTCCTCGTATTCCAGGCGCGAGCGGCCGTCGATGCGCAGCCGGCCGACGGCGAAGGACGGCATCTCGCCGCCGCCGTCATCGCCCTGGCCCAACCCGACCCAGCCGGTCTTCAGCCGCGTCACCCTGATCAGCGCGCCGGTGAGGTTGGCCGCGGCCATCGTCACCCGACCATCGGGATCGACGCTGAGCCCTTCCAGCCCGACCTGACGGCTTTCGACCCGGCGGGGAAAGGCCTCGGCGCCCCTGCCGGCCAAGGCCGACAGCATGCGAAAGTCGATCCGGCCAATGGTCGCCGGCTGACCGGCGGCCAGTTGGATGCCGCGGGCGTCGATCCGGTCGGCGCTCAGCCATTCCCGGTCCGGCTGAAGGATCGACACCCCGTCGGCCACCATCTCGGCCCGACCGGCCAGCGGCGGCAGGATGCCGAAGGCCTTGGCCGGCATCAGGGTGCCGTCGATGGTCAGACGGCGATTGGCGATGGTCATGTCGCCGGTGACGACCCGCAGATTGTCGATCACGCTTTTGCCCGCCAAGGCCCGGGTGGCCAGCGATGCCGTGCCGGTCCATTCCAGGCGCTCGGCCGAGATGCGACCGCCGTCCCAGGCCAGGGCGGCGCCAGCCACCGCGAAACGACCCTCGGCGGCCAGGCTGTCCGGTTGGCCCTCGACGCTGATGCGCGCGTCAAGCACACCGCTCGGCGGGGTGATGCCGGCGCCTTTGGCCAGCTCGGCCAGGCTGCCCAGATCGAACCGGGCGATGTCGAGGGTCACGGCCAGCGCCGGCCGGTCGGCGAACGGGGTGGCGTGGCCCGACAGGGTCAGCGGCGCGCCGTTGATCCGCCCGGCCAGGCGAAAGCGGGCCGGCTGGTCCGGCGCCCAGCTCTTCAGGTCGGTCAGGTCGAAGCGGTCGATGGCGATGGTCGCCTTGAACGCCCCGTCGAACAGGTGGAAGGTGCTGTTGGTCAGGGCCAGGGCGGCGATGTCGAAGCTCCAGGACTCGCCGCCGGCGCCGCCACTGGCGGCGACCGGCAATCCGTTGACCTCGATGGCCGAGCCGACGCGGCGCGCCTCGACCGTGACCCCCGACAGGTCCAGCCGTTCGACCTCGACCCGCTTCGACAAAAGCGGCCTCCAGCGGAACCGCAAATCCAGCCCGTCGATGCCGAGAGCACGGCCCAGGCTGGGCCCGGCTTCCATGCTTTTGACGACGATGGCGCCGTTGAACAGCGACAAATCGGCATGGGCGATGGCCACCTGGGTCCAGCCCATTTGATGCAGGACGCGGTTCAACGCCCAGCGCAGGCCGGCATCCGGCCCCCAATGGGCCAGCCCGGCCAGGGCCGCCAGCACCAGTGCCGCCGCCCCCCACCAGATTGCCTGCCGACGCCCGGTCACCGGCGGCCTCTAGCCCGCTTCGACCCGGTTGCGCCCCGATTCCTTGGCGCGGTACAGCGCCTGGTCGGCGCGGTTCAGCAAGATATCGACCGCCACGTCCACGGGGCGGCAGGTGGTCAAGCCGATGCTGGCGGTGATGCCCATGGTGTCGCCATCGGCCAGCTTCAGTCGCAACGCCGCGATATTGGCCCGCAGCCGCTCGGCCACCTCAAGCGCGCCGGACAGCCCGGTCTCGGGCAGCATGATGGCGAATTCCTCGCCGCCCATGCGGCCGATGGCGTCGATGTCGCGCAGCGAATCCTTGCACACCGCGACCAAGGCCTTCAGCGCCTCGTCGCCGGTGGCGTGGCCGTGTCGGTCGTTGATCATCTTGAAGAAATCGACATCCAGCATCAGCACCGACATCTCGTGTCCATAGCGCAGGCAACGTTCCATCTCGTTGGTGGTCAGGGACAAGATGTTGCGGCGATTGTGGGCGCCGGTCAGCGGATCGGTGGTGGCCAGGCGGCGCAGCTCGCGCTCCATCACCTTGCGATCCGAGATGTCGGTCATGATGCCGATGGTGCCGACCGGGCGACCTTCCTCGTCGCAAAACGCGGTCTTCAGGAACAGCCCGTCCAGGCGGCCGCCGCCCGGCAGCAGGATCGCCGCCTCGAAGCTGGTCCGTTCGATGGTTCCGGCCATCAGTTCGACGTCCGAGATCGCGTCTTCGTCGGGCAGGACGGCGGCGCCGTCGCCCGGGCCGAACAGGTCGCGGAAGGCGCGGTTGGTGCTTTGGATGTTGCCGCGGGCGTCGCGGAACCACACCGGGCTGGGCAGGGTATCGGTCAACCGTTCGGTGAAGCGTCGGGCGGCATCGGCGATCTGACGCATCTCCTCGGCCTTGGCGCGTTGCTCGGCCAGTTCGCGGGTGCGGCTGACCACTCGCATCTCCAGCGTTTCGTTGGCGCGGCGCAGGGCCATCACCGCGCGGTTGTGGGCGGTGATGTCGCGCGCCTCGACCATCAGCTCCAGGCCGGTGCGCGACGGCAATTTGGCGATCTTGACGATGGCGTCGAAGTTCGAGCCATCCAGACGGTGCAGCCTGAGCGGCACCGAGGCATCCTCGGCGATCGCCGTCTCGATCATCTCGCCCTTCAACAGATCGGCGTAATCGGGATGGAAGATCTCCTCGAGGCGGCGGCCCAGCACCGCCTCGGGCTCGGCCGCGCCCAGCATCTTCAGGCCCGACTGGTTGACATAGCGGATCACCCCGCCCACCACATGGCAGACCAGGTTCATCGAATTGTCGACCAGCAGGTGGAAGCGGGAATCGCTGTCTTGCGCCGAGCCGGCCAGCTTGCCTTCCTTGGTGATGTCGCGGCAGGTCACCACCGTCGCGTCGGCGGCGATCTCGCGGGCGCGGTGCACCTGCAGCTCGACATCGCGGGTCAAGCCGTCAAGGCGCTGGATGCGGGTGGGCACCGGCCGGTCTTCGCTGGCCATGCCGGCCAGGAACAGGTCCAGCACCGGGCCGTATTCGGGGATCAGGAATTCGGCCATGCGCCGCCCGATCAATTCCTCGGTGGTCTTGCCGCCCAGCATGCGGGCGCCCGCCCCGTTGATGGCGGTGATGGCGCCCGCCCGGCACAGGCAGATCAGGTCGCGGCTGACCTCGAGAATCTGCATCATCTCGCCGTCGAAGCGCGGTCCCCGGCGTCGCCGTTCCGTGGCGAGATCGATGATGTTCTGGCCCGGTTCCATGTCCATACCCCTTTCTCGGCCGATCCTTCCATCCCCCTGGAAGGCGGCCCGTCCCCTTATGGCCGACAGGCATCCACCCGGTCGCGCCCCGATTCCTTGGCCCGATACAAGGCCCCGTCGGCGCGGCCAAGAAAGGTGTCGAACAGCAATTCGTCGGCGTCGCGTTCGGCGACACCGAAGCTGGCAGTGACCGTCAGCGCGCCGCCGGTCACGGGAATGATGATCGCCCCAATGGCCCGGCGCAAGCGTTCCGCCACCGCGACGGCCGCGTCCAATCCGGTTTCCGGCAACAACACGGCGAATTCCTCGCCGCCCAGGCGGCCCAGAAGGTCGATTTCGCGCAGGCACCCTTGCACCGCGTCGGCGACCTTGCGCAGCACCTCGTCGCCGATTCCGTGGCCGTGGGTGTCGTTGACCTTCTTGAAATAGTCGATATCCAGCATCACCACCGAAAGCGGGGTCTGATAACGCGCCGCGCGCTCGATCTCGATATGGCCGCTGGCCATGAAACGGCGACGATTGGCCGCACCGGTCAGGGGGTCGGTGACCGCCAGGCGGTGCAGTTCCTTTTCCAGCGCCTTGCGCTCGCTGATGTCGGTGGCGATGCCGATGATGCCGAGCACCGTTTCGTCTTGGGTGAACACCCCCTTGGTGATCAGAAGCGTGCGCTGCTGGTCCCGGGCATCGACCAGTTGGGTCTCGAGCTCGATGCGAGCCTGGTGGCCGCCCAGCAGGGACTGGTCGCCGGCCTCTTCGTGCGCCGGCATGCGCGCCCCCAGCGCCTGGGCGGCGGTCATGCCGTGCCACTGGTCGGGGGCGATGGCGAACAATTCGCGGAAGGCGCGGTTGGTCAGACGGTAGCGCTGCTGGGCATCCTTGAACCACACCGGCTGCGGCATCAATTCGACCAGGGATTCGGCGAAGGCGCGGGCCTCGGCCAGGTCGCGGGTGCGTTCCTCGACCCGGGCTTCCAGGGTGGCGTTCAACTGCTCGATGGTGGAAATCTGCTGCCACGACCGAAGCGCCGCGACCAAGGCGGTGAACAGCTTCTGCGCGGTCAGCTCGGTCTTGGCGCGGTAATCGTTGATGTCGTAGGCCAGCATCACGTCGCGTTCCGGGGCCTCGCCCGGCTGGCCGGTCCTGAGGATGATGCGCTGGCGGCGGTCGCCCAAATCCTCGCGGATCATGCGGGCCAGATCCAGCCCGGCATGGTCGGTTTCCATCACCACGTCCAGCAGCACCACCGGGATGTCGTGGTTGGCCTTCAAGATCTCCTGGGCCTCGCCGGCCGAATGGGCGCTGACGATGGCGAAGGGCCGGCCCTCGAACTGGAAGTCGCGCAGCAGGACCTGGGTCATGCTGTGGACCTGGGGCTCGTCATCGACCACCAGCACCTGCCAGGGATCGGCCCTGTCGGTCTTGGCGCGTGTGCCCTTTTTCAGGGATAGCTTGGTCTTTTCCTCTGCCATCGGCCCCGATCCGTCGTGGAATCCCCCCCGTGGAGCCATCTTCGCAGAGGTCCCTTGGCACGCCAACCGGAAAGAAGAAACGCCCAGATCAGCGCGGAACGCCCGCGCTGGTCGAGTGCTCGAAATGCAGCGCCTCGCCGGGATGGGCGAATTCATAGGCCGAATGGGCGGCCCTGGCCGCCTCGGCGAAGCCGGTCAGGATCAGCTTCAGCTTGCCGGGATAGGCCGAGATGTCGCCGGCGGCGAAGATGCCGGGCGCGCTGGTGGCCATGGTCGCCGGATCGACGGCGATGGTGTTGCGATCCATGGCCAGCCCCCATTCGGCGATCGGACCAAGGTTGGTGGCCAGACCGAAGAACGGCAGCAGGGCGTCGGCCTCCAGGCGGCGGACCTCGCCTTCCAGGGTGGCGACGGTGACCGCCGCCAGCCGGCCGTTATCGCCTTCCAGCCCATGCAGCTGATAAGGCACCACCAGTTCGACCCGGCCGGCATCGGCCAGGTCCTTCAGGCGCGATTCGGATTCGGGGGCGGCGCGGAACTTCGCCCGGCGGTGCACCACCATCACCCGCTCGGCCAGTTCCGCCAGCGAGATGGCCCAATCGACGGCGGAATCGCCGCCCCCGGCGATCACCACCTTCTTCCCCCGGAAATCCTCGCGTCGGGCGACGAAGTAATGAACGCCCAGGCCGGCCCCCTTGCCCTCGAAGGCGGTGATGCCGTCCAAGGGCGGCCGGTTGGGGCCGAAGGCGCCCGAGCCGGCGGCGACGATCACCGCCTTGGCGGTGATCTGGGTGCCGTCCGACAGGGTGCAGCGCCAGGAATCGGCCACGCGGTCCAGCCCGACCATCTGGCGGCCCAGATGGATGGTCGGCTTGAAGGCCGCCGCCTGGGCCTCGAGCCGGGCGATCAGCTCGGCCGCCGGCAGGCTGGCGAAGCCGGGAATGTCGTAGATCGGCTTTTCCGGGTACAGCGCCATGCATTGGCCGCCGACCGCATCCAGCGCATCGACCAGATGGCAGCGCATCTTGACCATGCCGCATTGGAACACCGCGAACAGACCCACCGGGCCGGCTCCCACCACCACCGCGTCGGTTTCGTAGTTCATGCAGGTCGAGCCTTTCACCAGTAAAGAGTGGGCAATGCCGCCAACGGTCGGTCGCCATGGCGGGCGACCACTTCGTCCAGGCGGCTGGCATCGGGAATGTCACCGGGGCGGATGCCCAGTTCCTCGGCATGGATGCCCTGGGTGACGAAGATGGCGCCGATGCCGGCGCCGTTGGCACCGCGAATATCGGTGTGCAGGGCGTCGCCGACCGCCAGGATGCGGTCCTTCGCCGCCCCCAGGATCGACGACACCTGACCGTAGATGGCCGGGTCGGGCTTGCCGCGCGTCGAGACCCGGCCGCCCAGTTCGGCGTAGCGGCTGGCCAGTTCACCGGCGCACATGATGCGCGCCCCTTGGCGGATCACCACATGGTCGGGATTGGCGCATACCATCGGCAGGCCGCGCCCGACCCCTTCGGCCAGCAACGCCTGGTAATCGGCCAAGGTCTCGGTCAGCTCGACCGGCCCGGTATTCAAGATGAAATCGGCCTGGTCCAGCGGCACCGGACGGTAATCCAGCCCGTCATAGACATTGCGGTCGCGCTCGGGGCCCAGATGATAGAGCTTGCGGCCCAGCACAGCATAGAAGGGATCGGTGCGGTCCTTCAGCTCCAGATGGACCGCCTCGCCCGAGGACAGCACGAAATCATAGAGCTCGCGGCCGATGCCCATCTTGTCCAACTGGGTCACCAGCGCGTCGGACCGCCTGGGCGCGTTGGACAGCAACAAGGTGCTCTTGCCGGCGGCGCGGATGGCGACCAGGGCCTCGCGAGCGCCCGCATAGGCCTCGACCCCATCATGGATCACCCCCCACAGATCAAGGATCAGCCCGTCGAAACGGTCGGCCAGCGCCGACAATCCGGCAATGATCGGAATGCTCACCGGTGATCCGCCCCCACCGCGTCGGCCAGACTGGCAAAGCCGTCCTTGGCCAGCAGGCCGATCAGGCCGCGATTGACCCGGGTGACCAGGCCGGGGCCTTCATAGATCATCGCCGAGTAAAGCTGGACCAGCGAGGCGCCGGCCCGGATCTTGGCATAGGCCTGTTCCGGGCTGGCGATGCCGCCGACCCCGACCAGCGGCAATTTCCCCTGGGTCAGCACATACATGCGGCCCAGCACGGCGGTCGAAGGCGCGAACAGCGGCGCCCCCGACAAGCCGCCGGTTTCCTTCGAAAAAGCCGATTTCAGGCTGTCCGGCCGGGCGATGGTGGTGTTCGACACGATCAGCCCGTCCAGCGCGCCGGCCAGGGCGACGGCGGCGATGTCGGACAGATCCTCGTCGTTCAGATCGGGGGCGATCTTCAGCAACAGCGGCGGGCGCTTGCCCGACGGCACCGCCCGGTCAAGTGCTTCGCGGGTGCGCCCGACCAGCCCTTCCAGTTGGTCGCGGCCCTGCAGCGAGCGCAGGCCCGGCGTGTTGGGCGACGACACGTTGATGACCAGATAATCCGACAGCGGCGCCAGGCGGGCGGCGCCCTTCTCGTAATCCGACGCGGCGTCCTCGGTGTCCTTGTTCTTGCCCAGATTGGCGCCGACGATCCCGATGCGCGGCCGCGCTTCCAGGCGCTTGGCCACCGCCTCCAGGCCTTGGTTGTTGAAGCCCATGCGGTTGATGATGGCCCGGTCCTCGGGCAGGCGGAACATCCGGGGCTTGGGATTGCCGGGCTGCGGACGGGGCGTCACCGAACCGATCTCGACGAAGCCGAAGCCCTGATGCAGCATGGCGTCGGGGACTTCGGCATTCTTGTCGAAGCCGGCGGCCAGGCCGACCGGATTGGGGAAGCGCAGGCCCCACAGCGTGCTTTCCAGCATGGCGGAATCGACGCGCGGTTGACCGGGCACCAGGCCGCAGGCCAGGGCGCGGACGGTCAGGCCGTGGGCCTTTTCCGGGTCCAGGCTGCGGATGACCGGCCCGGCGAGCTTGAAGTAATCGAACAAGTCAGCCCCTCAGAAGCGGGAAGTGATGACGGCCATCGACCAGCGGCAGGTCGTGAACGGCTTTGACCGCCGCCACCGGCAGCGATCCGTAAAGATGCGGGAACAATTGGCCGCCGCGCGCCGGCTCCCATTTCAAGGCGGGACCCAGCCGGGCGGCATCGACCTCCAGCAGCACCAGACCGTCCTGGCCGGCGCGATGCTTGGCGGCGCTGGCCTCGACCTGGAGGGCGGTCGAGAAATGGATGAAGCCGTCGGCCACATCCTGCGACGAGCCGCCATAGCGCCCTACGGCCTGGGCGGCCCGCCATTCCTCGGCACGGCACATATGGTAGATGGTCGGACTCATGATGGGGCGGACCATACCGCAAAGTGTCGGGGCGTTCATCGATAATGTGATCTCGGGTGTTGGCCCGATCACCCCGCCATCAGTAGGGGTTATCGCACCGCGATGGCGGTCAAATATCCCAGGTTCGGGGTCGATCCGGATCAGGAGGGACAGATGCGCTCGTGGCCGTTGGCAAACAAGATTCGCGTGGCCTCGGCCACCTTGGCCCTGGTCGCCGTGGCGATCGGCGCCTATGCCATCTCGACGCTGCGCCAGTACGGCGCGGTGGTGGCCGAGATGGAGGCCGCCTCGCAACGCGCCATCATCGGCGAACGCATCAACAGCCTGGTGCTGGCGGTGGTGATGGATTCCCGCGGCATCTATATGTCGGACCGGCCGGACGTTTCGGAAAAGTACGCCAAACCGCTCTTGGCCAACCTGGAAACGCTGAAGACCCAGGTGGCCCAGTGGAAGACCTTCGCGCCGGCCGATCAGCTTGACCAGTATGACGAGGCCGAACAGGCGACCTTGAACTTCATCCGCTTCAGAACCGAATTGGTGCGATTATCGCGTGAGGCCAGCCTGCCCGAGGCCCGCACCTTCGGCGACAACGATGCCAACCGCAAGGTCCGCAAGGCCCTGAACGACAAGCTGACCGTCCTGACCGACCGCAACGCCCAAGAGGTGCAGGTGCTGGGCGACGAGGTGCCGGCGGTCTATCGCCGCAGCCTGGATTCGATCCTGGCGGTGCTGGTCATCGGCCTCGGCGCCGGCTTGGGCGTGGTGTCGTGGGTGGCGTCGCGCCAGATCGTGCGGCCGATCCGCCAATTGACCGAGGTCATGGGGCGGCTGGCCCGCGGTGACCTCGAGGTCGCCATCCCGGCGTCCGAGGGCCGCAAGGACGAGATCGGCGACATCGCTCGGGCGGTGGCGGTGTTCAAGGCCCAGGCCATCGCGGTCCACGCGGCCGAGATCCGGCGCGAGGCCGACCGCGCCGCCGCCGAGGCCGACAAGGTCGCCTCGCTCAGGGCCATGGCCGACACCATCGAACGTGAGACCCGCCATGCGCTGGACGCGGTGTCGGCGCAGACCGGGGCAATGTCGGCCCAGGCGTCCCACATGGCGCAATCGGCCCTGGACGTCATCCGCGAGTCGCAGGGTGTGGCCACCGCGGCCAACCAGGCGAAGAGCAACGTCCAGGCGGTCGCCGCCGCGACCCAGCAATTGTCCACCTCGATCGGCGAGATTTCCGAACAGGTGTCGGGCGCGGCCCATTCGGCCCGGCTGGCGGTCGAGGCGACCCAATCGGCCGACCAGCGCATCCGGGCCCTGTCCGAGGCGGTCGGCCAGATCGGCGAGGTGTCGCGCATGATCACCGACATCGCCGGGCGCACCAACCTTTTGGCCTTGAACGCCACCATCGAAGCGGCCCGGGCCGGGGAAGCCGGCAAGGGCTTCGCCGTGGTGGCCGGCGAGGTCAAGAGCCTGGCCAACCAGACGGCGGCGGCCACCGGCGAGATCGCCGCCCGCATTGAAACCATCCGCAGCGTCACCGCCGAGGCGGTCGCGGCAGTCGATCTGATCGCCCAATCCATTCGCGCCGTCGATGGCATCTCGGCCGCCATCGCCGCCGCTGTCGAGGAACAAAGTGCCGCGACCGGCGAAATCGCCCGCAATGTCGCCGAAACCGGCCGCGCCGCCGGCGAGGTTTCCGAGCGGATCGGCATGGTCGCCAACCAGTCCGAGGATACCGGCCGTCGCTCCGAGACGGTGCAAGACACCGCCGGCCTGCTCAACCGTGCCGTCGAGGCGCTGTCGGTGACCCTGATTCACACTGTGCGCACCGCCACGTCCGACGTTGACCGCCGCACCTTGGCCCGCCGTCGGGTGAGCGAACAATGCATGGTCGACGGCCCCGGCAAATGCGCCAGTTGCGAACTGTTCGACGTCTGCGAGACGGGGGCCTCGATCGTCGCCGCCGGCGTGGATTTCAAGCCGGGCGAAACCCTGGCGCTGACCGTGCCCGGACACGGCGTCACCGTCCAGGCCAGGGTCCGCGGCACCCGCAACGGCCGCGTCGGCCTGGCGCTCGACCAACCCTTGCCCAACACCTTGCTGGAGGCGGCGGAATAGCCGGCCCCGCCGAAATCCGCTAGACCGGGCCGACCCCGATATTGTCGATCAGGCGGGTGGCGCCCAGCCGGGCCGCGGCCAGAATGCGGGCCGGCCCGGTCAGGTGCGCCATCGGCGCCAGGGTCAGGGCGTCGCGCACCTCGACATAATCGACCGACGAGAAACCAGCGGCCAGCAGGTCGGCGGCGGCCAGATGGCACAGTTCCTCGGACCCCTTGCCGGCCTTCAGGCCCTCGGCCACCTTCTGCAAGGACCGATGCAGCGTCGGCGCCACCTTGCGGTCATCGGCCGACAAATAGGCGTTCCTGGATGACATCGCCAGCCCGTCGGCCTCGCGCACCGTCGGCACGCCCACCACCTCGACCGGGATGTCCAGGTCGGTGACCAGCCGGCGGATCACCGTCAATTGCTGCCAATCCTTCTCGCCGAACAGGGCGACATGGGCCTGGGCCTGCAACAGCAGCTTGGTCACCACCGTCGCGACACCGTCGAAATGGCCGGGCCGGGCACCGCCGCACAAGCCTTCCGACACCCCGGCCACCGACACCTTGGAGGCAAAGCCTTGCGGATACATCTCGTCGACGGTGGGCGCGAACAGCAGGGCGCAGCCGGCCTGGTCCAGCAATTGGGCGTCGCGTTCCTCTTGGCGGGGATAGCGCGAGAAATCCTCGTTGGGGCCGAACTGGGTCGGATTGACGAACACCGAGGCGACCACCCGGTCGGCGATGTCCAGGCCAGCGGTGACCAGCGCCAGATGACCGTCATGCAGCGCCCCCATGGTGGGGACGAAGGCGACCTTGAGGCCCTGGTCGCGCCAATAGCGCACCCGGGCGCGAAGGTCGGCCTTGGAGCGGACGATGTCGAGGGATTCGGCCATGGGCAACGCTCGTCAGATCTTGGGGGGCTTGGGCACGCCGAAGCAATGTTCGGGGCCGGGGAAGGCGCGCGTCTTGACCTCGGCGGCATAGGTCGCCGCCGCCTGGTCGATGATCGGACCCAGTTGGGCATAGCGCTTGACGAATTTCGGGGTGAAATCCGAGAACAGACCGAACATGTCGTCGCTGACCAGCACCTGGCCGTCGCAGGCCGGCGAGGCGCCGATGCCGATGGTCGGGATCATGATCTCGGCGGTCAGCGCGCGGGCGACCGGCTCGACCGTGCCTTCGACCACCACCGAGAAGGCCCCGGCCTCGCACACCGCGCGGGCGTCGGCGCGGATGCCGGCCGCTTCCTCGGACTGGCGGCCCTGCGCCCGGAACCCGCCGGCGGCGTGGACCGCCTGCGGCTTCAACCCGACATGGGCCATCACCGGAATGCCGCGCTCGACCAGGAAGGCGATGGTGTCGGCCATCTCGCGGCCGCCTTCCAGCTTGACCGCGGCGCAGCCGGTCTCGACCATCACCCGGGCGGCGTTGCGAAACGCCACCTCCTTGCTTTCCTGATAGCTGCCGAACGGCATGTCGACCACCACGCAGGCATGGTCCGAGCCGCGCATCACCGCACGGCCATGATTGATCATCATGTCCAGCGTCACCCCCAGGGTGGTGTCCATGCCGTAAAGCACCATCCCCAGCGAATCGCCGACCAGCAGCACGTCGACATGGCGGTCCAGCAGGCGCGCGACCGGGGTGGTATAGGCGGTCAGCACGACGATCGGTTCGCCACCCTTGCGGGCGCGGATGTCGCGGGTGGTGACCCGCTTGGCTTGGACTTGGGTGCTCACGGTGGCGATCCTCGCTTCAACCGGTGGGGCCGCCCTCGGCGGTTTCCTTGAGGCGCTTGGTGTCTTGCAGGACCACATGGCCCGAGGCCGGCAATCCGATGATGCCGTCGCGCTTCAATTGGGTGAAGGTGCGGCTGACCGTCTCGATGGTCAGGCCAAGATAATCGGCGATGTCGGCCCGGCTCATCGGCAGATCGACCGGGCTTGCGGCCAGTCCGCGCTCGACGGCGCGCCGCGACAAGGTGTCGAGGAAGCTGGCGACCTTTTCGCGCGCGGTCTTGCGGCCCAGCAGCAGCATCTGGTCGTGTGCCGCCACCAAGTCTTTGACGGTCATGGTGAACAGCCGGCGTTCCAGCATCGGAATCTCGCCGCGCAACGAATCGAGCTTCCTATGGGTGAAGCGGCACAACTGGGTCTGGGTCAGGGTCTCGGCGGTATAGGCATAGCCGCCGTCGAGCCCCAGGCCGAACAGGTCGCCCGAGAACAGGAACCCGATGATCTGGCGTCGCCCGTCGGACAGAAGTTTGTAAAGCTTCACCGCGCCGCCCGAGATGGAATAGACGTGGTCGGCGACGTCGCCCTCGCGGAAGACGGTGAAGGCGGCCGGCAGCTCGGCGTGGCAGCGCACGCTGGCCAGGCGCTTGATCTCGTCCGACGACAGGTCGGCACAGAAGGCGATCTCGCGCACGACGTCGCAATTGCGGCATGACGGCCGCGCGAGATCGATTTCGCGTTCTGCCTTGTGGTCTTCAAAGTCCAGTGGCGGCGGCATCACACTCAACCATTCGCCCCCGTCAGCCCGATGATCCGGTGGGACCGGCCGGCGGGGTCGCCGGCGGTTCGGTGGGTGCTGCGTCGTCATCTTCGAAAAGAATGCGATGCGCCGCCCCGTCCAGGTCGTCGAACTGACCGGACTTCAGGGCCCACAGGAAGGCCACCAGGCCGATCAGCCCCAGAACCAGGGCCACCGGAATCAGCATCAAAAGATTGGTCAAGCCTTTCTCCCGCGCGTCAGCCGCAGGGCGTTGCCAATTACTACCAGCGACGAGGTCGACATGGCAATCGCCGCGATGAGGGGGGTGACCTGGCCGGCCACCGCCAAGGGCACGGTAAAGAGGTTGTAACCCAGGGCCAGGGCGAAATTCTCCATCACCAGACGGCGCGATTTTTCCGCCACCCGCAAGGTCTCCAGCACCGGCGCCAGGCGCTCGCCCTGGAACACCACGTCGGCGGCGGTCTGGCTGACATCGACCGCACTGGACGGCGAGGCCGAGACATGGGCGGCCGCCAGGGCCGGGGCGTCGTTCAAGCCGTCGCCGACCATCAGGACCTTGTGGCCCAGGCCCTTCAAGTGCTCGAGCCGGGCCACCTTGTCGGCCGGGGTGCAGCCGGCCCGCCAGGTATCGATGGCCAATTCGGCCGCCAGCAGCCGCACGGTCGCCTCGCGGTCACCCGACAACAGCTCGACGGTCAGGCCGCGGGCCTTCAGGTCCCGCACCATTGCCGCCGCATCGGGGCGCGGCCCATCCTGGAAGCCGAAGCGCACCGGGGCCAAGCCCGGCCGGTCCAGCCACAATTCCGGCCCCTGGGCATGGTCGTCGTCGGCGATGCCCAGCCAGGCGCGGCTGCCCAGACGGATGGCGCCCGCGACCATGCCGCGTCCCGGTTCCTCGCGAAGATCGGGCGCCAGCCCCACCGATGGCGCCGCCGACGCCAGCGCCTTGGCCAGCGGGTGGTGCGAGCCGGCGGCCAGACGGGCGGCATCGGCCAGGTCGGCGGCGGTCCAGCCGCCATCCTCGATCAATACAGGACGGCCCAGGGTCAGGGTGCCGGTCTTGTCGAACACCACCCGGTCGATCTCGGCGAAGCGTTCCAACGCCGTGGCCGATTTCAGCAAGATGCCCTGGCGCAGCAGCCGGCCCGAGGCGATCACCTGGACCACCGGCACCGCCAGGGCCAGGGCGCACGGACAGGTGATGATCAGCACCGCCACCGCATGCAGCAGCGCCACCTGCCAGGGAATGGACCCCAGCAGCACCCAGCCCAGGAAGGTGACCAGAGCCGCCACATGGACGACGGGCGCGTACCACCGCGCCACCCGGTCGGCCAGGGCGACATAGCGGGCGCGGCCCTGCTCGGCCACCTCCATCATGCGCACGATCTCGGCCAGCAAGGTCCTCTCGCCGACGGCATCGACGGTCAGGCGCAGCGGCCCCGACAGGTTGATGGTGCCGGCGAACACCCGCGCGCCGGGGCCGATGGCCGCCGGCACGGTCTCGCCGGTGATCAGGCTGGTATCGACATCCGACACCCCCTCGGCCACCAGCCCATCGACGCCGATGCGCTCGCCGGCCGCCACCAGCACGGTCTGGCCGACCGCCACCTGGGTCGGCGGCACCAGCTTCTGGGTGCCGTCGGCTTCCAGCACGGTGACGGCGACGGCGTCGAGCGCCAGCAGATGTTCCGCCGCCGAGCGGGCGCGCCCCCTGGCCCGGCTGTCGAGATAGCGCCCGATCAGCAGGAAGAACAACAGCGTGATGGCCGAATCGAAATAGGCGTGCTCGCCCGAGCGGATGGTCTCGGCCAGGCTCATGGCCGAGGCCAGGGTCACACCCAGGGTGATCGGCACGTCCATGTTGGTGCGCCCGCCGCGCAAAGCGGTGAAGGCCGAGCGGGCGAAGGGCCGCACGCAATACAGCACCGCCGGCAGCACGATCAGGGCGCTGATCCAATGCATCAGGTCGCGGGTCGCCGGCCCCATATAGGAAAAATGCCCGGCCCACACCGACACCGACAGCAGCATGACGTTGCCGGCGGCGAAGCCGGCCACCGCCATGGCGCGCAGCAGGTCCTTTTCCGCCTTGTCGGTCTCGCGGCCCAGCTTGGCCGGGTCGAACGGCACCAGGCGATAGCCGACCTTGAAAACCGGGGCCAGGAAGGTGCCGGGATCGACCTGATCGGGCCGCCAGCGCACCACCAGGCGCCGGGTGGTCATGTTGACCCGCGCCCAGGTAACGCCCGGCTGGCGCGACAGCAGCGCCTCGATCAGCCAGACGCAGGCGGCGCAGTGGATGCCCTCGACCATCAGGTTCAGGCTGGCTTCGCCCGTGTCGTCCTGGCGCACATGGGCGGAGACGTCATGGAAGGCCGAGGCGGCCTCGTCCGGACGGGTCGGCCGGGCGTTGGGGTCGAGCGAGCGGCGCGCGTAATAGCGCTCGAGCCCCAGCCCCTGGAGCAGCTCGAAGGCGCCCTCGCAGCCCCGACAACAGAACTCGCCGCCCAGCGAGGCCGGAACCGGCGACCCGCAATGACGGCAGGGTGTTTCGATCACGGAACCACGATGCGCTGGCTGTGCTGATAGGAAACGCCGTCGCCGATCGCCGCCATTTCCAGGTCCCACACCCCGTTCAGGGGCAGGTCGTAATGGCCGCCATAACGCCCACCGCCCAGCGGGGCCAGGGTGATCTGGTGATCAAAGCCGCCCAGGGTCGGACGAATCACCGACGCGGTCACCGCCAAACCCTCGACCGGCTTGCCGTCGCGGTCCTTGTAGGCGATGTCGATATCCATGCCCGGCTGGATTCCGGCCACCGGCTTCAGCTTGGTCTCGACCGTCCAGCCCATCTCGGCCTGGGCCTTGGCCGCCTCGAGCGCACGGTTGTAAAGACGGCCCTTTTCATAGGCGTCGGTTTCCGCCAGGCCCGTGAAGGTCGAGGTGGCGAAATAGGCCAAGGTCGCGTTGACCCCGATGACCACCAGGAAGGCGCCAACGAAGATATAGGGATACCACCAGCCGCGTTGGCGGGTCTTTGCCATGCTCGTCATATCCTTATGGTCCCGCGAACAGAGATTCGGTGCGGAGCGTGCTCCCCTCGGACAATTCCGTCAACTCGAAGAAGATCGGGGTCTTCTTGCCCTTGAGGTTGCTTTCCGGCACATCGACATAGACACGGAAGGTGCCGATATCGTCGCCGGTCACCTGCAACTCGGTCTCGGTGACACGGGTGGCACCGCCCACCACGCTGATGGTGGCCCCCTCGAGACCGGCCACCTTCACCCGGTAGGTCCGGTCCTTGCGGATCATGTTCAGCACCTTGTAGGTATAGCCGTTGCGCACGGTGCCGTCTGACTGCACCACGAACAAGGGCGTGCGCTCGTGAAGCACGTTGGCCTCGGTGGTGCGCCGGGTCCCCAGCGAGATCATCATGCCGGCGGCGATGACCACGATCAGGGCGGTGTAGATCAAGGTGCGCGGACGGATCAGCCTGGTCTCGCCCTTGGCGCCCCTGGCCCGGGCCTCGACATTGTTGGCCGAATCATAGCTGATCAGGTGCGGGGGCAAGCCGTACTTCTTCATCACGGTGTCGCAGGCGTCGGCGCACAGGCCGCAGCCGATGCAGCCCATCTGCAGACCTTCGCGGATGTCGATGCCGGTCGGGCAGGCCTGGACGCAGGCCTTGCAATCGATGCAATGGCCGCGCCCTTCAAAGGTGCCGCCTTTGCGCATCGGGGCACGCGGCTCGCCGCGCCAGGTCTCGTAATTGATGATCAGCGAATGCTCGTCGAGCATCGACGACTGGAAGCGCGAATAGGGGCACATGTACAGGCACACCTGCTCGCGGGCGAAGCCGGCCAGCAGATAGCAGAAGCCGCCGATGATGAAGATGCACGAATAGGCGCCGATCGACGCTTCCAGCGTCAGGATTTCCTTCAGGGTCTGGAAGGCGTCGCCGAAGAACAGCACGAACGAGGCGCCGCACGCCGCCGAAATCACCAGCCACAGCGCATGGACGATGGCGGTCTTGGTGATCTTGTGGGCATCCCACTTGCGCCGGACCAGATTCATGCGGGCCGGGCGGTCGCCGACCACCAGCCGTTCCACCAGGATGAACAGGTCGGTATAGACCGTCTGCCAGCACAGGAAGCCGCACCACACGCGGCCGGCCACGGCCGACATGAAGAACAAGACGATCGCCGCCAGCAGCAGCAGGCCGGTCAGGTAATAGACTTCCTGCGGCCAGATCTCGATGAAGAAGAAATAGCCGCGCCGCCCATCCAGGTCGGCCAGGATGGCCTGGTCCGGCGCGCCGGGGCCGCGGTCCCAGCGCAGGAACGGCGCCAGGTGCCAGAAGCCCAGGGTCAGCGCCATCAACCACCATTTAAGGTTACGGTAGATGCCCTTGACCGCGCGCGGGTGGATGATCACCGTCTCGGCGTATAGCGAGGTGGATTGCTTGGGCGGCGACACATGCTGGTTCATCGCGACACTTCTCTCCGGGGGCCGAGCCCCTTGCTTTGCGCCGGAAACGGGGCGCCCGAAACGGGCGATCGACCGGGCCATCCAACGATCATCGCCGAAATGCGCGCGCAGCGCGGCCGGCGTCAACTTAATTTCAGGTAATCGACCAATGACAAATGCCCTGACCCGAAGGCACGCGGCGCGAACCTTCGGGTCAGGACACCAGAAACGGAGACGGGGTGCGCCCCGCGAACAGAGCGCACCCCGACCCGATCACCTTGGCTTACTTGCCGCCACCCAGCGAGTGGACGTAGACAGCCAGGATCTTGATGGTGCCGGCGTCCAGACGCTCGGTCCAAGCGGGCATCGAGCCGTGCTTGGGCTTGGTCATCTGGGCGATCACACCCTCCTTGCCGCCCTTGTAGAGCCAAATGTTGTTGTTGAGCGCCGGAGCACCCAGGTCCTTCATGCCAACGCCGCCTTCCTGGTGACAGGCCGAGCAACGTTCAGCGAAAAGGGCCTCGCCGGGCGAACCGGCGGCCGGGGTCTTGGCACTCAGCGACACGACATAGTCGGCCAGCTGGCTGACCTGGTCGGCCGACAACGCGTCGCCGGTACCGAAGGGCAGCATTTCGCTCTGACGCGAATCCGGGTGGGCATTGCGGACACCGAACTTGATGGTCTGTTCGATGTCGGCCAGGGTGCCGCCCCAAATCCACTCGTCATCGGCCAGACGCGGATAGGCGCCGGGAACACCGACACCGCCGGCGCCGTGACAGGCCGAGCAGTTTTCGCCGAACAGGGCCTTACCCGCCGACTGGGCGAAGTTGAGCAGGGCCTTGTCCTTCACGATGTCCTCGGGCGAAGCGTTCTGCAGCTTGGCCATCCACTGGGCGCGCGAAGCCTGCTGAGCCTTCAGATCCTCGGCGACGTTGGCGCGCGAGGAATAGTTCAGCATGCCCTGGGTGTAGCCCGTAGGCGTCGGCCAGGCCGGCATCGCAATCCAGTAACCGATGGCCCACAGCACGCAGGCCCAGAACACATAAACCCACCATTTCGGCAGAGGAGTGTTCAACTCCTTGATGCCGTCCCACTCGTGACCGGTCGTCATCTGACCGGAAACCGAGTCCTTTTCCATCGAAGCCATGTTAGCGCTCCTTGTCGTCGTCGTCCCTCAGGGGGATGTCACCGTACGATTCCAGCCGATCCTTGTTCTTGGGGCGGAAGGCGTAGATGACGATCCCGAGGAACAAAACCATCAACCAAAGTCCCCAGATGGAACGGAGGAACTCAGAAATTTGAATAAGAGTCACTCCGTGTCCCTCCGTTAACGGCGAATGGTTTCCGGCTTAACCTTGGTGAAGTCGACCATGGTGCCGAGGACCTGCAGATAGGCCACCAGCGCATCCATTTCGGTGACCTTCTTGGGGTCACCATCGACATCACCCATGCGGGCCTTCGGGTAGGACTTCAGAACGGCGGCGTCCGGCGAGTCGCTGGAAGCCTGTTCGGTCAGATCCTTCACCGCATTGGCGATCTGAGCATCGGTGTAAGGAACACCGACGATCTGAAGCGCCTTCATGTTGCCCTGGATGTTCGAGGTATCCAGAGCGCGCATGAGGTGCGGATAACCCGGCATGATCGATTCCGGAACAACGTCGCGGGGATTGATCATGTGACGGACATGCCAGTCGTTGGTGTACTTGCCACCCACGCGGGCCAGGTCCGGGCCGGTACGCTTCGACGACCACTGGAAGGGGTGGTCATACTTGGACTCGGCCGCCAGGCTGTAGTGACCATAGCGTTCGACCTCGTCCTTGAACGGACGGATCATCTGGCTATGGCAGTTGTAGCAGCCTTCGCGGACATAGATGTCACGACCAGCCTGCTCGAGCGGGCTGTACGGACGAACACCGTCGACCTTCTCGATGGTGGATTCGATGTGGAACAGCGGCACGACCTCGACGAGGCCGCCCACGATCACGCACAGCAGAATGCCGACCGCCAGGAAGAAGACGTTGGTTTCAAGATGCTTGTGATGCTTGAAGACAGACATTGCCGTTCCTCCCCTTAGCGAGCGCCGGCGGTGGAGGGCTGCATGGCCTCGTCGGCCACGTCACCCTTGATGGTCTTAACGAAGTTATAGACCATCACCAGCGCACCCAGGACGAACAGCAGGCCGCCCAGAGCACGGATCACGTAGTAGGGGTGCATGGCTTCCACGGTCTCGATGAACGAGTACTGCAGGAAACCAAGGTTGTCGTACGCACGCCACATCAGACCCTGCATGATGCCGGAAATCCACATGGCGGTGATGTACAGCACGATACCGATCGTGGCGACCCAGAAGTGCACACCCACCAGCTTCAGCGAGTAGACTTCCTTACGGCCCCACAGCTTCGGAACCAGGTAGTACAGGGCACCGAACGACACGAAGGCAACCCAACCCAAGGCGCCCGAGTGCACGTGGCCGACGGTCCAGTCGGTGTAGTGCGACAGCGAGTTCACCGCCTTGATCGACATCATCGGACCTTCGAAGGTCGACATGCCGTAGAAGGCCACCGACGACACCAGGAAGCGCATGACCGGATCGGTCCTAAGCTTGTCCCAGGCGCCCGACAGGGTCATCAGGCCGTTGATCATGCCACCCCACGACGGCATCCACAGCATCACCGAGAAGGTGGCACCCAGAGTCTGGGCCCAATCCGGCAGGGCGGTGTAATGCAGATGGTGCGGGCCGGCCCAGATGTACAGGAAGATCAGGGCCCAGAAGTGCACGATCGACAGACGGTACGAATAGACCGGACGCTCGGCGCGCTTGGGCACGAAGTAGTACATGATGCCCAGGAAGCCGGCGGTCAGGAAGAAGCCCACCGCGTTATGGCCGTACCACCACTGGGTCATGGCGTTCTGGACGCCACCGAACAGGTTGTACGACTTCATCCACGAGCCACCGAACAGACCGGCCGGAACGGCCAGGTTGTTGCCCAGGTGCAGCATGGCGACGGTCAGGATCATCGAGAAGAAGAACCAGTTCGCCACGTAGATGTGGGGTTCCTTGCGCTTCATGATGGTGCCGGCGAACGCGATCAGGTAGGCCACCCAGATCACGGTCAGCCACAGGTCGATCCACCATTCCGGCTCGGCGTATTCCTGGCCCTGGCTGAAGCCCAGCACATAGGTCAGGGCGGCCACGACGATCAGCGCCTGGAAGTTGAAGAAGATGAAGTTGCCCAGACCGGCGCCACCGAACAATTCGGCGCGGCAGGTCCGCTGAACCACATACAACGAGGTGGAGAAAAGAATATTGCCGCCGAAGGCGAAGATCACGGCGGAGGTGTGAACGGGACGCAGACGACCGAAGGTGGTCCACTCCAGGTCCATGTTCAGGGCGGGGAAGGCCAGCTGCCAGGCGATGAAATCGCCAGCCAGAAAGCCCACCACACCCCAGAAAATCGCCGCAAGGACGAACTTCTTCACCACGTCTTCGCAATAGCGCGTGGCGTCGGTGTTGGTGCTCATGCCGAACTCCTGTTTCGACCGGAAAAGGGTCAACCCGAAGCGCCTACCGGCCCATGCGAAACGTTCCCCCGCCGCACGAACCGGTCGGATAGACTTTGCCTCGAGTGGGCGCACTATGACCAGATGAACAAGGAACGCCATTGATCCATATCAAAATCGCTTAAAAATTAAGGTCTCCACCGCAGTTTTTCTGCCTTTCCTGGATTCATTCCGCTCGTTAGAGTGGGGCCATGCCCGCCTCATCCCCCGACACGCCCGCCACCCGCCCGGTGATTCGCTTCGCCAAGGGCCGGTCGCGGCGCTTCCGCGCCGGCCACCCGTGGATCTTCTCGAATGAGATCGAGATGACCTCCGACGCCAAGTCCTTGCCGCCCGGCAGCCTGGTCACCATCCAGGATGCCGGCGACGAGAAACTGGCGGTGGCCACCTTCAACCCCCATTCGTTGATCGCCGCCCGGGCGTTGTCGCGCGACTGGACGGAAGCGGTCGATGCCGCCTTCCTGGCTCGCCGCCTGCGGGCCGCGCTCGCCTTGCGCGACACCTTGTTCCCGACGCCGCATTACCGGCTGATCCATTCCGAGGCCGACGGACTGCCCGGTCTGGTTCTCGATCGTTATGGCGACGTGCTGGTGGCCCAGGTCAACAGCGCCGGCATGGAGCGGCTAACGCCCCTGCTGCTCGATGCCCTGACCGAGGTGCTGGCGCCCGCCGCCATCGTGCTGAAGAACGACAGCCCGGTGCGCGGCCTCGAGGGCCTGGCCCTCGAGCACCGCGTTGCGCTGGGCGCCATCGACGGCCCGGTCGAGTTGATCGAGAACGGCTGCCGCTTCCTGGCCGACCTGGATGGCGGCCAGAAGACCGGCTGGTTCTACGACCAGCGCGACAACCGGGCCTTCGCGGCAGGGCTGGCCAAGGGCCGGCGCATGCTGGACGTCTATACTTATGCCGGCGGCTTCGCCGTCCAGGCGGCGATGGCCGGAGCCACCGAAATCGTCGCCATCGATCGGTCGGAACATTCGCTGGAACTGGCGGCCCGCTCGGCCGAGCTGAACGGCGCCCGCGTCACCTGGGTCCGGGCCGAGGCCTTCGCCGAAATGGCCCGCCTGCACAGCGCCGGCGAGCGGTTCGGCATGGTGGTGGTCGACCCGCCGGCCTTCGTCAAGTCCAAGAAGGACCTGCAGGCGGCCTCGAAGGGCTATCGCAAGATGGTTCGCCTGGCCGCCCCCCTGGTCGAGCCGGGCGGCTTCCTGCTGGCCGCCTCGTGCTCGCATCACATGCCTTTGGACCTGTTCACCGACGAGATCGCCCACGGACTGTCCCAGGCCGGCCGCACCGGGCGGATTCTGCGCCGCTCGGGCGCCGGCGCCGACCATCCGCTGCATCCGATGGTGCCGGAAAGCGCCTATCTCAAGGCGGTGACCCTACAGCTGGATTAGTTTGTCGGGTTGATCTTCGCCCAATAGCCGACTACCCTGCCCCACGCTTATGTATAAAGGCATAAGCGCGGCGGCGCGGGGGGCGCACCATGGAAAAGTCCAGAGTACGCCTGCGAATCGGCATCGCGGTGACCTTTCTGATCGTCGTCGTCCCGCTGACGGTGGCGATGGTCGGCTTTCTTTATCGCCAGAACGCGATGCTGGCCCGTCAGATGGCGGTCCAGGCCATGCAATTGGCCGAGCGCGAGGTCAAGATCACCGTCACCGCCCTGTTCGGCAACCTGGCGGCGGCGGTGCAGATGTCGGCGGCGGCCGGCCAGGCGGCCCAGGACGGGCTGCACCGGCCGGAATCCTTGCGGCCGTTGTTCGAACAATTGCAGCGCATCCCCCAGGCCTACAGCCTGTATTACGGCCTGCACGGCGACGGCGCCTTCCACCAGATCGTCCGCTTGAGCCCCGAGATGACCAAGTTCGGCCCGGCCGGGGCCAAGCCGCCGGCCGACGCCAAATGGGTGATGCGGGTCATCGATTCCTCGTCGGGCGAGCGGCGCGACACCTATCTGTACCTCAGCACCTGGGGCAAGGTGATCAAGATCGAGCGCGCCAACGCCACCTATGACCCGCGCGAGCGGCCGTGGTACGTGGCGGCGATGCCCGATGACCAGGTGGTCAGTTCCGGCGCCTATGTCTTCAGCGGCACCGGCCGGCCCGGCCTGACCCTGTCGAAGCGCCTGACCACCGAGGACGGCACCCGCGTCGGCGTGTTCGGCGCCGACCTGTCGATCGATTCGCTGTCGGCCTTCCTGCGCGAACGCAGCGTCGGCCTGGGCGGCACCACCTTCATCCTGGACGAGGATCTGCGGCTGATCGGCTATCCCTATGCCGACCGCATCGCCATGCAGAGAAACGGGCGCCTGACCCTGGTGCACGGTTCCGAGGTCGATGACCCGGTGGTGTCGGCGGCGGTCGAGGCCTATCGCGGCGGCACACAAAACTTCACCGTCCAATCCAAGGAGGACGGCAGCACCTGGCTGGCCAGCTTAAGCCCGTTCCCCGACCAGTTCGGCCGCAAGTGGGTGATCGGCGTGGTCGCCCCCGAAGATGTCTTCGTCGGCCCCTTGCGTCAGGCCAGCATGGCCATCTTAGGGATCGGCACCGCCTTCGTCCTGATCGCCACCACTGCCATCGTGTGGCTGTCGCGCCTGCTGGTCCGGCCGATCCACGCCTTGATCGAGGAAACCGACCGCATCCGCCGGCTGGAACTGGACACGCCGGTCAGCACCCGTTCGCCGATCCTGGAAATCGACGCCCTGGCCAATGCGGTCGACACCATGAAGGCCGGCCTGTCCAGCTTCGGCCGCTATGTGCCCAAGGGGCTGGTCGAAGACATCGTGCGCTCGGGCATCGGCACCACCATCGGCGGCCAACGCCGGCCGTTGACGGTGATGTTCTCGGATCTGCAAGGCTTCACCGCCGCCACCGAATCCATGGACCCGGAAGCGGTGCTGCCGTGGCTGTCGGACTATTTCGACCGGATGTCGACGGCGATCCACGCCAACCGCGGCACCATCGACAAGTATATCGGCGACGCGGTGATGGCGATGTGGAACGCGCCGCTGGACGATCCCGACCATGTGGTCAACGCCTGCCGGGCGATGCTGGCCTGCCGGGATGGCATCCACAAGGATCAGGCGGGTCCGGCCTTGGTCACCCGCATGGGCCTGCATACCGGTATCGCCATGGTCGGCAATGTCGGATCGTCGGACCGCATGCAATACACCGCCCTGGGGGCGATGGTGAACCTGGCGTCGCGCATCGAAAGCCTGAACAAGCAACTGGGCACCGAGTTGCTGGTCACCGACGCGGTGGCGCAGGCGGTGGCGGGCCGCTTCCTGCTGCGCCCGTTCGGGCCGGTGGTGGTGGCCGGGGCCTCGATCCCCATGGCCGTCCACGAACTGGTGGACGAGGCCGGAGCCGACCATCCGCATCTGGCGGCGTGGAACCGGGCCTTCGCCGCTTATGAGTCCCGCGATTGGGCCGCCGCGATCGACGGCTTCGCCGCCTTTACCGAGTCACACCCGGCCGACAAGGCGGGCCATCTGCTGCTGGCCAACGCCCGGCACTTCCAAGCCGAGGGCTGTCCCGCCGACTGGGACGGCGCCCTGCGGTTCACCAGCAAATAGGAGACGTCGATGACATTGGCCCGCGCGCTCCTGTTGATCCTGGCGGCCCTGCTGGCCCGGCCCGACAATGCCGGCGCCGCCGCCGTGCAGATCCTTTTGGGCCATCCGCAGCAGCATCTGCCCAAGTCGGACCCGGTGGCCGCCGCCGCCGACTTCTTCCGTGCCGAGGTCAAGCGCCTGTCGGCCGGACGCATCGCCGTCGAGATCCTGTCCGACGGCCTGGTCGGCGGCAATCGCGACATGACCGGCCTGGTCAACAAGGGAACCCTGCACGCCGCCATGACCACCATCGGCGGCGTTTCCCCCCTGCATCCGCCGATCCAGGTCCTTTACCTGCCGTTTGCCTTCGACACCATCCCCCAGGCCCGGCGGGTGCTGGACGGTTCGTTCGGCCAGGCCTTGGCCGCCGACATGGCCGCCACCACCAAGATGCGCCTGCTGGGTTTCGTCGATCCGGGCGGCTTTCACATCCTGACCAACCTGGATCGCGACATCCGCGTGCCCGACGACATGTGGGGCCTGAACGTCCGCGCCATCCCCGGCTTCAAGCCGCTCGAGGCGATGATCCGCGCCGCCGGCGCGCGGCCGATGCGGGTGTCGTCGCGCGAAGAGATGATCGCCCTGGCCACCGGGGCGGTCGATGGCCAGATGAATCCGGCCATCACCGTCGTTTCACGCAATTTCGACACGGTCCAGGGCTATGCCACCCTGACCAACCATCTGTACGCCCCGCTGGTCTTCCTGTTCCACGGCCCGACGCTCGATGCCCTGGCGCCCGAGGACCAGGCCTTGGTGCGCCAGGCGGCGACGGCCGCCATCGCCCACGGCCGGGCCATCGCCGACCGCCTGGAACGATCCGAGCGCGGCCTGATGGGGTTGCGCAAGCGCATGAATGTGCGCACCCCGACGCCCGAGGAACGCGCCGCGTTCCGCGCCGTCTTCCGCCCGCCGGTGGAAGAGGCGATCCTGGAGGAACTGGGCGACCAGGGCGAGAAATGGGTGGGGATGTTCATCCAGGCCATTCGCAGCGGCCGCTGAGTCCGGGGCGAAGGAAGTAGGCGAGCGATGCGTAAGTATAAGGCCTAAGGTTGCCACCCGAGGCGCTTGGGGTTGCTACCCGACATCCTTCCGAGTGATTGTCGCCTGGCCTTGCCGGCCCTATGATTCATTCAATCGAACTCGTTGCAATATTTGATGATATTGTGACCAAGGAAGGCGCACGTCGAAGGACGGCGAACGGGACCATGGCTCACATCGACAGCGCGAACGCCAGCCTGGCCTTATCGGCGGCAAGAACCATCCGCTACACCTTCTTCACCGCCGGCCAGCCGGACATCGCCATCACGCTTCGTTTCGACGCCAAGACCCACCGCCTGGAACTGCCGCCCGACGCGCCCAAGCCCGAATGGGCCCGGCTGTCGTGCAACAAGTGCCCCAACTGCCCGCTGGCCGCGACCGAGCAATGGTGCCCGGCCGCCCTGGGTCTGGCCACCATCTTGCCGGACTTCGCTGGAAGGGTGTCGCACGAACGCTCGGTGGTCGAGGTCGGCACCGCCAACCGCACGGTGGTCACCAAGACCACCCTGCAACAGGGTCTGGCCTCGCTGATGGGGCTGATCTGCGCCACTTCGGGCTGCCCGCAGACCAAGTTCCTGCGGCCGATGGCCCGCTTCCACCTGCCCTTCGCCGACGAGCAGGAAACCTTGTTCCGCTCCTTCGCCACCTGGCTGCTGGCCGAGCATGTCCGCAACCACATGGCCGGCATCGACGCCAAGGCCTCGCTGGAAGGCCTCAAGCACCGCTACGAGGAGATGAGCGTGGTCAATTCCAGCCTGGCCGAGCGGCTGCGCACGGTCGCCACCCGCGACGCGGTGCTGAACGCGGTCATCATCCTGGACCTGTTCGCCCAGATCGCCCCGGCCAACATCGACGGCGATTTCGAGGACATCCTGACGGCACTAGAGGTCGAGGACTGACCCGGCCATTAACCGATTCTTATCGGCACACCCCGGATAGATAGACAAGAGTAACGCACAATCCGGGGGTCACGGTGGCGTCGGGGCGCGAGAACTTCGAAGTCCAGGTGTTGAAGGAAGGCCGCTGGGTCACCGAGTCGGCTCGGGACAAGGAAGAAGACGCGCGCGCCCTGGCCAAGAAGTTCCTGTCCGACAAGTCCTGCGCCGGGGCGCGGGTCATGCGCAACTGGTTGAACCACGACGGCTCGATGAACGAGACCGTTCTGTTCGAGCAGACCCAGTCGCCCAAGGGTGAATCCGTCGTCCGCATCAACCCCATCGATTCCGCCCCGGCCATCTGCGAACGCCCGCGCGACTATTTCGGCCTGGAAAGCCGGATGGCGATGAACCGCATCTTCCGCACCTATCTGGAACAGGTGTTCCTGACGCCGACGGAATTGCTGCATAACGCCAAGGAACTCGGCCGCATCCGCGAGAAGGACAGCCTGGTGCCGTCGGCGGTCGATCTGGTGGCGACGCTGCAGACCAAGGGTACCGAGATCCCGGCCAAGCAGCGCCGCGACGATATGTTCGCCGCCCTGGACCAGATCTATGCCCAGGCCCGGCGCGCCGACGGACTGAAGCTGCCGCAGATCGGCGAGCGCTTTTCCGACCTGTTCGAGGACCTGGCCGGCAAGGGCGAGGACGGGCCGGAATATCTGGCCATGGTGGTGCTGTCGCGCGACCTGATCGGACGGCGCAACTGGGTGGGCAAGCTGGACCAATTGTGCCGCCTGGCCCTGGGCGAGCCCAACCGTCAGGCCGGCCTGCTGCTCGACACCGTCATCGCCGATGTGTTGGGGGCCAACATCATCCAGGAGATCCTGGGCTGGCAGCCGGCACTGGGCTCGGCCATCGTGGCGATGCTGGACCTGGCCGACGGCAAGTTCGATTGCTCGAAAAGCGAGGCCCAGGACACCACCTTGAAGCTGAACACATTGTTCGGCCAAGGCCGCCTGCCCGGCAGCCGCCACGTCATGATCGAGCGGGCCATGCGCCAGCTCAAATCCTCGAACCCGCTGTCGCGCAACGACCCGGGCAAGGAGATGGAGGAATACCAGAAGGTGCTGGTGCGGCTGTTGTCGCCCGGCGGCCTGCTGGCCGGGGCCGAGGCGGCCGAGGCCCTGACCGTGCGCGGTACCCGCTTCGTCGAGCAAGGCGGCGCCACCGGCCGGCGCGCCGCCATCACCAACACCGTCCACGCGCTTCCCGACAAGGCCACCGGCGTCATGTACCTGGCCGAGCTGAGCAAGACCGGCTTCGCCGACGAGCATCTGGCCGACATCGTCAAGCAGCTGGATCTGGTCTTTTCCGCCCGCGTCATCGGCGAGCTGACCCGGCGGACCAATTCACCCAAGGAACGGCTGCAGACCGCCACCAACGCCTTCAATGCCGCGTTGTCGTCGGCGCTGCCCGACGAGGTCAAGAAGAAGGTTACCGCCCATATCGACGGCGTGCTGGAACGCTTCCTGGTGGACGAGAACGTCATCGAGAAGCTGGACCACCCGACCGACCATATCCGCGACCGCGCCGTGCGCCTGGTCAAATTCGCCGGTGCCGGCGTGCTGCCCGAGGGCAAGGCGCTGGCGCGCGCGCGCGAACGCATCATCAAGCTGTTGCGCATGCCCAATTTCGACGCCCGCTTCGTCGAGGGCATCAATGACCCCGAAAAGCAACAAAAGGCCCTGCGCGACTTCCACCAGCTGCTGGTCAAGGCCGGCTTCGGCTGATCATCCCTTGCAGCCGCGCTTGCGTCCAAGGCCGGCATCGGATACCCCTTACCGTCCCTGATTCTTGGAACCGAGCCGGCGGCGGCATCATGCGTTTGATCAGACATTGCGGCGAACTGACCTCCGACCTGTCCGGGGCGGTGGTGGCGCTTGGCAATTTCGACGGCGTCCATCGCGGTCACCAGGCGGTGATCCTGGCCGCCAAGCGCATCGCCACCGAACTGGGCGCGCCGCATGGGGTGATGACCTTCGAACCGCATCCCCGCGCCTTCTTCAATCCGGCCCAGGCCTCGTTCCGCCTGACGCCGTTTCGCGTCAAGTCCCGCCTGATCGAGGCCTTGGGCATCGACCTGCTGTTCCAGCAGCATTTCGACGCCGACTTCGCCAACCTGTCGGCCCAGGCCTTCATCGACGAGGTGCTGGGCCATTGCCTGAACGTCCGCCATGTGGTGGTCGGCTATGATTACGTGTTCGGCAAGGGCCGCCAGGGCACCGGCGCCCTGCTGCAGAAAATGGCCGACGAAGGCCGCTTCGGCTTCACCTCGGTCCCGCCGGAAGTCGCCCCTTCGGGCGAGACCTATTCCTCGACGGCGGTGCGCACCCATCTGGTCGAGGCCCGCCCCGCCGACGCCGCCCGCCTGCTGGGCCATTATTGGGAAATCGAAGGCCGCGTCGAACATGGCGACGCCCGCGGCCGCACCATCGGCTTTCCCACCGCCAACCTGCACCTGGGCGAATACCAGCCGCCGGCCGCCGGGGTCTATGCGGTCAGGGCCGGCATCGACAAGGGCGCGACCACCCTGTGGCGCGACGGAATCGCCAATTTCGGCCACCGCCCGACCGTCGGTGGCGGGCCGCCGGTGCTGGAAGTCCACCTGTTCGACCATTCCGAGGATCTGTACGGCCGCCATCTGCGGGTCGCCCTGGTCGATTTCATCCGCCCCGAACGCCGCTTCGACGGCCTGGATTCCCTGAAGGCCCAGATCGCCGCCGACGCCCTTCAGGCCCGCGCCATGCTGGCCCTGCGCCATTTCCCCGAAAGCCCCGGCCCGCTGGTGCCGGTGGCCGAACCATAAGCCCCCCGAGCACCGCCATGAGCGTCGATATCAAAGCCACCGTCTTCCTGCCCAAGACCGACTTCCCGATGAAGGCCGGCCTGCCCGAGCTCGAGCCCAAGCTGCTGGCGCGGTGGGAAAAGATCGGCCTGTTCGCGCGTCAGCGCGCCGCCGGCAAGGGCAAGACCAAGTTCACGCTGCATGACGGCCCGCCCTACGCCAACGGCCACCTGCATATCGGCCACGCGCTCAACAAGATCTTGAAGGACGTCATCAACCGCACCCAGTCCATGCTGGGCAAGGATGCCCATTACGTTCCCGGCTGGGACTGCCACGGCCTGCCGATCGAGTGGAAGATCGAGGAAAAGTACCGCGAGGCCGGTCAGGACAAGGATCAGGTGCCGGTGGTGCAGTTCCGCGAGGAATGCCGCCAGTTCGCGCGCCAATGGATCGACATCCAGCGCGAGGAATTCAAGCGTCTGGGCGTGGGCGGCGACTGGAACCATCCCTATACCACCATGACCAACCGGGCCGAAGCGACCATCGCCCGCGAGCTGGGCAAGGTGCTGCTGGACGGGTCCTTGTACAAGGGCGCCAAGCCGGTGATGTGGTCGGTGGTGGAAAAGACCGCCCTGGCCGAGGCCGAGGTCGAGTATCACGACCATACCAGCACCACCATCTGGGTGGGCTTCCCGGTCGAGACCAGCCCCAAGAGCGAACTGGTCGGCGCCAAGGTGGTGATCTGGACCACCACGCCGTGGACCATGCCGGGCAACCGTGCCGTGGCTTACGGCGCCGACATCGATTATGTGCTGGTCACGCCGTCGGGCTTCGCCGCCGATGCCGGCCCGCATGCCTTTGAAGGCGTGCGCATGCTGGTGGCCCAACCGCTGTTGGAACAGGTCCAGAAGGATGCCGGTTTCGCATCCTATGAGGTTCTGGGAACCTATAAGGGCTCTGGCCTGGCCGGCACCATCTGCCGCCATCCGCTTCGCAATCATCCGCAGGCCGCCGGCGGCTATGATTTCGCCGTGCCGCTGCTGGAGGGCGACTTCGTCACCACCGACACCGGCACCGGCTTCGTCCATATCGCGCCCGGCCATGGCGAGGACGACTTCCATCTGGGCCGGGCCAACAATATCGCCGTGCCCGACACCGTGCAGCCCGACGGCACCTATTACCCGTCGGTGGCGATCTTCGCCGGCCAGGCCGTGCTGGCCCAGGGCAAGAACGGCAAGTATTACAGCCCGGTCGCCAAGCCGGTGATCGAGGCGATGAAGGCCTGCGGTGCCCTGCTGGCCCATGGCAAGGTCGAGCATTCCTATCCGCATTCCTGGCGATCCAAGGCGCCCTTGATCTTTCGCACCACGCCGCAATGGTTCGTGTCGATGGAAACCACGTCCTTGCGCGCGAAGGCGCTGGCTGCCATCGACGACACCCGCTTCGTGCCGGCGCAAGGCAGGAACCGCATCGGTTCGATGATCGAAAGCCGGCCCGATTGGTGCCTGTCGCGCCAGCGCGCCTGGGGCGTGCCGATCACCGTCTTCGTCGACAAAAGGACCGGCCAGCCCCTGCGCGACGCCGCCGTGATGGACCGCATCGTCGCCGCCTTCGAGGCCGAGGGATCGGACGCCTGGTACACCTCGAAGCCCGAGCGCTTCCTGGGCGAAGGCCGCGACCCGGCCGATTACGAGCAGGTGTTCGACATCCTGGATGTGTGGTTCGATTCCGGCTGCACCCACGCCTTCGTGCTGGAAGGCGACGAATGGCCGGACCTGGCCTGGCCGGCATCCTTGTACCTGGAAGGCTCGGACCAGCATCGCGGCTGGTTCCATTCCTCGCTGCTGGAAAGCTGCGCCACCCGTGGCCGGGCGCCCTATGACGCGGTGCTGACCCACGGCTTCGTCCTGGACGAGGACGGCCGCAAGATGAGCAAGTCGCTGGGCAACGTCGTCAGCCCGCAGGACGTGGTCGGCACCCAAGGCGCCGACATCCTGCGCCTGTGGGTGGTGGGCTCGGATTATTCCGACGATCTGCGCATCGGCCCGGAAATCCTGAAGACCCAGGTCGATATCTATCGCCGACTCAGGAATACGCTGCGCTATCTGCTGGGCGCGCTCGACGGCTTCAACCCCGCCGAGAAGCTGGCGCCCGACCAGATGCCCGAGCTGGAACGCTGGGTGCTGCACCGCCTGACCGAGTTGGATGCCGGGCTGAAGACCGCCTGCGACGACTTCACCTTCCACGGCTGGTTCACCGAGCTGCACAATTTCTGCGCCGTCGATCTGTCGGCCTTCTATTTCGACATCAGGAAGGACGCACTGTACTGCGACCGGCCCGATTCCCTGCGCCGCCGCGCCGCCCGTACCGTGTTCGATATCGTGCTGGATTCCTTGTGCAAGTGGCTGGCCCCGTTTGCCTGCTTCACCGCCGAGGAAGCCTGGCTGGCCCGCCATCCGTCGGAAGACGGCTCGGTCCATCTGGAAACCTTCCCCGACATCCCGGCCGGCTGGGCCGACCCGGACCTGGCCGCCAAGTGGGACAATATCCGCAGCGTGCGGCGCGTCGTCACCGGCGCCCTGGAAGTGGAACGCGCCGCCAAGCGCATCGGCTCCAGCCTGCAGGCCAATCCGGTCCTCTATGTCGAGGGCGCCCTGGCCGCCGCCATCCAAGGGCAGGACATGGCCGAACTTGCCATCACCTCGGGCATGCTGGTGGTCGAGGGCGAGGCCCCGGCCGAGGCGTTCCGCCTGCCCGACATCGACGGTGTCGGCGTGGTGTCGCGCCCGTCGGAGGGCGACAAATGCCAGCGCTGCTGGAAGGTGCTGCCCGAGGTCGGCCACCAAGCCCACGCCGGAATCTGCGCCCGCTGCGCCGAAGCGGTGGCGGGCTGACGGCCATGTTGCGACGCGGATTGGGCCTGGCGGCCATCATCATCATCCTCGACCAAGTGTCCAAATACTGGATCGTCGAGCGGGTGATGCGGCCCGAGGGGGTGACCGACACCCCCTTCTTCAGCCCGGTCCGGGTCGAAATCCTGCCGATCTTCGATCTGGTGATGGCGTGGAACCGCGGCGTGTCGTTCGGCATCTTCAACAATGGCGGCGACTGGAACTGGCTGGTTCTGTCGGTGCTGTCGGTGGCCATCTCGGCCGGCCTGGCGGTGTGGCTGAAAAGGGCCGAGAACGCGCTGGTCGCCCTGGCGCTGGGCGCCATCATCGGCGGCGCGCTGGGCAATGTCATCGACCGGCTGCGCTGGGGCGCGGTCGCAGACTTCCTGGACGTCCATGTCGCCGGCTATCATTGGCCGGCCTTCAATGTCGCCGATTCGGCCATCAGCATCGGCGCCGTGCTGTTGATATTGGATTCCTTGTTCACACGCCGGAACTCGGATAAGAATTAGGCCATGACGATGCTCGCCCTCTTCCGCCGCCCCCTGCCCGCCCTGCTGACCTGCGGGGTAATGGTCGTTCTGCTGTCCGGCTGCGACAGCGTCAAGCGAAGCATGGGCTTCGAGAAATCGGTCCCCGACGAGTTCCAGGTGGTCGAACGCGCCCCCTTGGCGATGCCGCCCGACTTCGCCCTGCGCCCGCCGTCACCCGGCGCCGCCCGGCCGCAGGAAGGCAACACCCGCGACCAGGCCCGCCAGGCTTTGCTGGGCAACGCCCGTCAGGTCACGCCGGTTTCCACCCAAGGCCGCACCCAGGGCGACGTCGCCCTGCTGAAGAAGGCCGGGGCGGAGAACATCCAGCCCAACATCCGCATGCTGATCAACAAGGAAACCCAGTCGATCGCCGAGGCCGACAAGAGCTTCGCCGACAAGATCGTGTTCTGGCAAAAGCCGGCCGGCCCCGGCTTCGGCGAACAGCTGGACGCCGCCAAGGAAGCCCAGCGCCTGCGCGAGAACCAGGCGCTCGGTCGCTCGACCCTGGAAGGCGATACCCCGCGCATCGGACGGCGCAAGAAGGGCGTCCTGGAAGGCATTTTCGACTGATCCTGACAGCCGCTATGCCTGGCTTGCAGGTCTGACGCCCGGCCCAGGCCGGGGTCGCGCGGTGGTGCCACACCCCCTCCGGATATAAACTACAGGTTATTGTCGATTCCCTTTTCCGATGGAGGGGGGCATGCAGAGCCTGCTATCTCGCGTTTCGCTGAAAGTTCAGATCGGGTTGCTGGTGGTCCTGGCCGGCCTGGTCTTCGCCGGTTCGTCGGCAATCCAGACCGTCAGCCGCCATCAGGTCGAAGCCAGCCTGGAGGCGGCCAGCACCCAACGCCAGGTTCTCGATGAGGTCGATAAGCTGGCGGTCGGATTGCTGGAAGCCCGGCGGCATGAAAAGAATTTCCTGCTTCGCCACGATGCCCAATCGCAACGGGAGCACGCCCAAGCGGTCGCCGCCATGACCGCCGCCCTGGACGGACTGACCTCCCGGTTGCCGGCCGACCAGACCGAGCAGCAGGCCCTGGCGGCCAAGGTGCGCGAAGGCGTCGGCCGCTATGTCGATGGCTTTCGCACGATGGTCGGCCTGCAGATCGCCGCCGGCCTGGACGCCAGCGACGGCCCGGCCGGGGCCAGGATCGACGAGGCGGTTCGCCGACTTGACCAGCCGCGCCTGTCGGTGGCGTTCCTGTCGATGCGCCGGGCCGAAGCCGCCGCCCTGACCAAACCCGGCCCCGAGTCCCGCGCGGCGTGGACCGAGCTGGCCGCCGAATTCCAACGTTTGGCGGACGGAACCGGCTTGCGCGGCCAGCTTGACGCCTATCGCGCCGCGGTCACCACCGCCCTCGACCAGGCCCAGGCCGCCCGCGCCGCCGAGAAGGTGATGATCCAGGCCCACCGGGAAATCCTGGAGCCGGCCTTGAACGCGCTGTCCGCCAAGGCCCACGCCGACATGGAACAGTCGCAGGCCCTGGCCGACCGGATCGGTCGCCAGGCCCGCTCCACCGGCTTGGCCATCGAGCTTGGCGGCATCGCGGTCATCGTCATTGTCGGCTGGCTGCTGGCCCATTCGATCTATCGACCGGTGAAGGATATCACCGGGGTCATGCTGCAGTTGGCCGACGGTCAGACCGGCATCGCCATTCCCGCCCAGAACCGCCACGACGAGGTCGGCGACATGGCGCGCTCGGTCGAGATCTTCCGCACCGCCATGGCCGAGGCCGAACATCTGCGCCTTGAGCAAGAGGAGGAACGGCGCCGGGCTGCCCGCGACCGTGCGGCGGCGATCCTGTCGATGGCCGACGATTTCGAGGCGTCGGTCAAGACCAAGGTGGCGGCGGTGGATCATGCGACCTTGGGCATTCGCGGCACCGCCCAGACCATGGCCGACCGGTCGCAGCGATCGGGCAGCCGCTCGCTTGATGTCGGAGAATCCGCCCGCATCTCCAACGAACGCGCCAACAGCGTCGCCGACGCCACGCGGCAACTGGCCCTGGCCATCAACGAGATCGCCCAGCAGGTGGCCCACTCCACCGCGATCGCCCGCAAGACCGTCGAGGACGTCGATGCCACCGCCAACCAGATGGAGCAATTGGCGGGCTCGGTCCAGGCCATCGGCGATGTGGTGTCGATGATCAACGCCATCGCCTCGCAGACCCGCATGCTGGCCCTGAACGCCACCAAGTTTCGTTCTATTAAACAAGTACAATCTTCGCCGTGTAGGACACCGCTTTCCCTCGCAGCCTGATGATACTGTGCCGCTGAACGCACCCGCTCGGTCGTTCACCGCAGGGAGACCACCCGAGCGGCAACGCGCTCAATGGAGTGCTCCGTGCCGAACCGGTCATACGCCCCCCTGCTACGGGCCTGGATGGGGATGGGCGGCATCTTCCAGACGGTTGCCATCCCGAATCACCGGCGCCGTCATTGCCGGTCGCGCCATTCATCAATGGCGGGACCGAAATAGACAATCTCGATATTGGACGGCTCATCCGTGATCGCCTCGCGCCATACCTGGACCCAGAGAGGGTGTCCTGCGTCCATCAGGGGGGCCAGGTCACAGGCCACGTTCGCCGGAACATGGCCGACCTGGGCGTCAAAGGTCCACAAGGCGATGGCGTGGCGGTCGTAGGGATTGTCGGGCTCTCTGATCGCGGCCAGCACATCGCCCTGTCTTGCGCCCTGGCGGGCGGTCTGCTGCGACCAGTCAAATGCTCCATCATAGAAGTAGGCTCCTGCAACTCGGCCGCGGTAGGTCAGGGGCGGCCTGTTCGCCGCCCGCCAATCCTTGCCGTCAACGATGGCGCTGATCCGCGCCAGCTTGTCATGGCCGCTCATGCGGCGACCTTGTCATCGGTCGGGCCGGTGTTGTCATTGGCCCCCGGCAGCGGTGACATCAACTCCAGCACGAACTCCGCCATGGCATTGTTGCGAATTCCCCGCACCCTGGAAATCAGCTCCCGCTTGCTCGGCCGCCGGCCGATCTTCGCCTGGTAGGCTTCGGCCTTGACCACGATGTCCTCCAACTCGGTGAGGTGATACCCGTCCAGTAGTCGGCGAGCATCGGTCAGGTGCAGCAGCGCCACTCGCATGGCCCAGCCCATGTCCTCGGCGTCGATGTCGGCGTCAGCCTTGCCCAGCATGACGTGGTAGACCACCGCAAGCTTGAACCCCCGCCAAAGGACGCGCCTAAAGAACGATGGGGGGATGGAATTGTGCTGCTGGAAATGATTGCGGAAACCGGCCTCGAATTCCGCTTCGGCCTCCGGCGTCACCGTATAGGTCCGGTGCAGCGGCACGGCGGCGATCGCCTCCCAGGCGGTATGCAGCGGGGCGAGGTTGCCCGGCTCCTCCACCCGGTAGATGGGGAACATGTCGGGCGTGCGCTTCGGATCGGCATCACCGATAATGATGCCGAATCGCTGCATGAAGCCATCCAGCATGGACTCGACCGAGACGTTCTGGTTGAAGGTCTCCAGAACCGTCGTGCCGAAGATGACCAAGGCCGGATCCTCGATGACCAGCGACCCTGTCTTTGTCCGTCGCGACATCTCCTGATTGTCGTGAAGGGTGAGAAGGTAGCCCCGCATCTCCTCCGCCCAGGTCTGGCTTTCTATGCGCTTGAGGAGCTGCGCCCATTCGTCCTGAAGCCACAGGCACTTGTTATGGGTCTCCATCTCCTCGATCCAGCGTGCCGCCGAGGTGGTTTCGGGAAACAGCCGCATGGGCATCACCCGCTTCAGCACCGAAGCGGTCTTGGTCTTGCCCGCCCCGCTGGACGCGAGCAGGGTGGACCACAGATCCGGCTTCAGCCTGGTTCCCGCCACCTCGATCTCAACCTCGCGCTCCAGCAGATAGGCCGCCAACGCGTGGAGCACAAGGAAGGCCGGCAGCTCCAGCGGGAAGTCCGTGGTCCGCTGGAACAGGGCCACCACCCGGTCCAACAGGGTGCCGGGCGGAACCATGGTCGTGCCGCGCCAACTGCGCGGATCAGGCTTGGCGGCCATCAGGCCGCGCAGGGTCTCACCCCGCTCGCCGTTCAGCTTGCCAGCGGCGATGAAGTCGAGCAGATCCATCTGTCGCGGATCGATGGGCGGTGTCTTGGGGCGTTTAGGGCGGGTGGGCTTGGGCATGGCGGGTCTCCTGATGGGGCGGACACCGTCGTCCGCTTTCGTTGACCTAGGCCCCCGTCGGCGGCCATCAAGTGGATTTGGCAATTTGTTTTCGGCTCCGTGGCGACCCCGGCGTCAGCGTCGGCACAATGCCCGCGACCCCCAGGAAATCCGCGCCTCTCGGGCCGATTTGGCGGCGTCAGCAGGGCGTCGGCACCCCGTCGGCACTGGCTGGGCATTACGGCTTTGGCCGGCGATGCCGCTTCGTCATCGCCTTCGCGCCGACGAATCGGATGTTTCGGTCAGCACGATTTTACACTTCGGGTTAAGGGCAGCGCCCTTGCCTACAGGTCGGCTTTCCGAACGGGAAACCCGACGGCGTAGGTGCCGCCTTTTAGGCGAGCTGCATTTTTCCCCTTGCCGGTTTCAAATTTCGCCCGATGTCGACGGCGGGGGAGATTTTGCGGGGGGATGTCATGGTAATCGCGACGAACGACAACATCGGCGGCAGCGGCAGGGGGCCTCTCTGCGTTTTCAGACATGGTCGGAAGAGCCACACATGGGGGACGCTGCGACAGGCCGCCCAGCACACCATGCGCGATCCGTCGGTTTCGTGGTTGGGCGAGAACATCGATCCGGCCCGAACCGCCCTCAATGAGACGCTGGTGGGCACCGGCTATGTCGTCGAGGATGTGCGGGTGCGCCTGGCCGCCGTCGGCCTGGAGCCGAAGGTCGGCCAGGTGGTGGCACGCGAGCTGCTGGTCAGTGCCTCTCACACTTACTTCGCCGGCCCCGGCCAGACCGGGCGGGACGGTGACTGGGATCAGGATCGGCTCACGGCCTGGAAGGTGGCGACCGTGGCCTTTCTCAAAGAGGAGTTCGGTGCCAATTTGGTCACCCTCACCGCCCATTTCGATGAATCTGTGCCTCATGCCCATGTTTGGGTGACAACGGCGGTCAAGGTGGAGAAAAAGGGCCGGGGCCGTCCCCGCAAGGACGGCACCAAATCTGCGCCGGTGATGGGCTGGACCCTGAACCATGATCTGGTCTTCGGCTCCGGCAAGGACGCCTTCTCCGAACGACAGGACCGCTATGCCAATGCCATGGCGCCGCTCGGCCTCCAGCGGGGCCAGCGTCACAGCAAGGCCCATCACCAGCCCATCCGGGAATACTACGCCCGCATCAAGCAACACGAGGATGCCGCCATCGACAAGCGGGTCGAGGCGCATCATGCCCGCAATCTGGCATTGATGGAGGAGGGCAAGATGACGGCGCTTCGCCAAGCGGCGGAATTGTCAGCCGCCGCTGCCAAGTTTGTCAAAGACGAGGCCGATTTGTCACTGCGCAAGGCGCAGGCCGCCGAGACTGCCGCCCAGGAAGCACAGCGCCGCGCCGAGGCCGCTGAGCAGGAGCGCATCGTTGTCCTCGCCGAGGTGCGGGCCGAACATGACATTGTCACGGCGCAAAAGAAGGATCTTGGGACATTCCTTGAGCGCCGCGGTCTCCGCCAGGAATTTGAGTCATGGCAGTGTGACACGCGGGCCGTGGAAGCCTTGCGCAATGGCAAGGGCGACGAAGAATGGGCCAAGTACGAACGTCAGCTTGCCGAATATGCCGACGAGTTGAAGGAGTTTGGGGGCTGGCAGGCAGCAATGGTGACGCGGGCGCGAAAGCGCATGCTGTATCTCATGGAGGTTGGCGCAAAGCTGCTGGGGCATGTTTCCATCCTGGTCAATCCCTCCCGGATTGTGTCCGAGGGGATTGGGGCTTGGATCCGCCTCCATGGTGGCGGATCCCTCCATCAGCGTCACCGGCAGGCAGTTCGTTGGCTCCGTGACACACTGCTAACCATCCAGGACGTCGCCATGACGGAGCCGGAAAGGGAGCGGGGGAGGGAAAGATAGCGGCAGATGGCCGCTTTCATAAAATCCGGCCATCCAACGGGTTTCGGTCCATCGGCACTTCGTGACCCACAGGAGCCATCCGACAAGCCGATCACTATATGTTTGCCGCGTGTACCAATAAACTCTTTGGAGGCCCCATGAGACAGAGGCTAATCACTAAATTCTGAATCAATCTCAGGTAAGAAAGGCTTGTCCACCATCAATCGCTCTACCCGTCTGCCACAGACGATATGAGTTTCCAAGATCTCGTCGATATCGGCAGTACTGCGGAAGCTATACCAAATCCCCTCAGGATAGATCACCAACACCGGGCCGTGGCCGCAGCGATCCAAGCATCCGGCTGAATTGACCCGCACATCCTTGAGACCCAGCCGCTTCTGGGCATCCTTAAGATGCTCGCGCAGGGTTTCAGAGCCGTGGGCTGCGCATGATCCCTTCGGATTGTCGTCGGGGCGGCGGTTTGTGCAGACAAAAATGTGCATGCGGAAGTAGAGAGATTGGATCTGGTCGCTCACGCCGTACCTCCTGCGATCATACCATTTCATGTGTAGTAGTTGCGGCCCGCCGCTATCTGGCGAAATTGCCAAATATGAAGGGACCATGATGCCCTGCCAGATAGAAGGCTCTCAATGAAGAACCTTCAGTCTGGATCTGGGCTTGTCATGCGTTTCGTCGGAAGATTATCTCCAGCCAACCCGATCGAAGATACGAATAGATTGGACGTTGTTCTCTCCCAACATGGCGACGTTGATCGTCTCCTCCTTGAAATCTCCCCAGGACGATACGAGCTGCGAGCGCTTGGCCCCAGGAAGAACGGGGAACTCGTTATTGGCCTCGGCGTAAAACTGCTGCGCTTCTACTCCTGAGAGGAACTCCATCAGCTTGATTGCCTCTGCCTTGTTCTTGGCGGACTTGGTGACACCCGCTCCCGAGATATTCATATGCGTGCCACGCCCCTGCTGCCCTGGCCAGAACAGCGCGACCTTGTTCGCTGCGTCGCGCTCCTCGGCCTTGTCGGATTTCAGCATTCCCGCGAAGTAATAGGTATTGGCAATGGCGATGTCGCATTGTCCCGATGCGACGGCGGCAATCTGATCGCGGTCGCCGCCTTGCGGCTTCCTGGCCATGTTGTCGACTACACCCTTGGCCCACTTTTCTGAAGCTTCTAACCCATCGACCGCAATCATTCCCGCCAGCAGGGATTGGTTATAGGCAGAAGCCGAACTGCGCACGCAAACGCGCCCCTTCCATTTCGGGGAGGCCAAGTCATCGAAGGTGGAAAGATCGGAGGGCTTGACGCGGTCCTTACTGAAAAAGATCACTCGCGCACGAGCCGACTGGCCGAACCAATAGCCCTGGGGGTCTCGGTACTTTGTGGGGACGTTCTTCTCAAGAACCGGCGACGATATTGGCTGCAGCAGCCCCTCGACCCGTGCACGGTTGAGACGAGCTACGTCGGTAGTCTGGAAGATATCGGCGGAGCTATTGTTGCCCTCGCTTTTCAGTCTTTCGATCAACTGATCTTCACCTGCTGATAGCAGATTAACCTTGATGCCCGTCTGCTGCGTGAATTTATCGAGGATCGGCTTGATTAGATGATCCTTGCGCGCAGTATAGACATTGACCTCGGCCGCAGAAACGGTGCAAGCAGAGATGCTGAACAGCGCGGCGGCGCTGATCCGGATGAGAGACAAGATGTGTTTGCTAGTGGGTGTCACTGTACAAGTCCTCACTCGTTTGTTGGGATGAAGCAAGAAAACGGGTCAGCAGAAGTTTCCCACATTTGATGGTGGTGCGGGAACGTCCTCTGGTACGGGGTCGGGGTCTACCTGATCCTCCCGCGCATAAACATGGACCTGTGATCGATCAATGGTGACCGAGATGCGGGCTCCCTCGATGTGTGGAAGGCTCCCTGTCGTTCGCGCGTGAAGATGGAGGGGGGGGGCGTGATCGGAGTCGATGCGCATATGGATGAGATTGGATCTCCCCAGCATGTGCGACACCAGAACGGTCGCAATGCCGTCGTCGTCAACTTCAAGTGACACCGCCTCGGGACGGATCACCAGATCGACCACCTCGTCATCCTTGAAGTCTGGGGCGGGAAACGAACCGAACGGTGACAGCGCTTCCCCGTCCATAACTCTCACGGAGAGGCGGTTCACCTCGCCAAAGAACGATGCGACGAAGGAGGATGCCGGACGTCTGTACAACTCCTCGGGTTCGCCGATCTGAATGATGCGGCCTCCCCGCATTATCGCTATGCGATCGGCCATGAACATTGCCTCCTCGGGATCGTGCGTGACCATCAGCACGCAAACGCCAGAGGATTTCAGCACATGCAGTGTCTCGTCTCGAATCTGATCCCGCAAGCGCTTGTCCAGCCCAGAGAATGGCTCATCGAGCAGCATCAACATGGGCTTTGGCGCCAAAGCCCGCGCCAAAGCTACGCGCTGCATTTGACCGCCAGATAACTGATGTGGCCAGCCATCGGCGAACTTATCCATGCCGACCTGTCTCAGCATCTCAATGGCGCGGTCACGACGCTCGGCCTTGGGCTTGTTGAGAATGCCGAAGGCGACATTGTCCAGGATGTTGAGATGAGGAAACAGGGCGTAGTCTTGGAAGAGGAACCCAACATTTCGATTTTCAGGCGGCACATGGACCCCTTGGCCACCTACCAACTGGCCATTGAGCAGAATCCGCCCTTCTACCGGCTTCTCCAGGCCTGCTGCCATGCGTAACGTTGAGGTCTTGCCGCATCCGGACGGCCCTAGCAGGCACAACAACTCGCCCGGCCGTACAGCGAAGAAAACGTCGTCGACCACGCGGTTCTCGCCATATGCGCATGAAACACGATCCATAATCAGGCACGCTGACCCCGGAGGGCATGGCGACGTGCGAACAGGGTCGGCTGCGCAGCCGCCATGGGGATTGAATGAGCAATGTGGACCAGGGCCACACAGGGCGGGGACTGGTTTGGTGGATATTTTGTTCATGACTTTCCTCCCGGGCGGGACTTGGCAACCGCATAGCTGAGCATGATTACGGGCAATAGTCCCACCAGTACGATCACCAATGCCGGCGCGGCGGCCTCCATCAGACGCTCATCTGAAGCAAGAGAGAATGTGCGAACTGCAAGCGTATCGAAATTGAACGGCCTCATGATGAGCGTTGCAGGAAGTTCCTTCATAACATCGACAAAAACGAGAAGGCCCGCCGTCAGAAGCGATCCCCTGATCAGCGGAATGTGAACGCGACGCAACGTCCCGAAGGCTCCCTGTCCTAAGGTCCTGGAGGCTGCCTCCATGGAGTGGGTGACCTTGGCCAAACTCGCCTCGATGCCATTGAATGACACAGCCAGGAAACGCACAAGATATGCGTAAACCAGTGCGGCAATGCTGCCTGTCAGCAACATCCCAACATTGACGCCGAAGTGCTCGGACACGAAAGTCGCGACTATGTTGTCGATCATTGCCAGGGGAGCCATCGTGCCGACGGCAATGACTGAACCGGGGATCGCATAGCCAAGGCTGGCGAGGCGAACTGCCGAGCGGGTTGTCGGTGAAGGGCTCAGCCTCTGCGCATAAGCCATGACGACCCCGACTGATACAGCCGCAAGAGCAGCAACCAGCGCCAAGAGGAAGCTGTTGCGCACAATGGGGAGAAAATCGAAGTTGAGGACGCTATAGCGAAGCGACCACCAAGCTAGGATCGTCGCAGGCAGCACAAAGCCGAAGAACAACCCGCTGAAGCTGAACAACTGGGCGGTTAGGCAGCGCCATCCGCTCAGCTGGTAGCCGGGCAGGCGTCTATAACGGGACGTCGTATGATGAAACCTCGCAACACCACGCGAAATACGTTCGATGATCACCAGTGCTAGGACAAAAAGAAGCAGGACAGCCCCCAGTTGGGATGCAACTGTCGGCTCTCCCAGGCCAAGCCACGTTCGGTAGATCCCTGTTGTAAAGGTATCGACGGCGAAATAGTGGACCGTTCCGAAATCGTTCAATGTTTCCATAAGTGCCAGCGCCGTTCCGGCGGCGATGGATGGCCGCGCTAAGGGAAGCGCCACCTTGAAGAATCCGCTCCAGGGGCCTCGGCCCAGCGTCCTACTGGCTTCAAGCACGCAGACCGATTGTTCCATAAAGGCCGAACGCGCCAGAAGATAAACATAGGGATAGAGGACGAGGGACATGACAGCAATGGCGCCGCCCAGCGAACGGATCTCCGGGAACCAATAGTCGCGTGATGAACTCCAGCCGAAAACATCCCGAAGAAGCGTCTGAACGGGACCTGAAAAATCGAGAAGGCCGGTATAGGTGTAGGCCACGACATAGGCCGGCATGGCCATGGGCAATAATAGCGCCCATTCGAGGGTGTTCCGTCCCGGAAATCGGCACATGGTGACAAGCCATGCCGTGCCGACGCCACCGACCATCACGCAAGCGCCAACTCCGATCATGAGGAGTATGGAGTTGACGATATACAACGGCAGTACCGTTTGGGCGAGATGCCCCCATATATCACCCGACGACACGAAAACATGGCCGAGTATAAATGCCACCGGAGCACCAACCAGAACCGCGATTAAAAGCGTCGATATGACCCACCCGGAACCGAATCCAAATTTCCGCTCCATCTTGAAAAAAGGCGGATTCCGAGGACCCACAGCGGTATCAAGGGGGGCCGTTCCGTTCATGCCAAGCACCTGCTCAGGGGGTTGTTCCCTGCCGAACAATATTGAGAATGCCAAGCAGAGTCAAACTCATCGGACAACTCATCGGCCGCTAGGCAGCACGAATGTCCAAATCTGGCACAACTGGGCCGTAGCGGACATTTCCGCCCAATGGCCGCTGTCATGGCACTTGCGGTCAGATAGCCCAAGCAAGCGCTTTAGAACACCCTTTACGCTTGATTCCCTTCCATCATTCCGGCGAAGGCCTTGGCATCGAGAATAAGGGCAATGCCCTCGCCGCCATGGGGAATGACGTCTGCAAAGGCTTCATTGATATCGATCCGCTCAATGAACCGCTTCAGATCCTGTGCGAAGCTGGCTCTGGCCCGGTAGCGCTCCGAGCGGTCGTCGATCTCGTCCAGGCGCTGCATGTGCTCCAATGCGGCCATCATCAGTTCATGCTCGCCGTTCACAACTGCCGCCTCTGTCGATTGAAGGCGTCCCTCCAATTCCTTTCGGCGGGCTCGTAGTGAGCGGATTTCCGATCGCAATTCCGCGATTCGGCCAGCCAAGGCATCGTCAACCTCGTCACCGTCACCGGGCTCGACCTCCTCCGCCATCGCCACCAGACGCTTCTGCTTGGCCAAGGCGGAGGCAAGCCGGGCCTCCACTTGGCCAAGCTCTTCTCGCAGGGCGGCGGTCGCCTGATTTTCCAAATCGAGCATCTGGCTGATGTCGATATCGGGCAAGCAGGCGAGGACGTGCCTTTCGAGCATTTCATAAGGATAGGTTTTGATGTGGGAGCATACGAGTTCCCCATCTTTCCGAACCCGGCGGCGGGCGATATCGCATTGCAGCCAGCCCCGCCCCTCGGGCAGGCCACCGCTGGTGTGATAATACATTGGGCCGCCGCAATAGGCGCATCTGACAAGCCCGCGAAACAAATTGGCACAGGTTCCCCGATCCTGCCCCGCCGATCCTTTCCGCCGCCCGGTCATCGCCTTCTGGGCGCGGAAGAACAGAGCCTCGGGCACAATGGCCGGGAAATAGCCCTCGATGGGCGGACCTTCCGGAACCCGCACCCCATCCTTCATCACGCCGGGCTGGAAGCGCCCGATCACCGCCTCGTTCGTCAGGATCTGGCGGATGCTTGTGTTGCGCCAGCCCTTGGCCCGCCCGAACGGAGTGACATTTTCATCGTTCAGCCTCCGCGCACTCATCCGGCTGCCGATTCCAGAAGCACATTCCTCGAAGAGGCGGCAGACAATCGCCGCCCGATCTTCCCGAACCCGGAATTCCGTCCGAGCCTTGTTGAGCGTCAGCCATCCGGGAATGCACCCTGTGAGCTTCGCCTTTGGATCGGCTTGCGCCCGAGCCCGCTTGGCCTTCCAGCTCTCGACCAGCCGCGCCGATTTCATGGCGCTCTCATCATGGGCGCGGGCCATGTAGACGATGGACATCAGCAGCTTGGTGAAATCCCGATCCACTTCCGCCTTGGAATACACTTGGCCGTCCGACAGGGTGACGATGGAAACCCCGGCGTCGATGATCGACAGGAACAGCGCCAGGGCGGTGGAGACCTGCTCCCGTGACAGCCGGTCGAGGTTCTCAACCAGCAATACCGATCCCGATGGAATGTCGCCGTCCCGGATCAGGTCGAGAAAGGCCGCCAGCGTTCCCTCGGTGCGGTTCTTACCTCGGAAGGCGGATACGCCGATGTCTTGCATGGTTTCGTTGAGGGTCAGGCCGTGCTTGATGGCATACTCACGTGATGCCTCAAGCTGACGCCGGAGCGAGTCGCCTTTGATCTGTTCCGGGCGCGACATGCGCAGGTAGGAAAATGCGAGAGCCATGGTTCCGGTCCGAGCGAAGCGGAACCTTAGTTTATGCTGAGGGTGGAGCATAATCCAGCGTCCTATCTTCTGTTTAATAGGACAAATCTCTACCATCGAGGCGGCGCGGGCCGGCGAAGCCGGTAAAGGCTTCGCCGTCGTCGCCGAAGAGGTCAAGGCCCTGGCCAACCAGACCTCGAAGGCCACCGAGGAAATTTCGCACCAGGTCCAGGACGTCCAGGATTCGTCGCGGCAGATGGCCGAACGGATCGGCGGCGTGGTCGAGATCATCCGGTCGCTCGACGAAGTGTCGGCGGCCATCGCCGGAGCGGTCCAGCAACAGGAGGCGGCGACCCACGACATCGCCGACAATATCGACGAGGTCGCCCACCAGGCCGATACCGTCTCGAAGAACGTCTCCGACCTGTCGAAATCGTCGGCGCAGACCTGCGCCGGAACCGTGCGGGTGATCTGGAGCGCCAGCAGTCTGGCCGATCTGGTCGACGGACTGACCGGCGAGACCGATCGCTTCCTGGAAAGGGTGCGCGCGCAATCCGGCGCTTGATCCCGACCGCACCTGACGCCAAGGCGTCAGGTGCGGCTTTTGCCTCGATGGTTCGACCAGGTCAATGCAGACGGGCCAGGAAGTCCTCGGTCTCACCGGTCAGGCTATCGACGGTCTGGGCCAGCGCCTTGGCGCTCCACATCACCCGAATGGTACCGGCGCAGGTCTTGGCCGAGGTCCGCGCCAGCAAGCTGACCGAGTTGGACACCACGTCGGCCTGGCGGGCCACCTCACCCACATGCTCGGCGATTTCGCGGGTCGAGGCATCCTGTTGCTGCACAGCGCCGGCGATGGTCGATGAAACGCCGTCGAGGGTCTGGATGACCGTGACGACGTCGGCAATGCTGTCGGCCATCACCTTGGCGGAATCCTGGATTTCGGAAACCTGCCGGGCGATGTCGCCGGTGGCGCTGGCGGTCTGGTCGGCCAGGTGCTTGACCTCGTCGGCGACGACGGCGAAACCCTTGCCGGCCTCGCCGGCGCGGGCGGCTTCAATCGTGGCGTTCAAAGCCAGCATGCGGGTCTGGGCGGCGATTCCCTGAATCAGTCCGACCACATGGCCGATGGCCTGAACCGCCGCCGTCAATCCCTCCATGCGGTTGGCGGTCTCGCTGACCTCGCTGACCGCCTTGCGGGTGATGTCGTTGGCGGCGCTGACCTGCTGGGCGATTTCATCGACGGCGATGGATAATTGGCTGGTCGCCTCGGACACGATGCTGGCCCGTTCGCTGGTGATGCGGGCCGCCTCGCCCATCTCCAGCGACAGGCTGCCGCTGCGCTGCGAGCGCTCGGACATTCCTAGCGCCGTGGTGCTGATCGCACCGGTGGCGCGGTCGACCTCTTCGACGCGGGAGCGAACCCCCTGGGCGTGCTCGGCGGCGGCGTTGTCGCGTTCCGCCCGGGCCTGATCCTCGATCTCCCGCGAGCGCTGGCTTTCCGTCTCGATCGCCAGTTTGTCGATGGCATTGCGCTTGAAGACCTCGACCGCACGGGCCATTTCGCCGACCTCGTCGGTGCGCGCCGTCGAGGGCACCGCCACGTCCAGCTCTCCATCGGCCAGGCGGTGCATCACCGCGGTAATGCCCAGCAGCGGCGCCGAGATGCCACGGGCCAGCACCCAGGCCACCGCCAACCCCACCGCCAGCGACACCAATGCGATCGCCCCGGCGATCAGGCGGGCTTGGCCGTACTGGGCGACATAGTCGGTGGCATCAAGGATGATTTCCACCGCCGCCACCGGCTTGCCGGAATAATCCATCACCGGCGCCGCCAGGACCGCCACCGGTTGGCCGCCCAACTCGGCCTGACGGATGATCCGCTGGCCGGCCAGGGCTTGGCGCAGGTCGGGCTCGGCCAGGACGGCCTGGGACACCGTCGCGGCCAGCACCTTCAAGCCATCGGCCTTGGGATCGACGACATGGATGGCCAGATCGACGCCGAAGCGCGCCTTGAAGGATTCGACGAACGGCTTGCCGACCGACATGCCGAATTCCACCGTGCCGCTGGCCACACCTTCCCACGCCATCGGGACGACGCTGCGGATTCCCAAACCGCCGACCCCGCTTTCCAGACCGATCGCCGGCTGGCGGCTGCGGTTGGCATCCACCACCGTCATGCGAAACGACGACAGATCGTCGCCGAACTTGCCGGGCATGTGGATCCGCAGGAATGATCGGGCCGGTGCGGTATGGAATTGGAACTGATCGACCCCGACCTTTTCCTTCAGGGTGGCGAAGCCGGGGGCGAACATGTGGGTCAGACGCTCGCGGTTGCCGATGGCGAAGGCCTGCTGGACCTCGGGCACGGTCGCCACCAGCCAGGCCATGCCGGCACCGGTGTCGGCCGCGGTGGCCACCGCGGCGGTGAAGGCGTCGTTGACGCCCTCCAGTTCGCGGGTTTCCGCCCGCATGATGGTCGAAGAAATCTGATGCAGCAGCAGCGGCACCACCGCCGCCACCACCAAGCCCAGCGTCGCGGCGAAACTGGCCACCAGGCGCCCGTTGATTCCCGTCTTCTTCATGGCCCACCCCTCCTTGCCGCGTGCAAGTCCGGGCGGAAGCAAGCCGTCCCGTCACCGCACGGGCTTGTTCATGTTAGGCCGTGTCGATCCAGTCCAGCATCGAGAATTCTCAATGGCCGCCCTGCGAGATAGCGATGGCCGCGATCGGCGGCGGCGACATTGACGGCAAACGCCCTGCACAAGGCAGGGCGTCATAGGGTGCCGAATGACGGATAATCTGACCTTAGCCGGTGGGCGGATCGACCACCTCGGCCTTGCCGGTGATCATCGAGCCGACCATCTCCCACCACGGCTTGCCGGTGAAGGCCATATAGACGTGGGCGATGAAGAAGACCAGCATCAGGAAGGCTGCGCCGGTATGGACGAAAGCCACCAATCCCAGCGACAACCCGCCCAATCCCCAGGCCGGCCAGTCGTTGTAGAACATGTAAAGCAGCCCCGACACCCACAGGGCCGGCGAGATGATCAGCTTGAAGAACAGATAGGCCAGGCGTTGCAGCGGATTGTGCTTGGCCGTCAGGCTTTTCTTGTAGGGATGCTTCACCCCCGGCTGGAAGATGCCGATGGTGTAATAACGGGCGACGTCGACCAGCTTGTCGCCGGTCGGGATGTAGTGACGCCATTGCCCGGTGGTCACATGCCAGAAGATGGCGAAGGCCCACAGAACCAGCAACGCCCAGGCCAAGGTGACGTGCAGGTCGGCGGCCCGGCCCCATTTCATCAGGGACAAGGTCCCGTGGACGGTGAAACCGGTCAGCATCAGGGCCACGATCAAGATCGCCTGGGTCCAGTGCCATAGCCGCTCGAAGCGGGTGAAGACGACGGCTTTAGCCATGATTTACCTCCCCCGCCGCGACAAGGCGACGCGCAACACCAGATGAAGAACCACGCCGGCCAGGGTCAGCCCCGCCAGCCCGAACCCGATCAGGTCCAGCCAGGCGAAGCGGTCGCGACCGGGCATGTAGAAGCCGGGAAGGTCCTTCAGGCGGCCCTCGGCCGAATGGCAGGACCCGCACTTCACCGCGTCGGTCTTGGGCGCCACCATGTGGGTGATCGGCCAGTAATAGACGCTATCGACGAAGCCATACTGACCGGAATAGGGATAGCCCGCATTGGCCATGCCCGCCGTCAGCGCCTTGCCCCAGTCGAAATTGCCCCAGAAGGCGTTTTCGTCCTTGCCGAACACATGGGGCATCAACAAGGTCTTGTTGACGGTGTCATAGGGCTGACGGCCCTTGAATTCCTTGAACGGCCAGATGCGGGCGGCGGGATCGGCGGCCGATCCACCCAGCATGTTGATGCCGACCGTGCGGCTGTCGTCGATCTTCTCGCCCTTCACGGTGTACTTGATGTCACCGTTGAACCAGCGATAGGCCGGAACCACGTTGGCGGCGAACTGGAAGTCGCCCTTCATGCTGTCATAGGTGACGTGGCCCGACGGGTCCTTGACCATGAACGGCTTGCCGTCCTTCAGCTTGCCGGCGGTCGACCAGTCCCACACCGTCTTGGTCGCCTGCTTGCGGGCGAAGGTGGGCACATGGCAGGTCGGGCAGGCCACCCGGTCGGTATGGTCGTTCAACTTGGCGGCGAAGGTGTCGTTCTTGTGCGGCGCCATGCCGTGGCACGATTCGCAGGTCGCGCGGTTGCCGTCGGTATGGCCGGGAACGTCGATGCCGGTCTTGTCCACCGCCTTGGTGGCGAAGCGCGAGCCGGCGGTGATGTGGCAGGTGGTGGTGTGGCAGGTGGCGCAGGTGAAGTTCAGGCCGTTGGCATCCATGTGGACGTCCAAGGCCTTGTCGGGCTTGCCCAGCGACGAATCGATGTCGCCATGCTTGACCGCATCGCCGCCGCCGCCGAAGAAGTGGCAGGCGCCGCAGGTCTGGCGGCTGGACGGCCCGACATTTTGCGCCACCTTCGCCAGATCGGCCGGCGGCCAGACCTTGCCGCTGCCGGGCGGGAACTGCTTCTCGACATAATTGGGATGCCCGGCATCGGTCGGGAACTTCTTGTAGCTGCCGGTGCGGTCGTGGCAGACCAGGCAATCGACATTGGCTTCCGAGGCGAAGTCGAAGCCGTCATCCTTCCAGCCGAACCCGACATGGCACGAGGTGCAGCGCGGTTCGTTGGTGCCCAGCGAAACGCAGAAATTGTTGATGATGTTCTTCTTGCCCAGCTTCTGGCCGGTCTGCGGATTGGTGTAGTCCCAGGTCCAGTGCAGGCTTTTGTGGACCTGCTTGGCCGCCTCGGTATGGCATGACAGGCAGGCCTTGGTGACCTCGGGGCCCGAGGCGAACGGGCCTTGCAGATCCTTGAACTTGCTGTGATCGGCGGTGCTGGCCTGGCGAAGGCTGGGACCGGCATCCTGGGCCGCGTGACCCGGGCCGCCCACAACCAGGGCGACCATCAGGGCGGCTAGGGCGATGAACGTGGATTTTGCCAGCATGGTTCCCCCCTGTGGCAAGGAATTCCCCATCGGCGCGCTCCCGGTCGATGGAGGTGCGGCGTAAAATGTAGCACTTGGTAAATTAGGCCGCGTTGATGTGGCTCAACCGGCGTGCGCGCCCGCGCCGCCGTCGATCACCTTGCGGTGACGCGATGTTCGGGTCGGATGCGGTCGGAGAGGGCTATTCGCCGTCGTCGGCGCCATCGACGCCGTCCGAGGTGGCGGCGGGGGCGAAATCATCGTCGCCCAGGTCGCGGCGCACCACCGGGCTGCGCAGCAACGCCTCGATACGGCCGGCTTCGTCGAAGCTGGTATCGGCCTCGAAGAACAGGTCCGGCACCACCCTAAGGTCGATCTGACGGGCCATTTCGTGGCGCAGAAAGGCCTTCGCCCGCTTCAAGCCCTTGATCAACGGCGTGGCGTCGCCGCCGCCCAAGGGCACCACGAACACGGTGGCGTTCTTGAGATCCGGGCTGACCCGCACCTCGGTCACGGTGATGGCCCGCCCGGCCAGATCGGGATCGCGGATGTCACCGCGTTCCAGGATGTTGGCGACGATGTGGCGCAGTTCCTCGCCGACGCGCAATTGGCGCTGGCTGGGCGGCTTGTAGCCCCTGGGCATGGTGGTCCTTTCGCGCGATGAAAGATCGCCCCGCCCTTACAGGGTGGTGGCGATCTCCTCGACCTCGAAGCACTCGATGACGTCGCCGTTGCGGATGTCGTCGTAATGGGCGAACGACATGCCGCACTCGTAGCCTTCGCGCACTTCCTTGACGTCGTCCTTGAAGCGCTTGAGCTGGCTCAGCTCGCCCTGGTGGATCACCACATTGTCGCGCAACAGGCGGACGCCGGCGCCACGCTTGACGATGCCTTCGGTGACCATGCAGCCGGCGACCTTGCCGACCTTGGTGATGTTGAAGACTTCGCGGATCTGCGCGTAACCGATCTGGTGTTCCTTCAGCGTCGGGGCCAGCATGCCCGACAGCATCTTCTTCATGTCGTCGGTGACGTCATAGATGATGCTGTAATAGCGGATATCGACGCCGTCGCGGCGCGCCATGTCGCGGGCCTGCGGGTTGGCGCGGACGTTGAAGCCGATGATCAGGCCGTTCGAGGCCTTGGCCAGGGTGACGTCGGATTCGTTGACCGGGCCGACGGCGGCGTGCAGCACGCGCACCTTGACGTCGTCGTTGCCGATCTTCTCGACCGCGCCGGTGATGGCCTCGACCGAGCCCTGCACGTCGCCCTTGATGACGATCGGCAGTTCCTTGGCCTCGCCGGCCTGGATCGCCGAGAACATCTGTTCCAGGGTGCCGCGGGCGGCGGCCTTGGCCCGGGCCTCGCGGTCCTGGCGCTGGCGGTATCCCGAGATTTCGCGGGCGCGGGATTCGTCCTCGACGGCGATGATGTCGTCGCCGGCGGCGGGAACGCCGTCCAGACCCAGCACCTCGACCGGGGTCGACGGGCCGGCTTCCTCGACGCGGTTGCCCTTGTCGTCGACCAGCGCGCGGACCTTGCCCCATTCGGAACCGGCGACGAAGACGTCGCCCACCTTCAAGGTGCCCTTCTGGACCAGCACGGTGGCGACCGGGCCGCGGCCCTTTTCCATCTTGGCCTCGACCACGGTGCCTTGGGCGGCGCGGGCGGCGTTGGCCTTGAGGTCCAGGATCTCGGCCTGCAGCAGGATGGCTTCCTCCAGCTTGTCGAGATTCATGCGCTTCTTGGCCGAGACTTCCACAGCCAGGATGTCGCCGCCCAGTTCCTCGGTGACCAGGTCATGCTGCAGCAATTCCTGGCGGACCCGTTCGGAATTGGCGCCGGGCTTGTCGATCTTGTTGATGGCGACGATCAGCGGCACGCCGGCGGCCTTGGCATGGCGGATGGCTTCCACCGTCTGCGGCATGATGCCGTCGTCGGCGGCGACCACCAGCACCACGATGTCGGTCACCTTGGCGCCGCGGGCGCGCATGGCGGTGAAGGCTTCGTGGCCGGGGGTGTCGATGAAGGTGATCTTGGCGCCCGAGGCCAACTGGACCTGATAGGCGCCGATATGCTGGGTGATGCCGCCGGCTTCGCCCGACACCACGTCGGTTTCGCGCAGGGCGTCCAGCAGCGAGGTCTTGCCGTGATCGACGTGACCCATGATGGTGACCACCGGCGGACGGGTGACCAGCACCGCGTCGTCGTCGACCTCGCCTTCCAGGCCGACCAGCACGTCGGCGTCGGAGACGCGCTTGATGTTGTGGCCGAACTCGGCGACCACCAGCTCGGCGGTGTCGGCGTCGATCGACTGGTTGATCGAAGCCATCACGCCCATGCGCATCAGGCACTTGATGACGTCGCCGCCCCGTTCGGCCATGCGGTTGGCCAGTTCCTGGACCGTCAGGCTTTCCGGGATGATGACGTCACGGATGACTTTCTCCGATCCCTTTTGCAGGTGCTTCAGGCGTTCGCGTTCACGGGCGCGCTTGACGGCGGCCAGCGAACGGCCGCGTTCGCCGCGATCGTCGTCGTCCAGGGCGGCGGTGATGGTCAGCTTGCCGGTGCGACGGCGCGGTTCGGTGCGCTTGACCGGGGCCGGCTTGTGGGCGGCGGCGCGCTTCTTGGCGCGCTCCTCTTCCTCTTCTTCTTCCTCGGCGGTGCGCGGACGGGCCACGCCAGCGGCGGCCGGGGCGGCGGCACCCTCGGGGCGCGGCGGCGGCGGCGCGGTCATGCGCGGACCCTGGCGGGGCTCGGCCGGCGTGGCGGCAGCGGCGGCCGGAGCAGCCGGAGCGGCGGCAGCGGGTGCGACCGGGGCCGGAGCGGCGACAGCCGGGGCTTCCTCGGCCACCGGAGCGGCCTCGACGGCCTCGGGCTCGGGGCGATTGGCGGCTTCCTCGGCCTCGATGGCGGCCCGCTCGGCGGCCTCGATGGCGGCGCGGGCCTCTTCCTCGGCGCGGATGCGGGCTTCTTCCTCGGCGCGCAGGCGGGCGTCCTCGGCGACCTTCATCGCCGTCTCGAGGGCCTTGGCGCGGGCCACCTTCTCGTGGTTGGTCAGGTCGTGGGCGCTGGCTGCCTGCTGGGCGGCCTCGACGATCGCCACGGCCTTGGCCAACTCAGCCTCGGCGCCGGAATGGGCCTGCTGGCCACGCACCTCGTGCATGGCGCCGCCGGCGTCGGCGGTGAAGGTGCGCTTCTTGCGCACTTCCACGGTCACCACCTTCGAGCGGCCATGCGAGAAGCTCTGGCGGACCTGACCGGATTCCACCGTCTTCTTCAGTTCAAGCTTCCCCGGCTGCGACAGCTTCAACGGGGTCTTGCGATCTTGGTTGTCGGACTCGCTCATGAACGGACTTCGTCTCTTTCGGCTTTCGGCGGACCAGAATGGTCCGACCTCACATCAACTCATAACGTCACTCTTCGCGGAACCCGGCCAGAAGCCTGGCCAGTTCCTTCAATCGATCGGCCAGCCCCCCCGCCGCCACGCCGACATGGACCGCGTGGTCGCGGCCGAAAATCAGGCCCAGATCGGCGGCGTCGAACAGGCGAACCTGCATGGCGCCCCCCGCCTTGGGTGTCAACTTGGCCTGGCCGGCCCGCGACCCGTCCCGGGCCTCGACCAGCACCGCCACGGTGCCCCCGTCCAGCGCGGCCTTGACCTTCTCGAAGCCACACACCGCTTGGCCGGCGCGCCGCGCCAGGGCCAGACATTCCAGCGCCCGGCGGGCCAACAATCCCTCGACCCGGTCGGCCAGATCCTCGGGCGCCGTCACCGGGCGGCGCGCGGCGCGCGAGAAGGCTCGCTTCGCCACGGCCGTATTTACCACATCCCGGCGGGGGCTCAACCAGATTCCCCGCCCGGGAAGCTTCCGTTCGATGTCGGGGACCACCTCACCGGTGGGTCCGACCACGAAACGCAGCAACTCCGCCTTGGGCTGTACCTGGCCGGTGACGACGCAACGCCGCTCCGGCCCGGTCAGGATTTCCTCTTCGCCCTCGGCCTCCAAAGGTCTCAGCCCTCACCCTCGAACCAGTGCGCGCGCGCGGCCATGATGACGGCGTTGGCCTGGTCCTCGGTCATTTCTTCCTTGCCCAGGATGTCGATCAGTTCGTCCGACGCCAGGTCGCCCAGATCGTCCAGGGTCTTGATGTTGCGATGGCCCAGCTTGACCAGCATGGACGGGGCCAGGCCCTCGATGGCGGCCATCTCGTCGACGACGCCCAGATCGCGGCGCATGGAATCGTAGCGCTCGTCCTGCTCGGCCAGGAAGGCCTTGGCGCGGTTCTGCAGCTCGACGGCGACATCCTCGTCGAAACCCTCGATGCCGGAAATGTCCTCGGCCGGCACGAAGGCCACTTCCTCGACGCTCGAGAAGCCTTCGGTCACCAGCAGATGGGCGATGACGTCGTCCACATCCAGGGCGTCGATGAACATCTTCGAGCGCGACCGGAACTCTTCGTTGCGGCGCTCGGATTCCTCGGCCTCGGTCATGATGTCGATGGACCAGCCGGTCAACTGGCTGGCCAGGCGGACGTTCTGGCCGCGCCGGCCGATGGCCAGGCTCAGCTGATCGTCGGGCACCACCACTTCCATGGTGTGGGATTCATCGTCGAGGACCACCTTGCTGACCTCGGCCGGGGCCAGGGCGTTGACGACGAAGGTGGCGTATTCGCTCGACCACGGGATGATGTCGATCTTCTCGCCCTGCAGTTCGGCGACCACCGCCTGCACGCGCGAGCCGCGCATGCCGACGCAGGCGCCGACCGGGTCGATCGAGGAATCGTGGCTGATCACGGCGATCTTGGCGCGCGAGCCCGGGTCACGGGCGACGGCGCGGATTTCGATGATGCCGTCATAGATTTCCGGCACTTCCTGGGCGAACAGCTTGGCCATGAAGGTCGGATGGGTGCGCGACAGGAAGATCTGCGGGCCGCGCTGCTCCTGGCGGACGTCGTAGATATAGGCGCGCACGCGGTCGCCGGTGCGGAAGGTCTCGCGCGGGATCAGCTCGTCGCGGCGCAGCAAGCCCTCGGCGCGGCCCAGATCGATGATGACGTTGCCGAATTCGACGCGCTTGACCAGGCCGTTGGAAATCTCGCCGACGCGGTCCTTGTATTCGTTGAACTGGCGCTGACGCTCGGCGTCGCGCACCTTCTGGACGATGACCTGCTTGGCGGTCTGGGCGGCGATGCGGCCGAAATCGATGGGCGGCAGCGGATCGACCAGGAAGTCGCCGACCACCGCGTCGGGCTTCTTCTTCAGGGCACGGGCCAGCGGCAGCTGGGTGGTCTCGTTCTCGACCTCTTCCACCACTTCGATATAGCGGGCCAGCAGGATCTCGCCGGTCTTGCGGTCGATATGGGCGCGGATGTCGTGTTCGTGACCGTACTTCGAGCGACCGGCCTTCTGAATGGCCTGTTCCATCGCTTCCAGCACTTCGTCGCGGTCGATGCCCTTGTCGCGGGCCACCGCGTCGGCGACCTGGAGAAGCTCGGGGCGGGGCAGGGCTGCGATACGTTCCATTGCTCGTCTGTTTCCCTTGTTTCCTTACGCCTGACCCTTGGCGGTCACGGCGTCGATCAGTTCATCGGTCAGCACCAGCTTGGCGCTTTTCAAATCGGCCAGCGGCACCAGGGCGTCGCCGGAATCCAGGGTGATGCGCACCGCCTCGCCTTCCAGGCCGACCAGGCGGCCCCGGAAACGCTTGCGGCCATCCACGGCGACCAGGCTTTCCAGCTTGGCCTCGAAGCCGGCCCAGGTCTGGAAGTCCTTGGGCCGGGTCAGCGGCCGGTCGATGCCCGGCGAGCTGACCTCCAGCACGTAACCGCCCTGGATCGGGTCCTCGACATCCAGCAGCGCCGACAGCGAGCGCGAAATGGTCGCGCAATCATCGACGGTCATCGGCGCCTGGTCGGCGCGTTCGGCCATGATCTGCAGGGTCGGGTGGGTCTTGCCCTGGAACTGCACGCGCACCAGCTCGTATCCCATCGCTTCCAGCGACGGGGCGATCAGCGCGGTCAGGCGGGTTTCAAGGTCCATTATCGTGATCCAGGGTCCAAAAAACAAAAAAAGTGGGCCACTGGCCCACCCTTACGATCAATCCCTCCGATCGAACACGACCTCTTGGGAATGAAGCAAGAATGTGTCTATGGAGCGGACAATATGCGGATTCGTCCGAGAGGGCAAGAAGAGAGTGGGGTGACGCCGAACCTCAAGTTCTTGGGCGGCGCGGCTTTCGGATCATAGCCATTCCCCTACTTGCTGCGGTCGAGCACTTCGAGCGCCTCATCGACGGCGACGGCGAAGTTCAGGTTGCCTTCCCCGGGCACTTTCCAGGTGGTGATGCCAATCAGACGCCCCTCTTCGTCGAACAGACCGCCGCCAGATGAGCCTGGAGCGATCGGCGCCGTGGTCTGGACATAGCGAACTCCGTCGGACGTCCGCAGACCCGACACGATGCCTTCCGAGATCGTGTTCTCCAGCGATTTGGGCGAGCCGATAGCGTAGACCTTTTCGCCCACCTTCAGGTCTGAATAGCGGCGGACATCCGTCGCCGGGACGAGGCGCTGATCGGCCTTGATCACGCACATGTCCTTCTTCCGGTTCCCGTTGATGACGCGGAACACCGCCACCTGCCCGCCGAGCTTGGCGCCAAGACCATCATGACCGTCGGTGACATGGCAGTTGGTGATGGCGAGCGAGCCGGTCAGCGCGACGGCAGAGCCGGTGGCTCCTCCGTCCTTGCCCACGTTGACCGCGATCAGGCGGAAGACCGACGGCGACAGTTTCGAGTAAATCTCCACCGGCGAAGGCTTCGGCAGCGGCACTGTCATACTGACCACGACCGGTGGCGGCGGTGCGACCGGCACCGGGGGTACTGGGGCTGGAGCGGCAGTTGGAGTAGCTGATGGAATTGCTACCGCTGCCGCTGCTGACTTGGTGGCCACCATCGGCTTCACAGGCGTCTCCGCCGCCTTGGCAATCGGCGTCAGGCCCATCTCGATCAACTTACGCCGTGCTACGACATTCCCGGCGTCGGCGGCCTTCTGGTATAGACGGCGGGCGCCATCGGCATCCTTGGGCAAGCCCCGTCCCTCAACCATGGCATCGCCGAGGTTCACCAACGCGAAGACGGAACCGCCCTCGGCTGCTTTTCGGAAGTGCCCGACGGCCTTTTCCCAGTCAGGCTTCACGTTCTTGTCGACGGGGTTGGCGGCGATGATCCCCAACCAGTTGGTGGCCTCAGCAAGGCCTTGGGTCGAGGCCATTGAGAACCAACGCAGAGCTTCGTCGTCGCTGCCGGGGACGGTCTCCCCCTCGTTGTAGAGCAGTCCCATTTCGAACTGGGCTTGCGGATTGCCGTTGCGGGCGGCGAGCCAGGCCCAACCGGCGTACTTGGCAGGATCCTTCGGCACCACCAGGCCGTCCTTGTAGAACTTGGCCACTGCGGCCTGAGCTTGCTCGTTCCCCTTCTTGGCGTGCCACATGAAGATCTTCAAGGCGCCTTCGGCATCGCCGCGCTCGAAGGCTTTGAATGCGGCCGACAGCCCGGCTGGCGCCACGCCGGTCTCCGGGCGGGTGAATTCCTCTGGATGGAGCGGCACGAACACCTCCGGGTGCCGCTGCAGGCTCTTGAGACGGTCGGTGGCGATATCGTAGCCATCATCGGCCGCCTTCTTGAAGTATTCGGCAGCCTTCAGCCGATCCTTGGTGACGACACCGGGCATGCCCTCATCGTGCATGGCGCCCAGCTTGTAGAGCGCCAGGCGACGCCAGCTGCGGTCGGTGTTGGCGGCAGCGAGTTCGAACATCCTCTTGGCTGCGGCAGGATCACGCCGGGTGCCCTGGCCATTCAGATACATCTCGCCCAGCCGGTATTGGGCCGAAGCCTGGCCGTCGTATCCATCGACGGCAGCAACAGACTTGAAGCGTTCGAACGCTTCTTCGTAGCGCCCTTCGTTTGCGGCATCGCTGCCTTTGACGTAGGCGACGTCCTGGATCGTCCGGCACCCGCCCAAGACGAGCGCCAGCACGATCAGGCTTGGCGCCAGCCGGAACGTAGATCGCATGATCACCCCCCATCACCACAATAAGCCAATCTTGCGGCAGATGGAAAAGATGTTCAACCAACGGGATGCGCGTTGGGTCAGCTGCTATCCTCACAACTTTGCCAAGTCCATCTGGCCAGCCAAGAAAAAATAGAAATGAGCATTCAGCGCCACCCGCTAACGGCAGTGATCAGGCCGTCGGTGGCCATCATCATGGCTTCGCTGCGATCAGCCTTCCGCGCCAAACCCTTTTCAACGCCGTCTCGGAAAACGGCATCCACGGCATCGTCTGGACCTGCAACACCACAACCCGAAAGCGCCCCGGCCTCCTTACCCCCATCGAGGCCTTCGCAAAATCAATCGCTGTTGCACTTGAGTTTTGAACCCGGCGCCGACCGAAATGACCATGTCGAGGCTGTAGAGGACGACAGGGCGCGTTGATCCGGCAATTTGCATTTTTTGCAAATTGCCTTCCTGAGGAAGCTCCCCGTCTTCGATCACATTGGCGATGTGCCTGGAAATCACCGAAACATCGCGACCGAACAGCTCAGCGATTTGCGCCTGCGTCATCCACAGGGAATTGCCTTCATAACGGATATCAAGCCGAAGTCCCTTGTCGGTCCCGTAGACGAGAAACCGATCTCCTGTTTTCTCGTCCTCGTGCAATGTCACGGGTTCGGACTCGCTCATGGCTGTCTCCCAGGGCCGTGGTCTATCAGATGTCAGCACCGTCCTTTCGTCAAGAGGCGCACCCCCTTGCAATCGCGGCCCTCTGCCGTTATAAGCATCACCCTTCGGGCGAGCGCGGGCCTGATCAAGGGCATGCCCCGCCGCCTCGGAAACGCATCTGAACTCTCATTCGCAAGGATCGCGAAAATGCCCAAGATGAAGACCAAGAGCGCCGCCAAGAAGCGGTTCAAGCTCACCGGCACCGGCAAGGTCAAGGCCGCTGCCGCCAACAAGCGTCACTGCCTGTCGGCCAAGCCCCAGGACATGAAGCGTCAGGCCCGCGGCACGTTCATCCTGTTCAAGGGTGATGCCGAGAAGGTCAAGACCTACTACCTGCCGTACGGAGACAAGTAACATGGCGCGCGTCAAGCGGGGCGTGACCACGTCCGCCCGTCACAAGAAGATTCTGAAGCTGGCCAAGGGCTTCCGCGGCCGTTCCTCCACCTGCTTTAGGGTGGCGATCCAGAAGGTCGAGAAGGCGCTGCGTTATGCCTATCGCGATCGCCGGGCCAAGAAGCGCAATTTCCGCGCCCTGTGGATCCAGCGCATCAATGCCGGCACCCGCCAGCACGGCCTGCCCTATTCGCGCTTCATGGACGGCCTGAAGAAGGCCGGCATCGCCCTGGACCGCAAGGTCCTGGCCGACATCGCCGCGCGCGAGCCGGAAGCCTTCAAGTCGCTGGTTCAAAAGGCCCAGGCGGCCCTCCAGTAAGGCTGGTCCGGCCTTTGAAATCGATGGAGGGGGCTGCCTGAGAAGGCGGCCCCCTTTCGTGTCTGATGGGGAACTCGGGATGGAAGATCTGGATAATATCCTGGCCGCCGCGCTGGCCTCGGTCGAGGGTGCCGCCGACGGTGACGCCCTGGAAGCGGCGCGCGTCGCGCTGTTGGGCAAGAAGGGCAGCATCTCGGCCCTGATGGCGTCGCTGGGCAAGATGGACCCCGAGGCCCGCAAGGCCGCCGGTGCCGCGCTGAACCAGGTCAAGGATCAGGTGGCCGAAGCGATCGCCGCGCGCAAGGCGGTGCTGGATAGCGCCGCCCTGGATCAGCGCCTGGCCCGCGAGCGGGTCGATGTCACGCTTCCGGTCCGCCCCGACACGCAATCGGGCCGCGTCCACCCCATCGCCCAGGTGATGGACGAGATGGTCGCCATCTTCGCCAACATGGGCTTCGAGGTGGCGGAAGGTCCCGACATCGAGGACGATTTCCACAATTTCACCGCGCTCAACATCCCGGCCGAGCATCCGGCCCGGCAGATGCACGACACCTTCTATTTCGGCGAACAGGAAGACGGCTCGCGCCATCTGCTGCGCACCCACACCAGCCCGGTGCAAATCCGCACCATGCTGGCCAACCAGCCGCCCATCCGCATCATCGCGCCCGGTCGCACCTATCGCTGCGATTCCGACATGACCCACACCCCGATGTTCCATCAGATCGAGGGTCTGGTCATCGACAAGGCGACCCATATGGGCCACCTGAAGGGCGTGCTGGCCGAGTTCGTGCGCACCTTCTTCGAGGTGGACGAGGTGCCGGTGCGCTTCCGCCCCAGCTTCTTCCCCTTCACCGAACCGTCGGCCGAGGTCGATATCGGCTGCTCGCGCGAGGGTGGCGAGCTCAAAATTGGAAACGGGGCAGGCTGGCTGGAAATCCTGGGCTGCGGCATGGTCCATCCCAACGTCCTGCGGGCCTGCAACATCGATCCCGACGAGTATCAGGGCTTCGCCTTCGGCATGGGCGTCGAGCGCGTCGCCATGCTGAAATACGGCATCCCCGATCTGCGCACCTTCTTCGAATCCGACCTTAGGTGGCTGAAGCATTACGGCTTCGTGCCCCTTGACGTGCCCACGCTGTCCGGGGGGCTGACCCGATGAAATTCACCCTGTCCTGGTTGAAGGACCACCTGGAAACCACCGCCACCCTGGCCGAGATCGAGACCCGCCTGACCGAGATGGGTCTGGAAGTGGAAGGGGTGGTCGATCCGGCCGCCCGGCTTTCCGGCTTCGTCGTCGGCCATGTGCTGGAGGCCGACAAGCATCCCGACGCCGACCGTTTGCGGGTGTGCAAGGTCGATAACGGCAGCCAGGTGCTGCAGGTGGTGTGCGGCGCGCCCAACGCCCGGGCCGGCCTGAAGGTGATCCTGGCCCAGCCCGGCGTGGTCATTCCCGCCACCGGCCAGCCCCTGAAGAAGGGCAATGTCCGCGGCGTCGAAAGCCAGGGCATGATGTGCTCGTGGCGCGAGCTGGAGATGGGCGAGGACCATGACGGCATCGCCGAACTGGACGCCACGCTGACGCCCGGCACCAAGCTGGTCGATATCTTGAGCGTCGATCCGATGATCGAGGTGTCGATCACCCCCAACCGCGCCGACTGCCTGGGCGTGCGCGGCATCGCCCGCGACCTGGCCGCCTCGGGCCTGGGCACGCTGAAGCCGCTGGATGCAAGCCCGGTCAAGGGCACCTTCAAGTCGCCGATCGGGGTCAAGCTGGAATTTTCCGCCGACACCGCCTCGGCCTGCCCGATGTTCGTCGGCCGCATGATCAAGGGCGTCAGGAACGGCGAAAGCCCGGCCTGGCTGAAGGACCGCCTGACCGCCATCGGCCTGCGTCCGATTTCCGCCCTGGTGGACATCACCAATTACGTCACCTACGACCTGGCGCGGCCGCTGCATGTGTTCGACGCTGGCAAGGTCAAGGGCGACATCCGCGCCCGCCTGGCGCGATCCGGCGAGCAATTGGTGGCCCTGAACGGCAAGACCTATGCGCTTGAGCCGACCATGACGGTGATCGCCGACGAGGCCGGGCCGGAAGCCCTGGCCGGCATCATGGGCGGCGAGCATTCGGGCTGCACCGAGACGACCACCGAGGTCTTCCTGGAAACCGCCACTTTCGACCCGATCCGCACCGCCGCGACGGGCCGCAAGCTGGACATCCTGTCCGACGCCCGCTTCCGCTTCGAGCGCGGCGTCGATCCGGCCTTCCTGGTCGATGCCACCGAGATCGCCACCCGGCTGATCCTTCAACTGTGCGGCGGCGAAGCGTCGGACATCATCGTCGCCGGCGAACCGCCGGAATGGCAGAAATCGATCGTGCTGCGCCCGGCCCGTGTCGCCGGCCTGGGCGGCGTCGATGTGGCGGTCGCCAAGCAGGAAGCCATCCTGAGGGGCCTGGGCTGCACGGTGTCGGAACATGCCGGCGGTCTGCTGGTGGTGCCGCCGTCCTGGCGCGGCGACATCTCGGCCGAGCACGATCTGGTGGAAGAGGTGATCCGCGTCAACGGCTTCGACAAGCTGCCGGAAGTGCCGCTGCCGCGCCCGACCACGCCGAAGCCGGTGCTGACGCCCGGCCAGCGCCGCGCCTCGTTCGTGCGCCGTCATCTGGCGACGCGCGGCATGGTCGAGACCGTCACCTGGTCGTTCCTGGCCTCGAACCAGGCCAAGCTGTTCGGCGGCGGCGCGCCCGAGTTGCATCTGGCCAACCCGATCTCGGCCGACCTGGATTGCATGCGCCCCAGCCTGCTGCCCAATCTGGTGGCGGCGGCCGGCCGCAACGCCGACCGTGGCTTCAAGGACCTGGCCCTGTTCGAGATCGGCCCGCAATTCGACGGTCCGATGCCCGGCCAGCAGCGCGCCGTCGCCGCCGGTCTTCGCGCCGGCCGCGCTAGCGCCCGCCATTGGGCCGACAAGGCCCGGGCCGTCGATCTGTTCGACGCCAAGGCCGATCTGCTGGCCGCCATCAATGCCGCCGGGGCCAACCCGGATTCGTTCCAGGTGGTGGCGGAAGCGCCGGCCTGGTACCACCCCGGCCGCTCGGGCACCTTGAAGCTGGGCAACAAGGCCGTCGCCTTCTTCGGCGAGATGCATCCCGGCATCCTGACCCAGATGGACGTCAAGGGGCCGATGGTGGCCTTCGAGCTGTTCCTGGAAGCCCTGCCGCCGGTCAAGGCGCGTGCGACCAAGGCCAAGCCGCTGTTGAAGCTGGCCGCCTTCCAGCCGCTTGAACGCGACTTCGCCTTCGTGCTGGATGCCAAGGTTGCCGCCGATACGGTGCTGAAGGCGGCGCGAGGTGCCGACAAGGCGCTGATCACCGACGCCTCGGTGTTCGACCTGTATGAAGGGCCGAATGTCGGCGAGGGCAAGAAGTCGCTGGCGGTGTCGATCACCCTGCAGCCGACCGAAAAGACCCTGACCGACGACGAGATCGAGGCGGTGACCAAGAAGGTGGTCGATGCGGTGGTCAAGGCCACCGGGGGAACGCTGCGCGGCTGACCTGCCGGCAGGGGCCGGGGCTTAGAACCCCCGGCTCTTGTGCCGTCCCTTGTCGGCATACATGGCGGCATCGGCGCGGGCCAGCAATTCGCCGGCCGAGCGGCCCTGGTCGGGGAACAGCGCCGCGCCCAGGCTGACACCCACCGACAATTCGGCGGTGGCGGTGGTGACCCGCAGGGCGTGGATGGCGTGGGTCAGCTTGTCGCACAGCGCCTTGATGCCTTCCGGCCCGGTTTCCGGCAGCAGCACCACGAATTCGTCGCCGCCCAACCGGGCGGCCAGGTCGTTGACCCGCACATTGGCGGTCAGCGCCTCGGCGACGGCCGACAGCACCATGTCGCCGGCGGCGTGGCCGTGGCGGTCGTTGATCGGCTTGAAGCCGTCGAGATCCAGCATGATCAGCCCGAACGGATGGCCGTAGCGCTGCGAACGCACCACTTCGGCGGCCAGGGCCTCGGAAAAGCGGCGGCGATTGGCCAGGCCGGTCAGCGGGTCGGTAATGGATTGCTCGACCAGGGCGGCGCGGCTGCTTTCCAGGTCCTCCATCAGGCGGTTGAAGTTGTGGGCCAGCGAGCCCACCTCGGACAGCCATTGATAGGACCGGCCGGTGACGCGGCGCGACAGGTCGCCCGAGACGACGATGCCGTCGATGTGGCGGGCCAGATTGGTGATCGGCCGCGCCACCAGATAGCGGACCTTGACCAGCACCAGCACGAAGATGATGGCGATGACGGCGGTGAAGACCCAGGTGATGGTGCCCAGGGTGAATTCCAGCGGCACCCGCAGGCGCGAGATCGGGAAACGGATGTCGATCACCCCGTTGACCGATCCGATCTTCGCCCCGACATGGCATTCCTGGCACTCGGCGCTGACGGTGACCGGATAGATATAGCGCAGCGTGTCGCCCAGGGTGATCAGCCGGTCCTGGCCCAAGGCCATGGCGGCGGCGATGTCCTGGTCGGTGCTGCGCACCACGCGGTCGCCCTCGATCTCGCCGAAGGAATCGGCCACCTGCTGGCTGCGATAGACCGACACCCGGATGTCGGGGATGGCGTCGTTCATGCGGCCGACCAGATCGGTGATCTCGGCCTTGCTCCAGCCCTTGCGCATCACCGAATAGAGATTCTGGAAGATCAGTTCGGCGTTGCGGCGTGACTCGGCGGCGGCGATGGTGGTGACGGAACGTTCCTGAATCCAGGTGCTGGCCATGCCGATGGCCGCGAACGACACCACGGCGATCGCCGAGTAGATCACCACCAAGGTACGCGAGATCGAAAGCTGCATCGGAGGGGAGCGCCTAATCGCTGCACTATGACCAATGACTATAAGGGATTTTCAACCTTGTGTGCTAATCCCAAAAATCCTCGGGCGGGCGGGCGATGCCGTCGGGGTTCAGGCTGGTTGCCAGCCGGGCGTTGTCTTCGCAATCCTCGATGAAGGTGCGGATGGCCGCGAGCGCGCATTCCTCGGGCTTGCGGCGCAGACGGCGGGCGACGGCGTCCAGGCGGTCGGCCAGATCGGGTGGCAGGATAAGCGTGGTCATGGACAGCCTTCCTTTCGTCAATTCGCTTGCTTTCCGGTGCAGAACCGGGGAAAAACCGCCCCCATGAGCACGCTGATCCAGGAACTGGCGCTTCGGCGCACCTTCGCCATCATCTCGCATCCCGATGCGGGCAAGACCACGCTGACCGAAAAGCTTCTGATGTTCGGCGGCGCCATCCAGATGGCCGGCGCCGTGCGCGCCAGGGGCGAGCAGCGCCGCACCCGGTCGGACTGGATGGCCATCGAAAAGGAACGCGGCATCTCGGTGTCGGCCTCGGTGATGAGTTTCGAACATGAGGGCCTGTCCTACAACCTTCTGGACACGCCCGGCCACGAAGATTTCTCGGAAGACACCTACCGCACCCTGACCGCCGTCGATTCGGCGGTCATGGTGCTGGACGCCGCCAAGGGCATCGAGACCCAGACCCTGAAGCTGTTCGAGGTGTGCCGCCTGCGCGACGTGCCCATCGTCACCTTCGTCAACAAAGTCGATCGCGAGGGCCGCGATCCCCTGGACCTGTTGGACGAGATCGAGAAGACCCTGGCGCTCGACGTCGCCCCGGTCACCTGGCCCATCGGCATGGGCCGCGACCTGAAGGGCGTCTATGACCTGCTGCGCGACCGGGTGATCTTGTTCGATCCCGGCCGCGGCGACCACATCGCCGAAATCGCCGTCGATGCCAGCCTGGACGATCCCCGCCTGGACGAGGCGGTGGGAAAGGCCGCCGCCGACAAGCTTCGCGACGATGTCGAGCTGGTCAGGGGCGGTTATCCCGAATTCGATCTGGAAAGCTTCCTGGCCGGTCACCTGACCCCGGTCTTCTTCGGCTCGGCCTTGAAGACCTTCGGCGTCGCCGAATTGCTGAGGGGCGTCGGCCGGCTGGCCCCCGCCCCCCTGGCCCGCAAGGCCGACACCCGCATCGTCGAGCCGGCCGAAGACAAGGTCTCGGGCTTCGTGTTCAAGATCCAGGCCAACATGGATCCCAACCACCGCGACCGCATCGCCTTTTTCCGCATCTGCTCGGGCCAGTTCAAGCGCGGCATGAAGCTCAAGCATGTGCGGTCGGGCAAGGTGATGGCGGTCTACAATCCGGTGTTCTTCCTGGCGCAAAGCCGCGAACTGGCGGAAGAGGCCTTCCCCGGCGACATCATGGGCATCCCCAACCACGGGCAATTGCGCATCGGCGACACCATGACCGAGGGCGAGGACATCAACTTCCTGGGCATTCCCACCTTTGCCCCGGAAGTGCTGCGCCGGGTCCGCCTGGACGACCCGATGAAGGCCAAGCAATTGAAGAAGGCGCTGGACGATCTGGCCGAGGAAGGAGTCAGCCAGGTGTTCAAGCCGCTGGACGGCTCGACCTGGATCGTCGGCGTGGTCGGCCCCTTGCAGTTCGACGTGCTGACCACCCGCATCGGGGCCGAATACAATATCAAGGCCGGGTTCGAGGATGGCGGCTTCGTCACCGCCCGCTGGGTCTTCGCCGACGAGCCGGCCGAGATGGAGCGCTTCATGGCCGCCAACAAGTCGAACATGGCTGAAGACCGCGATGGCGGCCTGGTCTATCTGGCGCGCAATTCATGGCAATTGGGCCGGGCCGGCCAGGATTTCCCCAAGGTCCGCTTCACCGCCACCCGCGAGCAGCATTAAGCCGGCTTATTCGCGGATTTCGAACAGGCTGGAGGCGTCGAACAGGCCCAGCAGCCGCTTGGCCACGCCTTCGGCGCCCGACAGGACGATCTGCGCGGTCGGCAATGCCTCGCGCAGCATGATCATCAGGCCGAACCCGACCGAATCGATGCCGGACACCCGGGTCATGTCGACCCGCAGCCGCTTGGGCGCCAATTCCTGCGCGGTCTCGATGATCGACGTGAAGCTGCCGACCGCCGCATAATCGACCCGCCCGGTCAGACAGATGACAATCCCGGAATTGTCGCCCTGCTCGTTCTCAACCACGTACTCCATCGAGCACCACTACCCCTGGCGTTGCACACAGGCGCTACCTTACACACATCCGCGCCTGTCCGCATCACCTCTGGCCTATGCCATTCGACTTAAGCGCTCGACCAGATAGGCGATGGAGCGATAGGGGATGCCGGCATGCTCGGTCAAACCGATCTCGCAGGTGCGGTTGGCGGAAAATCCCTCTGGGCAGGTCTCGGGCACCGTCAGTCGGCGCAAGGCGTGGCTGTTCAATTCCGGCACGGCGAAACCGCGATCGCCGCCGAAGCCGCAACAGGTGACCGATTCCGGCACCACCACCTGATCGGCGCAGGCCCGGGCCAGGGCGATCATCGCCTCTTCCAGCCCCTGCTTCTTGATCGAACAGGGCACATGCAGCAGCACCGGGCCGGTCTGGCGCCGGATGGTCAGGCGCGGAAGGGCACGGGTGGCCAGGAACTCGACCAGGTCCAGCACGGTCAGGCCGGCCTGGCGGATCGCCTTCAGCCGGTTGGAACAGGCCGAGGTGTCCATCACCACCGGCAACCGGCCGCCGTCGCTGGCCGTGATCAGGGCGGCCAGCATCTGGTCGCCCTTGGATTGGGCGGTGGCGGCCAGGCCGCGGCTTTCGAACGGCAACCCGCAGCACAGTTCGTCCAGCCCGTCGGGCAGCACCATGGCGAAGCCGGCGCGGTCGAAGATGGTGGCGACCACCGAGGTTAAAGGCCGGGTCTCGCCATCCGACGCCGCCGTGCCCATGGCTCGCGAGGCGCAGGACGGGATATAGACCACCGCGTCGCCGGTCGAAGCTGGCTTGCCCGGTCGGGGTGACTGGGCCGGGCGCGGCCAGTGGCGGCGCACCAGCGACGCGGCCGCCAGGCCCAGGCGGGTGGCGGTCAGGGTGGCGCCGAAATATTTGCCGGCCAGCCGGCCGATTCCCTTTTCAAGGCCGCCCGCCTTGCGCCCGCGCAGCGCCTTGATCAGACTGCCGGTCTCGATGCCGACCGGACAGGCGGTGGCGCACAAGCCGCAGGCGGCGCAGGTGTCGAGCCCCATGTAATCGTAAAGCGTCGACAAGGCCCGGCTGTCTTCCCCGGCGGCATCGGCGCGCGAGATCTCGCGCCAGCCGGTGATGCGCTGGCGGGGCGACAGGGTCAGGCCATGCGACGGGCACATCCTTTCGCAGAAGCCGCATTCGATGCAGGTATCGACCAAAGGATCGGCCGGCGGCAGCGGCTTCAAATTCTCGAGATGGGCATGCGGGTTGTCATCCATGATGACACCGGGATTGAGCAGCCCCTGCGGGTCCAGCAGCCGCTTGATCCGCCACATCAAGGCGTGGGCCTGGGTGCCCCATTCCAGGGCGACGAAGGGCGCCATGTTGCGGCCGGTTCCGTGTTCGGCCTTCAAGGACCCGTCATACTTGTTGACCACCAGATCGGCGACGTCGTCCATCAGGGCGGCGTAGCGTTTCACTTCCGCCTCTTGCCCGAAATCCTGGGTGAAGACGAAGTGCAGATTGCCGTCCAGCGCATGGCCGAAAATGATCGCTTCCGGATAAGCGTGCCGGGTCAGCAGCGCCTGCAGGTCAAGGGTGGCGGCGGCCAGGTCGGGAATCTTGAAGGCGACGTCCTCGATGATCACCGTGGTCCCGACCTTGCGGACCGCGCCCACCGCCGGAAACAGGCCCTTCCTGATCTTCCACAGTTTGGCGCTCTCGCCGGAATCGGTGGTGAAGGCATGGGGCCGGGCGAAACCAAAGCCGGCCAGAGCCTGGCTGATCGCCTCGATATTGGCGGCCAGGGCGGCCGCGTTCTCGGCACGGGTTTCCACCAGCAGGGCGGCGGCCTGGTCGGGCAGATCGGCCAGACCGTCCGGCATGCCGGGCTTGTCCTCGACGGCGCGCAGCGCCGGGCGGTCCATCAGTTCCACCGCCGCCACCGGGTGGCTTTTCAAGATCGCCACCGCCCGGCAGGCCTCGGCCAGGTCGGGAAACAGCATCAAGGTGCTGGCCTTGTCGGCGTGATCGGGCACGGTGCGATAGGTGATCTCGGCGATGAAGCCCAAGGTGCCCTCGGACCCGATCATCAGATGCTGCAAGATGTCGAGCGGGTCCTCGAAATCCACCAGCGAATTCAGCCCGTAGCCGGTGGTGTTCTTGATGGCGAACTTGGCGCGGATGCGTTCGGCCAACGCCTGGTCGGCGCGGGTGGCGCGGCCCAGTTCGGCCAGTTCGGCCAGCAATCCGGCATGGCTGTGGCGGAAGCGTTCCACCGAGGCCGCGTCGCCGGTATCGACCAAGGTGCCGTCGGCCAGGATCAGCCGCATGGTCACCAGGGTCTGATAGGAATTGTCGGCGGTGCCGCAGCACATGCCGCTGGAATTGTTGGCGGCCATGCCGCCGATCTTGGCGCTATCGATGCTGGCCGGGTCGGGGCCGATCTTGCGGGCGAAGGCGGCCAGGCGGCGGTTGGCCTCCGCGCCGATGACGCCCGGCTGCAGCGCGATGCTAAGACCCTGGTCCAGCACCCGCACCCCGTTCCAATTGTCGCCCAGCAGCAGCAGCACCGAATCGGTGACCGACTGCCCCGACAGGCTGGTGCCGGCGGCGCGGAAGGTCACCGGCGCATGGTGGCGATGGCAGACATCCAGCACGCTTCGGACCTCGTCCTCGCTTTCGGCCTTGACCACCACCTTGGGCACCAGCCGATAGAAGCTGGCATCGGTGCCATAGGCCAAAAGCCGCAGCGGATCGCGGATCAGGCGGTCGTCGGGAACGAAGGCGGCAAGGTCGTGGATCAGGGTGGTCATGGCGGGCCTCAGGCGTCGGTCAGGACCAGGACGATCAGCTCTTTCGGGCCGTGCACGCCATAGGCCAGGGTCTGTTCGATGTCGGCGGTCTTCGACGGCCCCGAGATCAGCAGCGCGTTGGTCGGCATGCCCGCCGCCCAGTTCTGATCGGCCATCACTTGGGCCAGATTGTCCACCAGGCTGCCCAGGCGCAGCAGCACCACATGGATCGGCGGCAGCAGGCTCGTCAGGCGCGGCTCGTCCGCGTCGGGCCACAAGACCAGGGTGCCGGTATCGGCGATGGCCGCCTTGGCCCAGGTGATGCCGGCCTCGACACCTTGGACCAGGACCGCCTTCAGCTCCTCGACCGGTTGGTCATAGGGGACGGCGACCAGCCCGTCGGGCAGGGCCAGGCCGGGCGGAACCATCACCCGGGTCGCGCCGCGATCGGCCAGCAGCACGCCCAGGCGTTCCGCCCAATCCTCGGTGGTGACCTCGTGGATTTCGCCGTGCACCGCTTCCAGCATGGCGCGGAACCGGGCCAGGCGACCCTCGCCATAGGTCGGCGGCGTCCAGTCGGGCCGGTCCCGCACCATTTGGCGCGGCGCCGCCCGCAGGCGGGCCAGGATGTTGGCGCGGGCGGTCTCATTCATGGTCGTAACCCTTGTCGCGGGCCAGTTCGTGCAAGGTCTTGGCGGCGAAGCGCGGCCGGGTCCGCACCGCTGTCCAGCGCTTCAGCATCGGCAGGCTGTCCGGCAGCCAATTGCCCAGCCGGGTCAGCCCCCAACTGCCCAGGCGGTACAGCATGGGCACCTTGTACATCGCCGCCCACCCTTGCCACGCCAGGCTTTCCAGGCGCTTGCGCATCGAGCCGGCGCCCTTGACCGCGCCCGAGCCGGTGGAATTGACCGATTCGGCCCGCAGCCGGACCAGAATGTCGGCGATGGGGATCTTGACCGGACAGACCTCGACGCAGGCGTTGCACAGGGTCGAAGCGTGCGGCTGGTCGCCGGCGCAATCGAGTCCCTCCAGCTGCGGCGTCAGGATTTTTCCGATCGGCCCGGGATAGACGAACTTGTAGGTGTGGCCGCCGACCCGGGAATAGACCGGGCAATGGTTCATGCAGGCGCCGCAGCGGATGCAGCGCAGCGTGTCTTGCAGCTGGGCGTCGGCATAGACGCGCGAACGCCCGGAATCCAGCAGCACCACATGGACCGCCTTGGGCCCGTCCTTCTCGCCCGGCTGCCGGGGCCGGCTGATCATGTTGACATAGGTGGTGATGGCCTGACCGGTGGCCGAGCGCGGCAGCAAGGACAACAGCGCCGGCAGATCGTCCAGCTTTTCCGCCAGCTTCTCGATGCCCATCACCGCGATGTGCAGCGGCGGCAATGTGGTGGACAGCCGCCCGTTGCCTTCGTTTTCCACCAGCACCAGGGTCCCGGTCTCGGCGACGGCGAAATTGACGCCCGAGATGCCGGCATCGGCCGCGGCGAACTGGCCGCGCAACGCCGCCCGCGCGGCGGCCGTCAGGGCATCGACATCCTCGGTGTAGCCCAGGCCGGCGATGTTGGCCTCGAACAATCGGGCGATCTCGGCCTTGTTCTTGTGGATGCAGGGCATGACGATGTGGCTGGGGGCCTCGCCGGCCAATTGGATGATGTATTCGCCCAGGTCGGATTCCACCGCGCGGATGCCGTGGGCTTCCAGGTGATGGTTCAGCTCCATCTCCTCGGACACCATCGACTTGCCCTTGATCACCGTTTTCGCACCCGCCTTTTGCAAGATGTCGAGCACGATGGCGTTGGCCTGGGCGGTGGTTTCGGCCCAATGAACGACGATGCCGTTGCGGGTCAGGTTGGCTTCCAGTTCCACCAACAATTCGGGCAGGCGGGCGACGACACGGGCCTTGGCGGCGGCGCCCCGGGCGCGCAAGCTCTCCCAGGCGTCCTGGTCGGCGAACTGGGCGGCGCGCTTGGTCATCAGGCCGTCCATGGCCCGGCGGAAATTGGCGCGCAAGGTGGGATCGTTCAGCGCGGCCGGCGCGCGGGAAGTGAAGTCACCCATCGACGCGCTCCAGCAGGAATTGGGCGATGTGCTGGCCGCCCATGGGGCTGCCCTTTTTGCCCATGGCCCCGGTGATGTTCATCAGGCAGCCGCAATCGCCCGAGACCACCCGGGCCGCCCGGGTGTCCTCGAGCGCCGCCACCTTGTCGGCGACCATGGCCGCCGAGATTTCCGGCTGGCGCACCGCGAAGGTGCCGCCGAAGCCGCAGCATTCCTTCTCGCGGCCGTTCTCGACCAGGGTGACGTTGGCCAATTGGCGCAGCAGGGCCTTGGGCTGATCGACCACCCCCATCTCGCGCATCGAATGACACGAGCCGTGCCAGGTGACGGTCAGCGGCTGGCCCTTGTCGGTCAACCGGATGTTGACGACGTTGACCAGGAAGTCGGTCAGTTCGAACACTCTGGATGCAAAGGCCTTGGCGGCCTCGTGCTCGGGCCGGCCTTCGAACAAGTCGGGATAATGGGTCTTCATCATGCCGGCGCACGACCCCGACGGCACCACGATCGGCCAGGGCTGGGGAAAGGCCTTGATCTGACGCAGCGCCACGGCGCGGGCCTCGTCGAAATAGCCGGAATTCCGGGCCGGCTGGCCGCAGCAGCTTTGGTCGGCGGGAAACACCACCCGCATCCCGGCCCGCTTCAACAGCTCCATCCCGGCCAGACCGGCCTCGGGATAGAACAGATCGACCAGGCAGGTGCCGAAATAATAGACGGTGTCGGGGCGGCCGGGCAAAGGCATGGCTTCTCTCTGAGTGACGACGGGGCATCCATCTGGTAATACCACTTTCCAAACGGCGCGCCTACCCGTTCGATGGCCCATACGGGCGGTTGCCAGGATGGCGCTGGTGGTTTTCTGTGTATAGCGCGCGAAAAATGCCGGATGAACCGGCTCTGACAACCTTTGAACAGGCGGCCTTCATGTCCAAGCCCATCACCAAGCTTCTGATCGCCAATCGCGGCGAGATCGCCATCCGCATCGCGCGCGCCGCCACCGAGCTGGGCCTGAAGACCGTTTCGGTCTACTCGACCGAGGACCGCTTCGCGCTGCACCGCTTCAAGACCGACGAAAGCTATCTGATCGGCACCGGACTGGGCCCCATCGAGGCCTATCTGTCCGCCGACGAGATGATCCGCGTCGCGCGTGAATCCGGCGCCGACGGCGTTCATCCCGGCTATGGCTTCCTGTCGGAAAACCCCGATTTCGCCGACGCAGCCCGAGCCGCCGGCCTGACCTTCGTCGGGCCGTCTTCCGACGTCATGCGCCTGTTGGGCAACAAGGTGTCGGCCCGCAACGCCGCCGTCGCGGCCGGCGTGCCGGTGATGCCGGCCACCGGCCCGCTGCCCCATGACGACCAGGCCTGCCTGAAGCTGGCGGCCGATGTCGGCTATCCCCTGATGCTGAAGGCCAGTTGGGGCGGCGGCGGCCGCGGCATGCGGGTGATCGAGGACGACACCCAGCTGATCGAACTGGTCGCCACCGCCCGGCGCGAGGCCAAGTCCGCCTTCGGCAATGACGAGGTCTATCTGGAAAAGCTGGTGCGCCGCGCCCGCCATGTGGAAGTGCAGATCATCGGCGATGCCCACGGCAATCTGGTCCATCTGTTCGAGCGCGATTGCTCGGTCCAGCGCCGCAATCAGAAGGTGGTGGAACGCGCGCCCGCCCCCTATCTGTCCGAACGCCAGCGCGACGAATTGTGCGCCGCCGCCATGAAGCTGGGCCGCGCCGTCAGCTATCAGAACGCCGGCACCGTCGAGTTCCTGATGGATGCCGATACCGGCGCCTTCTATTTCATCGAGGTCAATCCCCGCGTCCAGGTCGAGCACACCGTCACCGAAGTCGTCACCGGCATCGACATCGTCAAGTCGCAGATCCTGATCGCCGGCGGCGCGCCCATCGGGGCGCCCGGTTCCAGCGTGCCCCGCCAAGCCGACATCCGCCTGAACGGCCACGCCATCCAGTGCCGCGTCACCACCGAGGACCCGTCCAACAATTTCATCCCCGATTACGGCCGCATCACCGCCTATCGCGGCGCCAACGGCTTCGGCATCCGCCTGGATGGCGGCACCGCCTTTTCCGGGGCGCTGATCACCAGGCATTACGATTCGCTGCTGGAAAAGGTCACCGCCTGGGCGTCGACCCCCGACGAGGCCATCGCCCGCATGGACCGCGCGCTGCGCGAGTTCCGCATCCGCGGCGTCAACACCAACCTGACCTTCCTGGAAAACGTCATCGCCCATCCGCGCTTCGTCGCCTGCGAGTACACCACCCGCTTCATCGACGAAACGCCGGAACTGTTCCATCATTCCGCCCGCAAGGACCGCGCCACCCGTTTGCTGTCCTTCGTCGCCGAGGTGATGGTCAACGGCCACCCCGAGGTCAAGGGCAGCACCCGACCGCACCAGGAATACGCGCCGCCCCTGCCCCATCTGCCGCTTGGCGACATTCCATCCGGCACCAAGCAGATCCTGGCCGAACAGGGCGCCAAGGGCCTGGCCGACTGGATGCTGGCGCAAGACCGGGTGCTGCTGACCGACACCACCATGCGCGACGCCCACCAATCGCTGCTGGCCACCCGCATGCGCACCCATGATCTGGTCAAGATCGCGCCGGCTTACGCCAAGATGCTGCCCGATCTGTTCTCGGTGGAATGCTGGGGCGGGGCCACCTTCGACGTCGCCATGCGCTTCTTGACCGAGGACCCATGGGACCGGCTGGCGCAATTGCGCACCGCCATGCCCAACCTGCTGACCCAGATGCTGCTGCGCTCGGCCAACGGGGTCGGCTACACCAACTATCCCGACAACGTGGTCAAGTACTTCATCGAGCGGGCCGCCAAGGCCGGCCTGGACGTGTTCAGGGTGTTCGACTGCCTGAACTGGGTCGAGAACATGCGCTTCGCCATGGACGCGGTGATCGAGACCGGCGCCGTGTGCGAGGCGGCCATCTGCTATACCGGCGATATCGGCGATGCGGCCCGGCCGAAATACGACCTGAAATATTATGTCGGCCTGGCCAAGCAGTTGGAGAAGGCCGGCGCCCACATCCTGGCGGTCAAGGACATGGCCGGGCTGGTCCGCCCGCGCGCCGCATCCATGCTGTTCAAGGCGCTGAAAGAGGAAATCTCGATCCCCATCGCCTTCCACACCCACGACACTTCGGGCCTGTCGGCGGCCAGCGTGCTGGCGGCGGTCGATGCCGGAATCGATGCCGTCGATGGCGCCATGGATTCCATGAGCGGCACCACCAGCCAGCCGCCCTTGGGCTCGATCCGCGCCGCCCTGAAGGGCCATCCGCGCGATCCCGGCCTGGACCAGGATTCCATGGACCGCATCGCCCTTTACTGGGAACACGCCAGGCGCCAATATTCCGCCTTCGAGGCAGACATCAAGGCCGGGACGGCGGAAGTCTATCTGCACGAAATGCCCGGCGGCCAGTACACCAACCTGCGCCAGCAGGCGAAAAGCCTCGGCATTGAGGAAAAGTGGGACCGGGTGTCGCACGCCTATGCCGACGTCAACCGCCTGTTCGGCGACATCGTCAAGGTGACGCCGACCAGCAAGGTGGTGGGCGACATGGCTTTGATGATGGTGACCACCGGTCTTTCCGCCGAAGACGTCGCCGACCCCGACAAGGAAATCGCCTTCCCCGAATCGGTGGTGCAATTGTTCCGCGGCGAACTGGGGCAGCCGCCGGGCGGCTGGCCCGAGGCGCTGAGCCGCAAGGTGTTGAAGGACGAGAAGCCCTTCACCCAGCGTTACGGCGCCGTGACCCCGCCGGCCGACCTGGACACATTGCGCGCCGAGGCCGAAAAGCAGGTGGCCCGCCATGTCAGCGACGACGAGTTCGCGTCCTACCTGATGTATCCCAAGGTGTTCCGTGACTATGCCTTCACCAAGAAGAAGTTCTCGGACGTCAGCGTGCTGCCGACGCCGGTATTCTTCTACGGCATGGAGCCGGGCCAGGAGATCAGCGTCGACCTGGAAAAGGGCAAGAGCCTGATCATCCGCTATCTGGCCACGGCGGAAGCCGACGAGGACGGCCAGCGCAAGGTGTTCTTCGAACTGAACGGGCAGCCGCGCACCGTCAAGGTGGCCGACAAGTCGGTGGCGCCGTCACGCCCGGCCCAGCCCAAGGCGGAAGACGGCAACCCGGCCCACGTCGCCGCCCCGATGCCCGGCCTGGTGGTCAGCGTGGCGGTGCGCGAAGGCGCCGCGGTCGAAAAGGGCGACCTGTTGCTGGCCATCGAGGCGATGAAGATGGAAACGGCGGTGCGCGCCGAACGGGCCGGCACGGTCAAGCGGGTCGCCGTGGCGCCGGGCCAGCAGATCGACACCAAGGACCTGCTGATGGTGGTGGAGTAGAGAGGACTGTCGGCCGGCCCGGCCCAACGAGCGGGATCGGCCGGATTGTTGGCGGGGGATCGGACCAGAGAGGCGTCCCGCCTTACAAATAGGCAAACGAGTGGCGCCGCCGCCGTTTCAGACCACGGCAACCGGTTGATCTTACTGGGTGTCCGTTCCGAGAGATCGGTGACGGATTGTTCCCGGGACCTGGCACCATGCCGGAGGTGGAGGACATGGGGAAAGCCGCCGTCCGGCTGGTGGAACTGCGCAACCCGCCGTCCAATCGCTTCGAGGCGCTGGGCGGCGACCGTCCCGACCAGTGCAGCATCCGCATCAATGATCGGTGGCGCATTTGCTTCCGATGGGCCTTCGCCGAGAATCCGACCGGCAAAGACCCGCTGATGGTTCTCGGCGACGCCGTGGACGTTGAAATCGTCGATTACCACTGAGGCAGCCATGACCATTCCCGCCATCGACAACCTGCCCCCGGTCCATCCCGGCGAAATCCTGAAAGACGAACTTGAAGCGCTGTCCATGAGCGCCCGTAAATTCGCCGACCACATCCGCGTGCCGCCCAACGCCGTGACGGCCATCCTGAATGGTCAGCGGGGTGTGACAGCGCAGATGGCGCTAAGGTTGGGGCAAGCCTTCGGCACCGGGCCGGGCTATTGGATGCGGTTGCAGGGGATGTATGAGGTGAAGTGTGCGCGGGTGGAATTGGCGGGGGTGTTGGAGGGGATTGGGATGCTGGGGAATCGCGGGGCGGAAAACGGACTCTGACCCCGTTTCCTCCACCGGTTTCGCTGCCCCCCGGTTTCGCCAGTTTCAACTGGTGCCATCAACGTCAACCGCGACACCAGTCCCGGATCACCCCTGCCGGATGAGTGTGGGGCCCGCGCGGGTGACTAGCCCCCAAGAATGGCAGTGCGAATTGCTGATCCTCGGAGTTCGCGCTGGCTCTTGCGTCCGACAGCTTCCCGTGCCGCAAGGCTGTAGTTTTGGGGCACAGCATTGGCGAAGGAGAGCAACTTTCCGCCAACAACTGGAGCCCCCAGGGCCTTAATAGCCGTGTTGCGGGAAAGCTCACAGACGAGACTGAAGAAGTTAGCCTTATTCCACCACATGGAGTCGTTTGGAAGGTCCATTAGATGGATAAAGCCCGCAGCCTCGTTTAGCGCATTTATGACCTCTTCCTTTTCATGAAACTCACTGTTCTTATCCTCAAGGAACTTTCTCACCTTGTCGTTTCGATTATAGTAACCGGAGAGATATGTGCACATTATATTCAAGGTGAACATCAGCGGCACTTTTCTATCAAACTCTAGTCTTGTGAAGATCGCACGGTTCTGAATCAGCATCGCGAATGGTCCATCCGCCTTCTCCAATAGCCAATTCCAAGCGCCTTCATCGATTCCTGGGTCGCGAGCAAAACTGTTGGCCTCGGGGTCGCCTTCTTCTGCCGAGTCATCTACATCGATGAGTTCGTCGTCAGTCATGAACGCCTGCTTCGTAATCTCACCGCATAGCACCCTGGCGACGAGGAGAAATTCCGACGCGCTGTACTCGGATGCAATTTTCTCGATGGCAGATAGGGAGTAGTATGTTCTGTTCAGACGGTGAAAAATCTCTTTCAGCCTAGGGTCCCCAGCATCCAAATCGAAATCGATAACCGCGATTTCATACTTCAGGAAACCCTCTTTCTCCTTCGGAGTTAGGTCGGAGAACTGCTTGCCATCAACATCAAGTTTGCCCTCAATGAATTCGCGTATCGTATTAAGCCTCTGTTGCCCGTCCACGACGCACTGATAGGCCTCCATCGTTTCCAAGTCTATTGGGCCGCGTGCAAGGAATATTTGCGGGAACGGATAGCCCTTTAATATGGTGTCAATGAAGTCGCGCTTGTGAGCGTCCCTCCAAACCAAATTTCTCTGAAAATATGGCGTGAGTATAAGGCGGGCATTCCGCATGGCAGAGTAAAGATCGACGATCTCGCGAGATCGCACTTGAAAGCGAAGATCATTTTCCATGCGTCACCTACTTGAAAAATCCGGCTAATGCGGCGTCTTGCTTCCAGCAGAAAGCATATTCGTTCATATAAACAGCAATAGAGATTTCGCCAAAATAAGGAGCGTATTTCCTCGTAAGCTTTTGCTCAAAACCCTGCCACTCTCGGCTAATTTCAGATCTCGGCATGAGGGAAACCCTTATCATCCCCCTCCGCAGAATGCTCTGTTTAAACAAATCAATTTCGTCCCGACTCAGCCCTGAGAATTTTGTCTCGTCAGTAAATGCGCGCGTGGATGTGATCACGTCTGTCCAACTGTCTTGAAACAGGTCCGCGCTAACGCAGGCAACGTCGAGGTCCGAAATGCCGGGCTGGAACATCTTGTTCTTGAGTATACTGAATCCAAGCTGAGCCGAACCAGTAAAGCAAACAGAAGCATAGCTAATTCTGAAGAATTGCGCCACATCTTGCTTGACAGAATACTCGACATCCCGGAGGCCCTTTAAAGCGCAGGCTCTCTCCTCAATGAAGAGGCGGCGCGCACGGTCTAACCGGCTCCGATAGAGGGTCCCGATCTCCCGAAGTGATTTTTTCAGGGACTCAAGAGCTGCGGTCGTCATATACGAAGAAAGCCAGTTCTGCCCATCTGTTGAACCCATTGTGGCCCCGTCGCAGCGCATCTATCAATAGTTATGTTCAAGGCTGGCTTGGCATTACGGGTTGTCCACGGATACCTCTATAACGGTATAGCAATCCGCCCACCCATCTAGCCCGCCTTAAAAATTGCCGAAATAGCTGCCGCCCCCGCTCGGAGTGAATCATCATACAGATGCAAATGCCGGCTGGTGGTCTTGTGGTCGCTATGCCCCAGCAACCCGCCAACCACCTGTAGCGGCACGCCCTGGCGGGCGGTGAGGCTTGCGAAGGTGTGGCGCAGGTCGTGGATGTGGCAATCGGCAATCTTGTCGATGGCGGATTTGGTGAGCTTGGCCCTGAGGCCGGCATCCTTCCTCATCGCTTCCTCCCGCCTGCCGATGTAAGGGCGCTTGTAAGCGCCCAGGTCATCACCAAGTCATCAAACCATAGGCAGAAACAGGCATAACGCGGCATCGCCGGGCATGGCCGGTTTCGGTTAAGGTATTGATTTCGAAGCGAAAGAGGCTGGAGCGGGTGAAGGGAATCGAACCCTCGTCGTAAGCTTGGGAAGCTTCTGCTCTACCATTGAGCTACACCCGCATCCCCGAAGGGACCGGCATTATGTCGTCTTGGCCTGTCGTCGGCAAGAGGGTGATCGAGCGGGTGGGGGGATCGCACCCGCCCGGCCGTCGCCCGAAGGGGCGGCTTGTTTCCTGAAGCCTCCCCACTCAGAAGAATCAATCATCATTTTCCCCCTGGTTGCTGCGCCGCGATAGGGCCTATCGTCATCGGCGAACACACTGAAAAGACAAAGACAAGGCAGAAAGGGAGGTCCCATGTTGCACGGTAAGGTGCTGGTGGCCCAAGGTGGCGGGCCGACTGCGGTCATCAATCAAAGCATGGCCGGCGTCGTGCTCGAGGCCAGAAAATTCCGCAACGTCGATCTGGTCTATGGCGCCTATCACGGCGTGCGCGGCATCATCAACGAGGACTTCCTGGATCTCACCCAGGAAACCACCCACAACCTGGAAATGGTCGCCGGCACGCCGTCCTCGGCCCTGGGCTCGACCCGCGACAAGCCCGACCTCAAATATTGCCAGGAGATCTTCAAGGTCCTGCAGGCGCACGGCATCGCCTATTTCTTCTATATCGGCGGCAACGATTCGTCCGACACCGTCAGGATCGTCTCGGAAGAAGCCCGCCGCGCCGGCTATCCGCTGCGCTGCATCCACATCCCCAAGACCATCGACAACGATCTGGTCGGCAATGACCACACCCCGGGCTTCCCATCGGCGGCGCGCTTCGTGGCGCAAGGCTTCATGGGCGCCAATCTGGACAATGCCGCCCTGACCGGTGTCTATCTGGCCGTGGTGATGGGTCGCCATGCCGGCTTCCTGACCGCCGCCTCGGCGCTGGGCAAGAAGTTCCCCGACGACGGCCCGCACCTGATCTATGTGCCGGAACGGACCTTCGTGCTCGACAAGTTCCTGGCCGACGTCAAGGCCACCCAGGACAAGTACGGCCGCTGCGTCATCGCCGTGTCGGAAGGCATCCACGACGACAAGGGCCAGCCGATCATCACCCAGCTGGCCAAAGAGGTCGAGCACGACGCCCACGGCAACGTGCAGCTGTCGGGCACCGGCGCCCTGGGCGACCTGCTGGCCGAGGAGATCAAGACCAAGCTGGGCATCAAGCGGGTGCGCGCCGATACCTTCGGCTATCTGCAACGGTCCTTCGTCGGCTGCGTTTCCGACGTCGATCAGCGCGAGGCCCGCGAGGTCGGCGAGAAGGCGGTGCAATACGCCATGTGGGGTCAGCAGGACGGCTCGGTGGCGATCGAGCGCACCGGCTTCTATTCGGTCGAGTACAAGCTGCAGCCGCTGGAAGCGGTGGCCGGCAAGACCCGGGTGATGGAGGACGAGTTCATCAACGCCGAGGGCAACGGCGTCACCGACGCCTTTCGTATGTATCTGCGCCCATTGTTGGGCTCGGGCATGCCCGACGCCTTCCGCCTGCGGACCAATCACGTGCCGAAGGTGTTGGGCAAATAACCGGCGGCTGTTTGCGCCGGGGCCAAAACGCGCTATCTATGGAGGGGTCTCGACTAGGCCCCTCCGTCGATGGAAATCACCCGCTTGCACTCCGCCCCCCCTTCACCCGAATCGCTCGCTGCCCGGCCACCCGGGCAGGTGGGGGTGCTTGACGGATTGTCGTTCAAGCAGGCCTTCGCGACCCTGGTGATCGCCCTGGGCGTCGGGCTGGGCATCAGCGGCTGGGAACTTTACGCCGAATATCAGCGCCTGCACGCCCGCACGCTGCAATCCACCCAGGACGACCTGCAGCTGGTGCGCGGCCTGGCCATCGAGGCGGCCTATCAATTGTCGGCCGATCTGGCCGGCGAAGTGGTGGGCGGGCTGTTCCGCGCCGAGGCGGTGACCGAGGTGCGGCTTCTCGACAATTTCGGCGGCAATCTGGGCCATATGGTGCGGGCCAAGACGGTGTCGCCGATGCCGTCCACCGCCGAGCGGCTGTTCGGCGACGTCACCCGCCACCGTCAGACCCTCGAATCGCGCGCCCCCGACGGCAGCTTGACCACCGTCGGCACGCTGGAACTGACCCTGGATTCCAACACCTTGATGAACAGCTGGCTTGGCCAGGTCACCGCCACCATCTGGTCCGGCGCGGTGCGGGCCACGCTTTTGTGCGTGCTGATGGTGGCGGTCTTCTACATCCTGATCACCAAGCCGCTTTTGAAGATCTCGGCGGCCATCGGCCGGGTCGATCCGTCGAAGCCCGGCACCGCCCTGGTCAGCCTGCCGCGCCACCACGACCGCGACGAGCTGGGGCTGCTGGTCGGCAATGTCAACGCCATGTTGACGGGGGCGCAATCCAACCTGGACGCCCGCGACAAGGCCGAGGGCGAGCTGGCCAGCCTGGCCCGCACGCTGGAGCGCCGCGTCGCCGAGCGCACCGCCGAGTTGGCCCGCGAGAAGGAAGGGGTGGAACGCGCCCTGGCCCAGCTCAACATCGCCAACGCCGAGTTGGAGCGCGCCTCGCGCGATATCAACGACGGCATCCGTTACGCCAGCCGCATCCAGACCGCGCTGCTGCCCGACCAGGGCGCGCTGGCCGGGCTGGTGGATGAATTGGCCATCGGCTGGCAGCCGCTGGACATGGTCGGCGGCGATTATTACTGGGCCGGCACCTTCGGCAATCGCGGCGTCATCGCGGTGATGGACTGTACCGGCCACGGCGTGCCCGGTGCCTTCATGACGGCGGTGGTGGCGTCCAGCTTCTCGCGCGTGCTGCACCATCACGGCCACGACGACCCGGCCGAGATCCTGACCCAGTTGAACCGGCTGGTGAAATCGGCCTTGCGCCAGGACCGCGAGACGGCGGTGTCCAATGACGGCCTGGATGCCGGCATCTGCGTGATCGATCGCGGCGCCGGCACCGTCACCTGGGCCGGCGCCAATCTGCCCTTGCTGGTGGGCAAGGGCGGCGAGATCGAGCTTTTGCGCGGCGACCGCATGAGCCTGGGCTATCAGGACAGCCCCGAGGATTACCGCTTCACCTCGCACCAATTGGCCTGCGAGCCGGGCACCGCGTTCTATCTGTTCACCGACGGGGTGATCGACCAGGTCGGCGGCGAGAACCGCCGACTGTTCGGGCGCCGCCGCCTGCAGCAGATGCTGGCCGAGAATGCCGACCGGCCGTTGACCGAGCAGATGGATCTGCTGTTCCAGCGCCTGGGCCAATGGCGCGGCGACGAACGCCGCCGCGACGACATGACCTTCGTCGCCTTCAGGCCGCTTTAGAGCGGATTTCCAACGATCTGGACGAGATTTCAATCCGCGACAAGCCCGCGCGGCGATTCGTGTCTTGAAAATCCGATAAGAATAGTCCGTCCGAAAGGATGAACGCGGGGGGATGGCCATCCCCCCGCGTTCGGCGAGGCGGAGACCGAAGGCGTTTAGGGCCAGCATTCCCGTCGCTCAGTGTGGTTCCCGTCTCGCCCCATCTCGTAAGCCCGAACAGTTGTCCGGCGCAAGAGGCCGAAATCACGAGACAGGGACGGACGATGGACCAGACGACGCAATTCATCGGCCTCGACATTGGCAAAGCCCAGATCGAGGTCTTTATCCCAGGCACCGGCGACACCCTGACGATCGCCAACACCCGTATGGGCCTGGCGGCCCTGCGGCGCCAGCTTCGGAATGTTCCCCATGCTCACGTCATCATGGAGGCCACCGGCGGCTATGAACGCTTGGCCCACGAAACCCTGACCCGGGCGGCGATTCCGACGTCGGTGGTCAACCCCGTCGAGGTGCGCCAGTTCATCCGGGCGATGGGCAAGCGGGCCAAGACCGACGCCATCGACGCCGCGATGCTGGCCGAGTTTGGGCGTGTCCGTCAGCCCGCCCCGACCCCGGTGCCGCCAGCCGAGGAAAGCCGCCTGTCGGAGCTCCTGCTCTACCGGCGCCAACTGATCGACGAACGCACGCGCCTGACCAACCAGATGCCGCATTTCCGCGACGCCCTGGTTCGGCGATCAGCCGCCAGCCGCCTCAAGGCGATCGCGGCAGACCTAGAGAAGATCGAGGCCAGCATGATGGCGACCGTCAACGCTTCCGCCCGCCTGAAGGGCTTATTTGCCTTGATTTGCAGCGTTCCAGGGGTGGGACCGATCTCCGCCATCACCCTTCTCGCCAACCTGCCGGAACTGGGGTGCCTGACCCGCAGGCAGATCGCCGCATTGGTCGGCGTCGCCCCCTTCAACCGCGACAGCGGCGGCATCAAAGGCCACCGCGCCATCGCCGGAGGTCGACCACAGGTCAGAATGGTGCTCTACATGGCGGCCCTGGTCGCCATGACCCACAACAAAATCCTGCGCACCTTCAAGGACACCCTTGTCGCCAAAGGGAAGCCAAAGAAGGTCGCCATCATTGCCTGCGTCCGCAAACTGGTCACCATCCTCAATGCAATCGTCCGAGACGGCAAGCCCTGGCCCGCTGAACAGACAGCCTGACAAGACAGTTGCTGAGCGGGCCCGGCACGGGGCGCATCATGCAAACCAGAGCAGGTTTCGATTGATCGAAATCTGCTCTAGGCCGGTTGATCACCACGAAATTTCGTCTTCCGCCACCAATCGGCCGATGGCCGGGCGGGCGAACAGGTAGCCCTGGAACTGGCCGATCCCCAGGTCCAGCAGGCAATCGCGTTCCTGGGGCCGTTCCACCCCTTCCACCACCAACGATATGCCCAGCACCTTGGCGGTCACCACCAGCCCCTGAACGATGGCCTGGCGCGGCCGATCGGCGTCGATGTTGGTGACCAGGTGGCGATCGATCTTGATCTTGTCCGGCTGGAAGTCGGCCAGCAGCGACAGGCCGGCGAAGCCGGCGCCGAAATCGTCCAGCGCGGTGATGAAGCCATGGCGACGATAGGTTTCGATGATCGCCGTGATGTGGGCGTGGTCGCCGATGCGTTCGTCCTCGGTGAATTCGAAGGTGATCAGTTCGGGCGGGAAGCCGTGTTCGGCCGCCGCCGCCAGGGTCAGGCGCAGGCAGGCCTCGGGGTGGTAGACGGCGTTGGGCATGAAGTTGATGCCCAGCCGACGATCCAGACCCAGGCTGGCCGCGGACTCGATCGCCTTGACCCGGCAGGCCTGGTCGAAGGCATAGCGGTTGGCATCGGTGACCTGGGCCAGCACCCAGGCCGCCCCTTCGCCGTTGGGGCCGCGCACCAAGGCCTCGTAACCATGAATCCGGCGCTCCGGCAGATCGACGATGGGCTGAAAGGCCATCTGGAGGTCGATATCGACACCCCCGGCGCAGCCGCCGCCGCACGCTGCCCGGTCGGCCATCACACCACACTCAGGTCGAAAGCCGCCGCCATCAGGGCGCGGGTGTAATCGGTCCGAGGCGTTTCGAACAGCGTTTCGGCCGGGCCGGCCTCGACCACCAATCCATCCTTCATCACCATCACCTCGTCGGCCAAGGCCCGCACCACGCGCAAATCGTGGCTGATGAACAGATAGGCGATGGAATGCCGGATTTGCAAGTCGCGCAACAGATCGACGATCTGCGCCTGCACCGAGACGTCCAGCGCGCTGGTCGGCTCGTCCAGCACCATCAATTTCGGCTTCAGCACCAGGGCGCGGGCGATGGCGATGCGCTGGCGCTGGCCGCCCGAGAATTCATGGGGATAACGGTCGGCGGTGGCCGGGTCCAGGCCGACCTCGGTCAGGGCCTGGTCGATCAGGGCGCGCCGCTCGGCGGCATCGGCGCCGATCTGGTGGACCTCCAGCCCCTCGCCGATGATCTGGGCCACCGACAGGCGCGGACTGAGGGACCCATAGGGGTCCTGGAACACCATCTGCATGTGCCTGCGCAACGGCCGCAGCCGGCCCGCCGCCAATCCCTGCAGATCGGTGCCGTCGAAACGGATCGCGCCCTGGCTGTCTTGCAGCCGCAACAGCGCCAGCCCCAGCGTGGTCTTGCCCGAGCCGGATTCGCCCACCACCCCCAGGGTGCGCCCGCGACGAAGCGTCAGCGACACCCCGTCCACCGCCTTGACGTAATCGATGGTGCGGCCCCAGATGCCGGCCTTCAGCGGGAAATGGACCCTGAGGTCGGTGAGTTCGAGGACCGGTTCGGCCTTGTCGCCGCGGGCCGGCGGGCGGCCCTGGGGCTCGGCGGCGAGCAGGCGGACGGTATAGGGATGGGCCGGCGCCGTGAACACCTGCTCGACCGGACCGGTTTCGACGATCTCGCCCTGGTTCATGACGCAAACCCGGTCGGCCATGCGCCGGACGATGCCCAGATCGTGGGTGATGAACAACAGCGCCATGCCAAGGCGCGCCTGCAGTTCCTTCAACAGCGCCAGGATCTGCGCCTGGATGGTGACGTCCAGCGCGGTGGTCGGCTCGTCGGCGATCAGGATGTCGGGCTCGCAGGCCAAGGCCATGGCGATCATCACCCGCTGGCGCTGGCCGCCCGACAATTCATGCGGAAGCGCCCCCAGCCTGCGTTCCGGGTTGGGCAGGCCGACCAGGGTCAAAAGCTCGACCACCCGGGCCCGCAAGGCATCGCCCCGCAGGCCCTTATGGATTTCAAGGACCTCGCCCACCTGCGCCGCGATGGAATGCAGCGGGTTCAGGCTGGTCATCGGTTCCTGGAACACCATGGCGATGCGGTTGCCGCGCACGGCGCGCATCACCGGCTCGGGCGCGCCCACCAGTTCCTGCCCGTTCAGGCGAATCGAGCCGCCGGGATGGCTTGCCCGCGGATAGGGCAGCAATTGCAGGATCGACAAAGCGGTCACCGACTTGCCCGAACCGGACTCGCCCACCAGCGCCAGGGTCTCGCCCCGTTCCAGGGTGAAGCCGATGCCCTTGACCGCGTCGACCGCGCCGTCGCCCTGGCCGAAACGGACGCGAAGATCGGTGACTTCCAGCAGCGGGGGCGCGGTCATGTGGTCTTCCTGGGATCGAAGGCATCGCGCACCGCCTCGCCGATGAACACCAGCAAGGACAGGATCACCGCCACCAGCAGGAAGCCGGTGATGCCCAGCCAGGGCGCGTGCAGGTTGGATTTGCCCTGGCTCAGCAGCTCGCCCAGCGACGGCGAGCCCGGCGGCAGGCCGAGACCCAGGAAATCCAGCGCCGTCAGCGACACGATCGAGCCGTTCAGGATGAACGGCATGAAGGTCAGCGTGGCGACGGCGGCGTTGGGCAGGACGTGGCGGACCATGATGCGGGCATCGTTCATGCCCAAGGCCCGGGCGGCGCGGACATAGTCGAAATTGCGCGCCCGCAGGAACTCGGCCCGGACCACTCCGACCAGATTGGTCCAGGAAAACAGCAAAAGCACCGACAGCAAGGTCCAGAAGCCCGGGCTGATCACCGAGGCGACGATGATCAGGATCAACAGTTGCGGCAGGCCGCCCCAGATTTCCAGGAAACGCTGGCCGACCAGATCGACCCGGCCGCCGAAATAACCCTGCACCGCGCCGGCCGCCACACCCAGGACGGAACTGACCAGGGTCAGGGCCAGGCCGAACAGCAAGGACAGCCTGAGCCCATAGATCAGCCGGGCCAGCACGTCGCGGCCCTGGTCGTCGGTGCCCAGCCAGTTGCCGCCGCCGGGCGGGGCCGGATGGGGACGCGGTTCAAGGTAGTTGATGGTGCCGAAGGAATAGCGCACCGGCGGCCACAGCGCCCAGCCCTTGGCATCGATCAGTTCGGCGACGGCGGGATCGCGGTAATCGGTGGCGGTCTTGAAGTCGCCGCCGAAGGTGACCTCCGGATAATCCTTGATCATCGGCACATAGAAGGCGCCGTCATAGCGCACCAGGATCGGGCGGTCGTTGGCGATCAGCTCGGCCGCCAGCGACAGCGCCAGGACGCCCAGGAAGATCCACAAGGACCAGAAGCCGCGACGGTTGCGGCAAAAGGTTTCAAGACGGCGCCGGGTCAACGGGGTCATGAATCCCTCCGCCCGAAATCGATGCGCGGATCGACCCAGTGATACATCAGGTCGCCCACCAGGTTCAGCACCAGCCCCAGCAGGGTGAACAGGTAAAGGGTGCCGAACATCACCGGATAGTCGCGGTTGCTGACCGCTTCGAAGCCCAGCAGGCCCAGGCCGTCCAGCGAAAAGATGATCTCGATCAGAATGGACGAGGCGAACAAGATGCCCACCAACGCGGACGGAAAGCCGGCGATCACCAGCAGCATGGCGTTTCGGAAGATGTGGCGGTAAAGCACCTGGTTTTCGGTCAGGCCCTTGGCCCGGGCGGTGATCACATATTGCTTGTTGATCTCTTCCAGGAACGAATTCTTGGTCAGCATCGTCAGGCTGGCGAATCCGCCGATGACCATGGCGGCGACCGGCAACGCCAGATGCCACAGGTAATCCAGGACCTTGCCCGCCGCCGACAGAGTGTCCCAGTCCGGCCCGGTCAGGCCCTTTAAGGGGAACCACTGGACATATCGCCCGCCGGCGAACAGCACGATCAGCATGATGGCGAACAGGAAGCCCGGCACGGCATAGCCGACGATCACCGCCCACGAGGTGGCGACGTCGAAGGTGCCGCCGTCGCGCCGGGCCTTGGCGATGCCCAACGGGATCGACACCAGATAGATGATCAAGGTGGTCCACAGGCCCAGCGACACCGACACCGGCATCTTTTCCAGCACCAGATCGACCACCGGCACGTCGCGATAGAAGCTTTTGCCGAAATCGAAGGTCAGGTAATTGCCGACCATGATCAGGAAACGCTGGTGCGCCGGCTTGTCGAAGCCGAACTGCTTCTCGATCTCGGCGATATATTTGGCATCCAGGCCTTGAGCGCCGCGATAGGCGCCGGTGGTGCCCTCGCGCGCAGGACCTGCGGCCTGAATGTCCGAACCGGCGCCGCCGATACGCGATGCCGCCCCGGCATGGCCCTCGATGCGGGCGATGGCCTGCTCGACCGGGCCGCCCGGGGCCAACTGGGCGATGGCGAAATTGACCAGCAAAATCCCCAGCAAGGTGACCGGGATCAGGATCAGGCGGCGGATGGCATAGGCGAGCATGGATTTATTTCATCCACCAGGTGTGCATCTGCCAACCCTTCATCGGAACCGATTTCGGCATGCCGAATTTGTCCCAGAAGGCGACGCGATCATAGGGGATATGCCATTGCGGCACCACGTAATGGTTCCACAGCAACACCCGGTCCAGCGCCCGGGTCCGCGTCACCAGACTGTCGCGGTCGGGCGCCGAGATCACGCTTTCGACCAGCCTGTCGATGGCTGGGTTCTTGATGCCGCCGACATTGCGCGCCCCCTTCTGCTCGGCCGCCTGGCTGGTCCAATAGCTGGCCTGCTCGTTGCCGGGCGACAAGGACGCCCCCCAGCTCATGACGATGACGTCGAAATCGTGGCCGCGCACGCGGTTGACATACTGGGTGGAATCGACGGTGCGGACCGTGGCCTCAATGCCCAGCCGGGCCAGGTTGCGGACCCACGGCAGGGCGATGCGCTCGAAGGCCGGCGAGTTCAGCAGAACCTCGAAGACGAAGGGCTGGCCGGCACCATCGACCAGACGACCATCCACCACCTGCCAGCCGGCCGCTTCCAGCAACGCCACCGCCCGTTTCAGGTTGGCCCGGGCATAGCCGGTCCCGTCGGTGACCGGGCTGCGGAATTCGCTGGTGAAGACCGCGTCGGGAATCTGGCCGCGCAGGGGTTCCAGGATTTTCAGCTCGGCCGCGTCGGGCAGGCCCTTGGCGGCCAGCTCGGAATTGTCGAAATAGGATTGGGTGCGGGTGTACTGGCCGGAAAACAGCGTGCGGTTGGCCCATTCGAAATCGAAGGCCAGGCCCAAGGCCTCGCGCACCCGGATATCGGTGAACAAAGGCCGGCGCAGATTGAAGGCGAAACCCTGCATGCCGGCCGGGCGCTGGTGGGCGAAGTTTTCCTTGCGGGCGCGGCCATCCTTCAGGGCGGCCCAATCCTGATAACCCGAGGCCCATTTCTTGGCCTCGTTCTCGGGCCGGATGTCGTATTCGCCGGCCTTCAGGGCTTCCAGCGCCACCGTCGAATCGCGGTAGACGTCATAGCGGACGCGGTCGAAATTGAACTGGCCCTTGCGCACGGGCAAATCCTTGGCCCAGTAATCCTTGACCCGTTCATAGGTGACGAAGCGGCCGGGCTCGAACTTGGCGACGCGGTAGGGGCCGCTGGACAAGGGCGGCTCCAGCGTCGTTTCCTCGAAGGCGCGGCCTTGCCAGTAATGCTTGGGCAGAATGGGAAGCTCGCCCAGGATCAGCGGCATCTCGCGATTGTCGCCGGGCTTGAAGGTGAACTTGACGGCGCGCTCGCCGACTTTCTCCGCCCGCTCGATTCCCGCATAATAGAAGCGGTAGCTGGGTGCGCCCTTGGTGCGCAAGATGTCCAGCGAGAAGATCACGTCCTCGGGCGTCACCCCCCTTCCGTCATGAAAGCGCGCTTCCCGGCGCAGCGTGAAGATCACCCACGAACGGTCGGGCGGGGTCTCGACACTTTCCGCCACCAGCCCGTACATCGAAAACGGCTCGTCGTCCGACGACACCATCAAGGTGTCATAGGCCAGCCCGATACCGTCGGGCGATTGCCCCTTGGCGATATAGGGATTGAAGGAATCGAACGGATCGGTGTCGGCCAGCTTCAGCTCGCCGCCCTTGGGCGCGTTGGGCACCACAAAGTCGAAATGGGAAAATCCGGCCGGATATTTCAAGGCGCCATGCATGGCCAGTCCGTGCCGGGGTTCGGCGGCGGCGGGCACGGCGAGCAGCAGGGCGAGCAGGAAGGCCAGGATGCGCATGGGCCTTCAGTGTGGCGCCAACATCAAGACGCGGCAAGCACCTTCAACGCCTGGGCGTGGGCGCGGCTGTCGCCGGCCGCGCACAGCGTGCCGTCGGACGCGATGGTGACCGCGCGCCCCGTCCAGTCGGTGACGGTGCCGCCGGCCTGTTCGATCACCGGGATCAGGGCGCAGTAATCATAGGGTTTGAGACCGGCCTCCACCACCAGATCGACGAAGCCCGAGGCCAGCAGGGCATAGGCATAGCAATCGCAGCCATAGCGCGGCTGACGCACCATCGCTGCGATGCGGTTCCAGGCCGGCAGGGTCCGGCTGTCGAAATGTTCCGGCCCGGTGGTATAGGCATAGGCCTTTTGCAGTTGGTCGCAGGCGCGCACCCGGGCGGGCTGACCGTTCAAGGTGGTGGGATGGCCCAGACCGCCGATCCAGCGTTCGCCCAGGATGGCCTGATCGACGATGCCCAGCACCGGACGGCCGCGGTGGCACAGCCCGATCAGGGTGCCGAAGCTGGGCTTGCCGGTGATGAAGGCCTTGGTGCCGTCGATGGGGTCCAGCACCCACACCCATTCGGCGCCGGTATTTTCCTGGCCGTGTTCCTCGCCGAAGATGCCGTGCTCGGGGAAGCGTTCCTTGATCAGCACCCGCATCGCCGCCTCGACCTCGCGGTCGGCGATGGTGACCGGCGAATCGTCGGCTTTGACATCGACGGCGACCGGCGTGCGGAAATAGCGCTTCACCACCGGCCGGGCGGCATCGGCCAAGGCGTGGGCAAGGGTGACGAATTCGTTGGGAACGGCCTGCATGATCGACCTTCGTGTAAGGTTGGGTGCAGTCTGGCGTGAAATCAGCGATCCGACCAGACCCGAATGGGGATTTCGCCGCCCCTTCCGCCGGGTTAGGATTTGTCCCACCCGAACCAATGAACGGATCGTCATTGCCGGGCTTGACCCGGCAATCCATGGACCCCCGGGTCAAGCCCGGGGGTGACCAAGATAAATAAGGAAACGCTTATGTCGTCCTTGAACCCGGTGATCATCATCCCCGCCCGCCTGCCCGCCACCCGGCTGCCCAACAAGCCGCTGGCCGACATCTGCGGCGAACCGATGATCGTGCATGTGTGGCGCCGTTCGGTTGCCGCCGGCATCGGCCCGGTGGTGGTGGCCGCCGCCGATCCCGAGATCGCCGATGCCATCAAAGCCCATGGCGGCACGGCGGTTCTGACCGACCCCGATCATCCGTCGGGATCCGACCGGGTGTGGGAGGCGTTGGAAAAGATCGACCCCGAGCGCCAGTTCGGCGCGGTGGTCAACGTCCAGGGCGACCTGCCGACCCTTGATCCGGCGATCATCCGCGCGGTGTTCGAGCCCTTGGATCAGCCGGGCGTCGATATCTCGACCCTGGTGGCCGAAATCGAACTCGAGGAAGAGCGCACCAACCCCAACGTGGTCAAGGCGGTGTGCGGCTTTACGCCTGGCGGCCGCATCGCCCGGGCGCTGTATTTCACCCGCGCCACCTGCCCGTCGGGGGTTGGCCCGCATTACCACCATATCGGCCTTTACGCCTATCGCCGCGAGGCCCTGGCCCGCTTCGTCGCCCTGCCGCAGGGCGTGCTGGAGCGGCGCGAGAAGCTGGAACAGCTGCGCGCCCTGGAAAACGGCATGCGCATCGATTGCGCCTTGGTTGACACGGTTCCGCTGGGTGTCGATACTCCGGCCGATCTTGAACGGGCTCGTGCCCTGATTGCCGCCGGACCATGACCGACCATACCGAACCTTCGCGCGCTATCGCTTTCCAGGGCCTGCCCGGCGCCTATTCGCACCTGGCGTGCAAGAACGCCTTCCCGGCCATGGTGCCGCTGCCCTGCATGACCTTCGAGGACGCCTTCGCCGCCGTGCGCGAGGGCCGCGCCCGCTATGCCATGATCCCGATCGACAATTCGCTGGCCGGCCGCGTCGCCGACGTGCATCACCTGATGCCCTATTCCGGCCTGCACATCATCGGCGAGCATTTCGAGCGCATCAACCACCACCTGCTGGCCCCCAAGGGTGCGACGCTGGAAGGCATCCGCTCGGTGGAAAGCCACGTCCACGCCCTGGGCCAGTGCCGCAACCTGATCCGGTCGCTGGGCCTGACGGTGATCGTCGGCGCCGACACCGCCGGTGCCGCCTCGGACGTCGCCAAGTCGGGCGACCTCTCGCGCGCCGCCATCGCCTCGGAACTGGCGGCCGAGACCTATGGGCTGGTGTCCCTGAAGGCCAATATCGAGGACGCCGAGCACAACACCACCCGCTTCATGGTGCTGTCGCGCGACGCCATCGAACCCAATCCCAACCAGCCCAACGTCACCACCTTCGTCTTTCGGGTGCGCAACCGGCCGGCGGCTCTTTATAAGGCGCTGGGCGGCTTCGCCACCAACGGCTTGAACATCACCAAGCTGGAAAGCTACATGGTCGGGGGCGAATTCGTCGCCGCCCAGTTCTATGTCGATGTCGAGGGCCACCCCGCCCAGCGCCTGCTGCGCCTGGCCCTGGAAGAGCTGGAATTCTTCAGCCACGAGGTCCGCATCCTCGGCGTCTACCCCGCCCATCCGTTCCGTCTGGCGCAGCGCGTCGCCGGGGAGTAAGCACCCATGCACACCACTTCCGTCGTCGTCATCGGCCTGGGCTATGTCGGCCTGCCCCTCGCGGTCGGCATCGCCCGCCACTTCCCGACCATCGGCTTCGACATCTCGACCGAGCGGGTGAAGGAACTAAAAGGCGGCCACGACCGCACCGGCGAGATCGAGGCCGATCGCCTGCGCGCCTCGACCATCCACCTGACCGCCGATCAGGCCGAGATCAAGGGCAAGGACGTCTATATCGTCACCGTGCCGACCCCGGTCGATCTGGAGAACCGCCCCGACCTGGGCCCGGTGCTGAAGGCCTGCGCCACCGTCGGAAGCGCCATGGCCAAGGGCGCGGTGGTGGTGTTCGAAAGCACCGTCTATCCCGGCGTCACCGAGGATATCTGCGGCCCCGAACTGGAACGGGTCTCGGGCCTGAAATGCGGCACCGACTTCTTTCTGGGCTACAGCCCCGAGCGCATCAATCCCGGCGACAAGGAACACACCGTCGACCGCATCACCAAGGTCATCGCCGGCCAGACCCCGGCCATCACCGAGATGCTGGCCGGCATCTACGGCGCGGTGACCACCGGCGGCGTGTTCCGCGCCGCCTCGATCAAGGTGGCCGAAGCGGCCAAGGTGATCGAGAATTCCCAGCGCGACATCAACATCGCCTTCGTCAACGAACTGGCGATGATCTTCCAGAAGCTGGGCATCTCGATCCACGACGTCCTTGAGGCCTCGGCCACCAAGTGGAACTTCCTGAACTTCAAGCCGGGCCTGGTCGGCGGCCATTGCATCGGCGTCGATCCGTTCTATCTGGCCACCTGCGCGCTGAACAACGGCCATCACCCGGAAATCATCCTGTCGGGCCGACGCATCAATGACGGCATGGGCCCGTGGATGGCGGCGCGCATCTCCGAGCAACTGGCGCCCAAGTCGCGCGTGCTGATGCTGGGCCTGACCTTCAAGGAAAACGTGCCCGACCTGCGCAACAGCAAGGTCATCGACGTCATCCGCGGGTTGACGCAACGCGGCCACACCGTCGATATCCACGATCCCTTCGCCGACCTCGACGAAGCCCGGCACGAATACGAGGTCGAGCTGATGACCGGCCTGGACGGCGCTTCGGGCTATGATTGCGTGGTCGGCGCGGTGCCGCACGATGCCTATGCCGGCTTCGGCCCGGAAGCCTTCGCCAAGCTGGTGGCCCGAAACGGCCTGGTCGCCGACATCAAGGGGATGTGGCGCAACACCGAGATGCCCGACGGCATCCGGGTCTGGCGGCTTTAGCCCTTGCGCATCCTGTTCGTCACCGCCAGCCGTATCGGCGACGCGGTGCTGTCGACCGGTCTGCTGGCCCATCTGGCCCGCCAATACCCCCAGGCCCGCTTCTGGGTGGCCTGCGGCGCCCCGGCGGCGCCGTTGTTCGCCGCCGCCCCGTTCGTCGAGCGGGTCATCCCCATGGTCAAGCAACGCCGCTCGCGCCATTGGCTGGAACTGTGGAAGCAGACCGTCGGCCATCGCTGGCACATGGTGGTCGATCTGCGCGGCTCAGGCCTGGCCTGGCTGCTGCCGACGCTCAAGCGCCGCATCATCAAATCCTCGTGGGAGGAAAAGCACCGGCTGATCCATCTGGCCGGCGTGCTGGGGCTGGATATTCCCCAAGGCCCGGTGGTGTGGACCACGCCCGCGCAGGATGAGCAGGCCGCCCGCCTGCTGCCGGCCGGCCCACAGGTCCTGGCCATCGGCCCCACCGCCAATTGGGGGGGCAAGCAATGGCCGGCCGAGAATTTCGCCGATCTGGTCACCCGGCTGACGGCCGAGGGCGCCATCCTGCCCGGCGCCCGTGTTGCGGTGTTCGGCGCGGCCTCGGAACGCGCCTCGGTCCAGGCGCTGCTGGACCGGGTGCCGCCCGAACGCCTGGTCGACCTGATCGGCACCGTCGATCTGGGCACGGTGCCGGCGGTCCTCAAGCGCTGCGCCTTCTATGTCGGCAACGATTCCGGCCTGATGCATATCGCGGCGGCCACCGGACTGCCGACCCTGGGCCTGTTCGGCCCCAGCTCCGAAGTGTTCTATGGACCATGGGGCGAGCATTGCGCCTCGGTGCGCGGCCCGCGCTCGTTCACCGACATCTGCCATGCACCCGATTACGATTACAAAAGCCAGGAATGCCTGATGCGCGACCTGTCGGTGGACAAGGTGACGGCCGCCGCCGAAGCCCTATGGACCCGAAATCATCCCGGCCGACCATAGGCCGCCAGCATCACCCGGACTGATTCGGCGATGGTGGTCTCGGCGGTCGGCCGCTCGGCCGGCTCGAGCCCCAGCAGGGCGCGGTGGAACACCTCGCCGCGCAGCATGTTGACGAACAAATCGGTGGCCTGCCAGGGATCGGGCACGACCAATTGGCCCTGACGGTCCAACGCCGCCAGCGCCTCGGCGACGCGCTGCTTGCCGCGCCACGGACCCTGTTCGTAATAGATGCGGGCCAAATCGGGGTGACGGGGCGATTCCGCCACCACCACCCGATAGAGCGCCATCACCTCGGGCGCCAGGAACAGATCCATCAAGACCCGTGCGATGGCGGTAAGCGCGGTGCCCCCGTCGCCCTTGGCGGCCAGGACCAGCCCGCCGAGGCCTTCCGCCTGATCGTCGCAGCGGCGACAGATGATGGCGCCGAACAGATCGTCCTTGTTGGCGAAATGGGCGTAGATGGTCGCCTTCGACACCCCGGCCGAGGCCGCCACCATGTCCATGCTGGTGGCGGCATAGCCTTGCTCGCAGAAGCATCCTTGCGCGGCGTCAAGGATGGCGGCGCGTTTGGCGGCCGAGCGGGGGGAAAGTACTTTGGTCATAAATCTAAACTAAACCAACCAGTTCAGTTTTTCAAAGCCCCTGCGAGGCTCTTTCGCGCACGCCCTCAATCTGCTAACCACCTTGTGGGGATGCTGGGAGGGGGATGATCCGGCGTGGACACCATCGATATCGACGCGATTGAAGCGGCATTGCAGCTGATCGCCGACGGACGCTACGACAGCGTTCCGGCCGGCGCCGACCGGTTGGGCCGGGCGGTGCGCGCCCTGGCCGATACCTTGCAACGCCAGGCGCTGGATTCGATGAACCGCACCGTCGCCTATTCCATCGCGCTGAACGAGGAAGTTCTGTCGGTGATCGCCCTGGGCCGCGAGATCAGCGACATCGCCGAACGCGGCCAGGCCATCGCCGATTCGACCGGCGCGATGACCGGCTCGGTGGACGAGGTGGCCACCGCCAGCGAGACCACCTTCGAAGAGGCCCGCTCGACCGCCCAGGCGGCCTTGCGCTCGATCGAGGCGTCGGCCCGGGCCGAGACCAGCATCGAGGCGATCGCCCACGCCGTCGATGACGCCCAGACCCGGGTCGGCACCCTGGCGGCCATTTCCGACGAGATCGCCACCATGGCCCGCTCGGTCGAGGCGATCTCGCGCCAGACCAACCTGCTGGCCTTGAACGCCGCCATCGAGGCGACCCGGGCCGGGGCCGCCGGCAAGGGTTTCGCGGTGGTCGCCGACGAGGTCAAAAAGCTGGCCAACAAGACCCGCGAGGTGGCCGAAACCATTCGCGGCCGCACCGATTCCTTGCGGGCCGGCATGGACGCCATCGTCGGCGGCATGGAAGCCAGCGCCGCCGCCGTGCAGGAAGGCCGCGCCGTCGTCGCCGAGGCCGGGCGCGACATGCGCACGGTGTCCGAACATGCCGACCACACCACCGCCCTGATGCAAGACGTCACCGGCCACGTCGAAAGCCAGAAGCAAAGCGCCGGCGCCATCGCCGGCGACAGCGCCACCATCGCCGCCATGACCGAGCGCAGCCACCAGGGCATCATGGCCCTGACCGAGGTGGTCGATCATTCCCACAAGCTGGTGGTGCAGGGTCTGGCCACCATCTCGGCCAAGGACGTCCCCAACAAGGACATCCGCCTGGCCATGAGCGACCACATGCTGTGGCGCAAGCGCCTGGCCCAGGCTTTCATCGGCAAGAACGAGCTGCGCGAGGACGAGATCCGCGATCCCAAGGCCACCCGCTTCGGGCGCTGGTATCACGGCCATCATCCCGAGAGGGTCCGCGCCCACCCGGCCTTCGCGCGCTTGGAGGAACCCAACCGTGCCCTGCATCAGGCCGGCGGCGCCATCGTCGATGCCTTGAACGAGGGCCGCCTGGCCGACGCCTTGGCCCAGATGGAGAATATTGGCGCCTGCTCGGCCCGGATTCTTGAAGGCCTGCGCGAGTTGGCCGAGGCGATGGATCAGGGATAGCTGCGGACGAACCAGTCCAGGACAGACCGGGTCGCGGCATTTTGCTGCTTTTCGATCGCATCGGAAAAGGATTGTCGCAGTCCGGCGACCGCCGCGCCGATGGCGTCGTCATAGCACAGGGCGGCGACGAAGTGATTGCCCTGCAAGATGTCGGTGGCGTCGAAAAGAAAGCGTGCCTTGACGGCGTTGTCGACATGGAAGTCGCAGGACCAGATGTATTTGGGCAGACTGGCCTTCAGAATGTCCCGATCGAACCGACAGGCCGGAGCGGCAAACAGGTTTCGCTTCAAGGTCCCGGCTTCGGTCAGGGTGATGTCCCATTCGCCCCGCCCGGTCATGCCGGGGATCTTGGTTCGCGAGCCATCCAGCAGCCGGTCCAACTGCTCGAGGTCGCTGCGGATCATGGCGAACGGCACACGAATCTTGTGATAGGTGGGCACAATCAGCAGATAGGGAACGAATTGGATCTTGTCCGGCTGCCTGTCCTCGGGATCGACCCACGAGGTGGCGATGATGTCGGACCCGGCGGTGAACCGCAGGCGAGCGAAGGGGCCGACGCCATCGTCATGGGTATAGAGCCGACCGATGCCGGCGGCCCGTAGAACCATCCCCTGCCCCGGGGCCACCGGGGGACCCTCGTGCAAAGACCCGACGATCGTCATGGCATGGAGGCCAATCTCCTTGCCGGAATCCCGACGGGTCAGGGCTCCGCAGGCCAAGGATGGGATGCCGGCACTCAGATAGGCATGGGCGGCCGTGCGAAACAGATCCACGTCGCAGGTGTGGGTGATGTTGCCATTAGCCTCGACGGTCCGCTGCCCGACCCTGATGGCATGGGGTTCCAAACCGACCGCGCGGATGGCGTCAGCGATCTGTTCGGCGGTCAGCCCATCATGGTTGGGCAGGGTGCGGTTTCTGAGACGCACCGCCGTCGACGCGGTTCGGGTGATCGACACCGGGGACGGGATTTCGTGCTGGAATCGCCGGCCGGTGGCCTGGAAGGCCGACCACAGGGCGCTGGTCGCGCAAGCGGCAACGTCGCTGTCTTGTTCCTGGAACGCCAGCGAGGTGACCGTCAAGTCATACCCGAACACATTGACCGAATAGGCGTGGTTGGCCGGAAAATGGGGTTCGCCCTCGGGCTCGGCACAGGTCTTGAGACAGGTTCGCCCGATCACCGTCGTCGGCAGCGGCTTCACCACGATGAAGCCGGCATAATGGCCGCGCAGTTCCGGCGGATCGGCGATCTTCTTTTTCAGCATCCCGGCGAAATCCGCCTCGGTGAAGGCGCTGTCGAAAAAATGCAGGCGGGCGCACTTGCGGCCGTAATCGACGAAGCAGCGGGCGTAATAGCCCACATAATCCTCGAGATAGTGCTTGTCGATGTATTCCTTTTCCACCAGCACGGTCCTGACGCCAAGCCGGCTCAGGTATCCTTGCAGGTAGGCGATATGCGCCTTGCCCTCAACCCCCGAGGGCGCGCTCGACTTCTCGACCAGAAGCTGCGCCAGCACATCGGGCGAGTACGGAAGGACGCGATAGGCTGGCACGCCGCGGCAACACTAGAGGGTCACGGGCAGGCGGAGAAGATCGGTATCGATGCGGATCTTCTCGTTGAACGCGGCGACGTTGGCCTCGGCGGTCTTGAAGGCGGACTCGATGGCACTGCGCCCTTTTTTCGAGCTTGCCCAGCGGAGCATCTCGTCGCGGGCTTGCTTTTGGGTAGGATTGTCGGCCATGGGTATCCCATTAGGTAATCACGAGTCGGAGTCTGACTCCCTGCGCCCCGCCCTACTTGATGGGCCGCATGAAGTCGGTTCCGTCTGCTGTATCCCACTATGCCCGTCAGATCAAGTGAAACTCTCGAACAAACCGCGAATTCCAGCCTTCTTTTCGGCCGCGCCCAACCCTAGTTCGTGGGGCTGACGTCAAATTGGTCAAGCGCGTCATGGTTGTTCGCGCCCGAAAATCTTTCCCTGAATGGTCAATGCCGCCCGCGTCGCCGCCACCTGCTGCTCGGGCGGGATCGGCCAAACACCGTCCGCCAGCCCCTTGGCCAGCGCCGCCATCAGCGCCTTGTGCCCCTTGTCCTGGTTGCCGGCCCAGCCCTTCGCCCGGGTGCCGGCCACTGTCAGGGCGCGGTAATCGTCCAGGCTGGCGACCATTCCGTCGGCAAAGACCTCGAGCCGTTCCTTGGGATGGTCCTTGGCCCCCAAGGCGCTGTAGGTCAGGCTGCACACCGAGCCGTCGGCGAAGGTCAGGGTGGCGACGAAATTGTCGTCGGCCCGCCAATGCTTGGCACCGGCTCGGATCGCCTGGGCCTCGACCTTGACCGGCAGGCTGCCGGTCAGGGCGCAGAACAGGTCATAGACGTGGCAGGCCTCGCCCAGATTACGCCCGCCGCCCTCTGGTCCCTGGGTCCAGTGGTCGGCGGCCAGGAAGCCGGCATTCATGCGGTAATTGGCCATGATCGGGGTGCCGCGCCCGGCCAGAATCTCGCTTAAGCGGCGCACCGCCGGCGAGAAACGCCGGTTGAAGCCGGTCAGCAGCAGCGGGCCGTCGGGATGGGCACGGGTGAAATCCTCGATGGCGTCCAGTTCCGCCCCGGTCAGGCACAGGGGCTTTTCCACCAGCACCGCCTTGCCGGCCTTCAGCGCCGCCAGCACCAGCGGCCCATGCAGGTCGTGGCGGGTGCCGATCACCACCAGCCCGACCGCCGGGTCGCCCAGGATGGCGTCGGCATCGGTGGCGGCATAGGCGGCGCCGACACGCTCGGCCACCGCCTTGGCCGAGGCGCCGGTACGGTTCATCACGCCGACCATGCGGAACCTTTCGGGCATCGCCAGCATGTTGGGAATGTGGACCGCCTGCAGGAACGAGCCGGCCCCCAGGATGCCGACCCCGATGGCGCCGTCGCGGCCCGGGCGGGCCGCGCGGGTGGCGACTCGGCGGTCGGGTGCGGCCTGATCGGGATAGGTCAACAAGACCAAGAGCGGCCGGTCGGCGCCGTCCGCCAAGGCACCATAGGCGACCGGCGCCTGCTCGATGGGGAAACTGACCGGAGCCAGCGGCGCCAGCCGCACGGCGCCATCGGCCAGCAGGGCCAGATAGGCCTCCATGTTGCGGGTCTCGGTCCAGCGCACGTAAGCCAGCGGATAATCGCGCCCGCCTTGCTCGAACACCGGGTCATAGCGGCCCGGCCCATAGGAACACGAGATCAGAAAATCCAGTTCCTTGGCATAGAAGTCGGCGCGGTCGAGCTTCAAACCGACATCGCCGACCAGCACCACCCGGCCCTTCTTGCGGCAGCTTTGTGCCGCCTGGGCGACGATGGCGTCGGACGGCGAAGCGGCGCAGATGATCGCCGCGTCGGCGCCGAAGCCGTCGGTGCGCCGGGCGATGGCGCCGGCGACGTCGTCGGCCGGGTCCAGCGTGAAGGCCGCGCCCAGTTCGGCCGCGACGGCACGGCGGCGGGGATCGGGGTCGATGCCGGCGACGCGGGCACCGGCCGCCTTCAACATCTGCACGGTCAGCAGGCCCAGCACGCCCAGGCCGATCACCGCGATGGTCTCGCCCAGGCTGGGGGCGGCGCGGCGCACGCCCTGCAGGGCGATGGCCCCCAAGGTGACGGTGCAGGCATCGGCGACATCGACGCCGTCGGGGATGCGGGCGGCCAAATTGACCGGAACGGCGATGAACTGGGCGTGGTTGGCGATGCCGGCACCGGCACAGGCGACGCGGTCGCCGACCTGCAACCCTTCGACCTGATCGCCGACCGCGACCACGGTGCCGGCGGCCGAGTATCCGGTCGGCGCGCCACCCTCGATCTTGCCGCGCACCCGCTCGATGGCGGTGCGCACGCCTTGCTCGCGGGCGATGTCCAGCACCCGCTTGACATGCTGCGGCTGCTTCAGCGCCCGGCGGTAAAGCGGCATCCCCGACAGGGCCAGGCTGGAGGCCTCGGTGCCGACCGACACGCACGAGGCGGCAACGGCGACCAGTATCTCGCCGGGTCCGGCCAATGGGGCGGGAACCTCCTCGACGACGGCCTTGCCCGAGCGGATCAGCACCTGCTTCATGGCCCTTTCCCCCCCCCAGCGGATTGCGGCAGCCCGTGCACCTGATCAGCCAGCTCACCAGCCAGGAATTCGCCTAACATCGCGTAGGCAGCACCGGTCATATGAACCGAATCGATGAAGAAATTTTCCGGCGGTACCAATTTTGCCTCGGCCCAGGCGGCGGTGTCCACCACCCGCCAGCCGTGCCGGCGGCCCAGTTGAGCGACAGCCCGATTGTAGCCTTCGGCCAGCACCGCCAGTACCATCGGGTTGTCGGTGAATGCAGGCAGATGACCGAGTCGTAGCGCTTCGGCAGTGGGCTCAAGATCGGCACGATAAAGCCCTGGAAGGGTCAGCAGAACCACCTGCGCGCCACTGCCGGCGAAGGCGTTCGCCAATCGCTCCAGCCTGTCAAGGAAGGCAGGACGCAGCTCGGCGTATCGGCGCAGATCCGATGCTGTGGCATCGACCCGCTTCGGCTTATCGCGCAAGGCTTGCGCACGTTCGACGGCGCTGGTCGAACGGAATTCGAGGTAGCGCACCGCCTTGTCCGCCATACGGCCGGTCGCGAAGCGCTGCCAAAGCGTCCCTTCGCTTCCGGTCAACGCGAACAGGTCATTCCAGCCGATCAGAATCGCCACCATGTCGGGGTCGAGGGCGAGATAACGATCAAGTTCCAGCAGATGATTCCGGATCGCGTATCCCTCGACACCGCCGTTCACCACCTCGACATCCAGTGACCGCTGTCGCAAGCCGGTTTCGAATGCCCGTACGTAGTCGATCCCGGCATAGCCGAAGGTCACCGAATCACCCAGAACCAGGATGCGTGACCGCCGGTGGAGAGGGTCGAGCGGTCCACCCTTGAAACCTTGTTCGTTGATTTCCAGACGCATGCCCGACGTGGCGCCCTGCCTGGCCGCGGCAGCACCGAGCTCGCGCCCGCTCTCGGCTTTCTCACGTGCGATGTCGCTAGAATCGCGTCCGTAGCCGGGTCGCAAGACCCAGTGGCGTCCGACGGTCGGCGACATCATTTCATAGCTGTCGAGATCAGGAATCAGGCCGAAGGCCTGCGCGGCCACAGGATTGTCCATGAGCGGCTCGGCCAGGCGCTCAACCAAGACAGCGCACAATTCCGCCCCGGCCAGGACGATCACCGCGATCAAACCCCACCCGAGCGCCTTGACCCTGGTGCCGGCCGCTCCTGGACTTGCTGGCATCACGTCCTCGGTTAGTGTCGAAGCGCGCAAACTAACGTGCGTCAAGAACCTGTTCAATCGGCGATTTGACCGGCAGGTTCAGGGTTTCAGTCGGCCGACCAGACTGTAGCTGACCCCGACATAAGGCCGGATCGAAACACTGCCCTGGTCCAGCCGATCCGACGACATCCACCGTCGGGCGGTCGCAAGGCTGGTGAAATGGGTTTGCGGGGCGTTCAACTTGTCGAACACGTTCAATACGTTGCGTTCGAACGTGAGCCGTCGGAAATTAGCGAAATATTCGAAATAGGGCAGAAACTTCAGGAACGGCACCCGATAAACGGTGTGAACCACCGGGTAGAGCATGGCGGTGACGACCCGCGAAACGCCGGCCAACTTCGACCGTGACAGGCGACGGAACAGCAGCTTGCGGAGGGGCTCGACCCCGAAGCGGACCAAGGCGTTGCCCTCGGCGCTATAGGTCCACACCACGATCAATCCGCCGGGGCGGCAATGCCGCAGCAGAACCTCGAAAACACGGTCCGGGTTGTCGGTGTGGTGGATAACGCCGATGCAGACGACAACATCAAACTGGCGCCCCAGCTCCATGGTGGTGAGGTCAGCATCGACGAACTCGACGTTGGCGAAGTCCGTCATCCGGCCGCGCGCCAGTTCGGCGGTGTTGAGGTCTACCGCCGTCACCCGCGCGGCCACACCCGCCATGATCCGGGTGTGGTGACCACCGCCGCAGCCACATTCCAAGACCTCTTTGTTGGCGAAGGAATCGAGGGTTGCGGGAAGAATCCAGTCTTGGAACAAGAACCCCGCCTCGTCTCGGAACATCTCCCACTGGTCGCGCCACTCGTGGTGACGTTCCTGCCGCGAAGTCTCCATTGCCTGCGCCTCACCCCATTGGAAACGCGGCAGGCCCAAAGCCGCTTGGCCCGCCGATTCAGTCGGCTCGTATATCACGGCCCGGCGATGGCGAAACACGGAAATCTCCCCTTTGGTCGTGGCGGCGACCGTCTTCGCGAAATGCTTCTGGTTTAGCTGGGAACCTATGCTATATCGCCGTAACCGCAAACACCTGACACAAGGCTAGGATGCTCATGTCCGATCTTCGCCCGATCCGCCGCGCTTTGTTCTCGGTCTCCGACAAGACCGGCCTGGTCGAGTTCGCCCGGTTCCTGGCCGAACGCGACGTCGAGATCCTGTCGACCGGGGGCACCTGCAAGGCCCTGCGCGATGCCGGCCTGACGGTGGTGGAAGTGGCCGACTACACCGGCTTCCCGGAAATGCTGGACGGCCGGGTCAAGACCCTACATCCCAAGGTGCATGGCGGCCTGCTGGGCATTCGCGGCAATGCCGAGCACGAGGCGGCGATGGCCGAGCACGGCATCAATCCGATCGATCTGCTGGTGGTCAATCTCTATCCGTTCGAGGCGACCGTCGCCAAGGGCGCCGATTACGACACCACCATCGAGAACATCGATATCGGCGGGCCCGCGATGATCCGCGCCGCCTCGAAGAACCACGATTCGGTGGCGGTGGTGGTCGATGTCGAGGATTATCAGCGGGTGATGGAAGAGATGACCGCCCATGGCGGCGCCACCACCTTGGGCCTGCGCAAGCATCTGGCCGCCACGGCTTATGCCCGCACCGGCGCCTATGACGCCGCCATCAGCCAGTGGTTCGCGCGTGAACTGGGCGACACCTTCCCGCGCCGCGTCGTGGTGGCCGGCCAGTTGAAGCAAAGCCTGCGCTACGGCGAGAACCCGCACCAGCAGGCCGCCTTCTACGTCACCGCCGACCAGCGCCCCGGCATCGCCACCGCCCGCCAGCTGCAGGGCAAGGAACTGTCGTACAACAACCTGAACGACACCGACGCCGCCTTCGAGCTGGCCGCCGAGTTCGAGGCCCCCACCGTCGCCATCATCAAGCACGCCAATCCGTGCGGCGTGGCCACCGGCCCGGACATCGTGTCGGCCTACAAGGCGGCGCTGGCCTGCGACCCGGTCTCGGCTTTCGGCGGCATCATCGCCATCAACCGCAAGCTGGACGGCGCCACCGCCGAGGAAATCTGCAAGCTGTTCACCGAAGTCGTCATCGCCCCCGAGGCCGACGAAGCGGCGGTGGCGGCCTTCGCCGCCAAGAAGAACCTGCGCCTGCTGGTCACCGGGGCCATGCCCGACCCCACCAGCGCCGGCATGACGCTGCGCGCGGTATCGGGCGGCTATCTGTTCCAGAACAAGGATAACGGCCGCGTGTCGCTGGAAGGCCTGAAGGTGGTGACCAAGCGGGCGCCGACCGATCAGGAACTGAAGGACCTGCTGTTCGCCTTCCGCGTCTGCAAGCACGTCAAGTCCAATGCCATCATCTACGTCAAGGACGGCTGCACCGTCGGCATCGGCGCCGGCCAGATGAGCCGGGTCGATTCCAGCCGCATCGCCGCCTGGAAGAGCCAGGAAGCCGCCACTGCCGCTGGATTGGCCCAGCCCGGCACCGTCGGCTCGGTGGTGGCGTCGGATGCGTTCTTCCCGTTCGCCGACGGCCTTTTGGCGGCGGCGGCGGCGGGTGCCACGGCGATCATCCAGCCCGGCGGCTCGATGCGCGACGCCGAGGTGATCGCCGCGGCCGACGAGAAGGGCCTGGCCATGGTGTTCACCGGGATGCGCCACTTCCGGCATTAAGCTTGGAATAAGCCAAAGTGGGAGCTGGCTGACCGTCGGCGACCGGCCCGGTTGGACGAACCCCGGAACCGTGATATACGGGCCGGGGTGGTCGTCCCTTCAAGCAGCATATTGGTCCCGTCATCACCATGCGCATCGTTTCCAAACTCTTCCGGCGCCTCCAGTCCTTTCGGAAACGTCTGGGTGTGGAAAAGCGGCTATCCATGCTTGAGGCGCAGGTCGAGTACCTTGAATATGAGCTGTCGCGAAACGTCTCTCTGCTGCGCTATCTCAGTGCCCCGGTCATCAACGATCTGCCCTATGCCCGGCAAACCAGGTCCAGTTTTGATTTCCAATGGGACCTTCTCCCTCCCGGACGCTATAACCTTGATAATGAAGAGTTTAGGAAGGACGCAGCCGGTTATGTCTGCCAATTCACAGGCCTGCCTGCGGAATGGTTCCAAGGCAAGAAGGTGATCGATGTCGGGTGTGGTGCAGGTCGCTATTCCTGGGCGATGAGCACGATGGGAGCGGAAGTACTTTCCGTCGACCAGTCGAAACATGGGCTCGAACGTTGTGCCATGGCGTGCGCCGACTACCCCACCCACCGCACCCGCCAGATCGACCTGCTTCAGCCATTTGACATCAATGAACAATTCGACTTGGTCTGGTCCTTCGGCGTCTTGCACCACACTGGCGACACCTATGGCGCCTTCTCCCGGGTTCACCCTCTCGTCAAACCCGGCGGGTATATCTTCATGATGATTTATGGAGAACCGCGCCAGGGTTATATCGATGATTATCGCGCCGTTGCCGAGTACGAATGCTGGCGCAGGAAGACCCGGAACATGGGGCTGTCGGAACGATTGGACGCGGTCAACGAGGCTATGGCCCAACAGAAGTTCTTGGTCAACGGCCCCCTGCATATCGAAGGATATTTCGACGCCATCTCGCCGCTCGTCGCCGACCTCTACTCCTTTGCGGAGATTGAAAGTTGGCTGATCGAGGCCGGCTTCTGCGATATCCGCCAAACAGTGGACACGCGCAATCTTCACATTTCCGCTCGCAAGGTATGAGGCCTCGGCTATGGACATTCAAGGAAAGAGGCTCGTTGTCATCGGAGGGGCCGGTTTGATCGGCTCCCACACGATCGACGCATTGCTGCGCGAAGACGTCAGAGAAATCGTCGTCTACGACAATTTTGTGCGCGGAACACAGGATAACTTGTCGGAGGCGCTGAAAGACCCACGGGTCAAGGTCTACGATGTCGGCGGCGACATCTGCCAGACCGATATCCTGCTCTCGGCCCTGAAAGGAGCCGATGGCGTCTTTCACCTCGCGGCTCTGTGGCTACTGCAGTGCCATGACTTTCCTCGAGCGGCCTTCGACGTCAACATCCGAGGCACCTTCAACGTCCTGGAGGCCTGCGTCGCGACCGGCGTCAGCAGACTGATCTATTCGTCGTCAGCGTCGGTATACGGCGACGCCGTCCAGGAACCGATGACCGAAGACCACCCTTTCAATAACAAGAATTTTTACGGCGCGACCAAGATCGCCGGCGAGGCCATGGCACGCTCGTTCCATCACCGCTACGGCCTGAACATGGTAGGACTGCGCTACATGAACGTCTATGGCCCACGCCAGGACTACAAGGGTGCCTATATCGCGGTAATCATGAAGATGCTGGATGCCATCGACGCTGGACAGGGGCCGACCATCATGGGCGATGGCAGCGAGGCTTTCGATTTCGTCGCCGTCGAGGATTGCGCCAAGGCGAATGTCTGCGCCATGAAAGCCTCCTCGGTCGATCGTTTCTACAATGTCGGCACCGGCAAGCGCACCTCGCTCAGGGAACTTGCCGAGATGATCATTGAATTGACCGGCTGCAAGCATCCAATCACCTACGCGCCGCGAAGCCAGGCGACCCTGGTGCGCAATCGGATCGGCTGCCCAAAGCGGGCCAGTGAGGAAATCGGATTCGACGCGGACATCGAATTGCGCGAAGGTTTGTCCCGCCTTATCGACTGGCGAAAGAGCCATATGGCCGAGGTCGCCCAGCGTCGAGGCGGGTGACCGACCGTGTGCGGCATCGCAGGAATCGTACACCTTGACGGTGCCCCGGCTTCGCTGTCGGCGATCGAGGTCATGATCGATGCAATCAGGCATCGCGGCCCAGACGGACGTGGCACGTTCGCCGATGGCGCAGTTGGACTGGGCCACGCACGGCTTGCGGTTATTGACGTAACCCAGGCTGCCAGTCAGCCCATGTTCTCGCCCGACCAGCGATTCGTGCTGGTTTACAATGGGGAGGTCTATAACTTCCGCGAACTCAAGGCTGCACTGGTGGCGAAAGGGTGGGAGTTTCGTTCCCAGTCCGATACCGAGGTCGTTCTTTACAGCTTGGCGCAGTGGGGTGACGACGCGATAAGGCGCTTCAACGGCTTCTTCGCGCTGGCCTTCCTCGACCGTCATGACGGACGCTTGCTGCTGGCTCGCGATCGGTACGGCATCAAGCCGCTTTACATCAGCCAGCATGCCAACACGCTAATGTTCGGCTCGGAGATCAAGGCAATCCGAGCCCACTCCTCGGCACCCGGAGGAATCGATCTTGCCGGCCTGACTGAGTATATGACGTTCCAAAACTTCTTCACCGATCGAACGCTGTTCAACGGTGTCCGCTTGGTCCCGGCGGGCACCTACATCAGCGTGGATGTCAGGAATGGCCGGGTGAACGCGGATACGCGCTACTGGGATTATAGCTTCCACGAGCCATCGTCTCCGAAGCCCGAGGCCGAGTATATCGAGGAGCTGGACCACCTATTCTGCCAAGCGGTCAAGCGCCAGTTGATCAGCGACGTCGACGTCGGCAGCTATCTCAGCGGCGGCATGGATTCCGGCTCGATCACCGCCGTCGCCGCGCGACATATCCCATATATGCGCACGTTTACCTGCGGGTTCGACCTGACGTCCGCGTCAGGAATCGAAATGAATTTTGACGAGCGCCCGGCCGCCGAACAAATGTCCTACGCCTTCAAGACCGAACATTATGAGATGGTGTTGAAAGCCGGTGATATGGAGCGAGTACTGCCGCGATTGGTTCATCATTTGGAAGAACCTCGGGTCGGCCAGTGTTATCCCAATTTCTACGCCGCCCAATTGGCCAGTCGCTTCGTCGGGGTCGTTTTGTCTGGCGGCGGTGGCGACGAGCTGTTCGGCGGCTACCCATGGCGCTACTACCGGACGGTCGTCAACAGCGACTTCGATGATTATGTCAGCAAGTATTACGCTTTCTGGCAACGCCTGATCCCCAGCGGGTCGCTGCCATCCGTGCTGGCGCCGATCTGGAGCGAGGTATCCCACATCGACACGCATGCAATTTTCCGCGACGTGTTCAAGCACCACGCATCATCGTTGCGCACGCCCGAGGACTACGTTCATCACTCGCTGTATTTCGAGGCCAAGACTTTCTTGCATGGCCTTCTGGTCGTCGAGGACAAGCTTTCGATGGCGCACGGGGTCGAAACTCGGGTTCCCTTCCTCGACAATGACCTGGTGGATTTCGCCATGGCGCTTCCGGCTCACCTGAAGCTTGGCAGGTTGTCGGAAGTGATCCGTATGAACGAGAACGATCCGGGGCAGAAAGCCGCACGCTACTTTCAGAAGACAAATGACGGCAAGCTCTTGCTGCGCAAGGTCATGGCCCGCTACATTCCGCCCGAAGTGGCCGAACGTGAAAAGCAGGGGTTCTCGGCCCCGGATGCAAGTTGGTTCAAGGGGGAAAGCATTGACTACATTCGCCGCAAGATATTGAACCGCTCGGCCAGAATCTACGACTTGATGGACTTCAAATCGATTCAATCCCTCGTTCTCGACCACCTTGAAGGGCGCGAGAACAGGCGATTGCTGATCTGGTCACTGCTATATATCGAGAACTGGCTGGAGCAATTCTCCAACGCCGCACCGACGGAGCCGAGATGATCCGGATCATCCACCCCGTCCACGTCGCCCGCGCCTTTGTGGAAGGAGTGACCATCGTGGCGGCGCGCCGTCATCTGATCGTCGCGCTGACCAAGCGCGAAATCGGCGAGCAATATGCCGGCCAGATGCTGGGGGCCTATTGGTCACTGATGCACCCACTCATCCACATGGCGGTTTATATCTTCGTTTTCAACTTTATCTTCAATGCGCGCATTGGCGGCACAGCGGATATTCCGTTGGATTTTGCCGGCTACATGATGTCGGGCCTGTTGCCATGGCTGAGCACCCAGCAGGCGATGATCAGGTCCTGCTCGGCCCTTACTGGCAGCGCCAACCTCGTCAAGCAGGTCGTCTTTCCCATCGAGGTGCTGCCCATCAAGGTGGTCCTAGCGGTTGTTCCCGGGCAGGTCGTCACGCTGACGATCATGATCGCCTATGCCATCATCGTCGCCGGCATTCCCCCGGCAACTTACCTGTTGCTGCCGGTGCTGGCCCTGGCGCAATTGCTTCTGATGCTGGGAATTGCCTTTGCCCTGGCAATCGTTGGCGCCCTGCTGCGTGACATCAAGGACATCATTCAGGTATTAACGCTGGTTGCCATCTATACAATGCCGGTTTTTTACCTGCCTGACTGGGTTCCTCAAATGCTGAGGCCAATTCTTTACTTCAACCCTTTTTCGTACATGACATGGTGTTATCAGGATGCGCTTTTCTACGGCCGGATCGAACATCCGATCGCCTGGATCGTCTTCATGGGTGGCAGCGTCCTGGTCTTCGTAACTGGGTATCGCATGTTCCGCCGACTGCGCCCCTGGGTGGGTAACGTTCTATGAGCCAAGCCGAAATGATCATCCAGGTCCGCGGCCTTTCGAAGATGTACCCCATCTACGGCAGACCGCTAGACCTTGCCCTTGAGTTGCTGACGGGTCGTCAGCGTCACCGGGAATTCTGGGCTCTTCAGGACATCGACCTTGACATCCGCAAGGGTGAAATCCTGGGAATTCTGGGCTTGAACGGCGCCGGAAAAAGCACCCTGCTGAAGATTCTGGCCGGCACGTTACGTCGCTACGAGGGCAAAGTGACGATCAACGGCCGCGTCTCGGCCATCCTAGAACTCGGAAGCGGCTTCCACCCTGACTACAGCGGCCGCGACAACGTGGTCATGGGCGGTCTATGCCTGGGCATGAGCCGCGACGAGATCGAACGAAAGATGGACGACATCATCGCCTTCAGCGAACTCGAAGCCGTCATAGACCAACCATTCCGAAGCTATTCTAGCGGCATGCAAGCGCGCCTGACATTTGCCACCGCCATCAGCGTCGACCCCGAAATCCTCATCATCGACGAAGCGCTGGCCGTCGGGGACGCCGCGTTCGCGGCCAAGTGCGTGCGACGTATCCGCGAGATCTGCTCAAGCGGCAGCACCGCAATCTTCGTGTCGCACTCCACCTATGCGATCATGCAATTATGCTCCCGCGCGATCTGGCTGGACAAAGGCCGCATCCGGGAGGATGGAACGGCGGTCGATGTGACGCGGAGTTACGAGTACGCCATCCACCGCCAAGTGACATCCGAGGCCGGTGGCACCGTCGCCACCACGCCAACGGGTGAAAACGTCTTCCGCAAGGGCCCCTATGTCATCGACCGGGTGACCTTCATGGACGAAGCGGGTCAGGAGACTGACTATTTCAGGTTTGGAGGCGCGTTCCGGCTCCGAGTCGCCTACAGTTGGGTCGGCGAAGGCGAGCCATCGCAAACCATCGGGCTGGCTGTCGCGATCCATCGGAAATCGGATATGGTCAACGTCTGCCACTTCAACACCAATCGGGTTCACTCCGACGCCGAACTGGCCCGATATTTTGATGCCGACTTCCGGCGCGCACAGCACCGCAGCGGGTGGATTGAGGCTCGCGTTGACCCGCTGCAACTTTGTGAAGGACGCTACATCGTCTCCCTCGGGATCCTTCCCAACATCCCAGACGCTGTGGATTTTTACGAGTACCGCCACTGCATGTATGATATTGGTGTTGCTCGAGATGGGTTCCCAGAACCAACCGTGTTCTACCCATCCGTAAGTTGGGCATGCCAGGCAATTGCCTAGGAGAACGTGACCGTGAGGAAATTGCTGGCTCCGATCCGCCGCATCTTTGGTGCTTGGGAGGAATTCAAACGGCTTTCCTCGGCCATACCGGACCTGCTGACGAACACCGAACGACTTCGGCGGCATATTGACAGTGAACAACAGCGGAATGACCAAATCACCAAGCACATGCTTGCCATGGCCTACATCTTGGCACGCAAAGCGGCGCGGCATCAGCCCCCGGATACGACGCCGTGGCCGCGGCTCCCTCCGGTCGGCCTCGCTCTCGACGAGGCATTTGCCGACCTCGAAAAGCGCGTCCCGGGCGCTTACGCTCAGTGGAGAGAATTGTTAACGGTCAACAGTAATGCCTATGAGGGATTCCCGCTGCATAGTTGCAGCGTTCCCGGCCACCCTTCCGGCAGCTACTTCCAGAAGTTCGCCTATCCGTACCTGCAAGGACGCGTCCTGGACATCGGATGTGGGCCGCAGCCGGTCCCGCTTTACCTGTTGGATTACCCTCTTGATCTGATCTACGGGATCGATCCCATATCGTCACCGGACTGTCACCCGTTCAATTTCGCCAACGGTGTCGGCGAGCACCTGCCGTGGCCGGATCACAGTTTCGACGTGGTGATATCTGGAACGTCGATTGATCATGTCCTTCTGCTTGACCGCACCTACTCGGAAATCCGGCGGGTGCTTATCCCCGGCGGACATTTCCTGGTCTGGGTCACTTTCATGGCCGAAGCCCCCCCCTATGATCCTACCGACCCCGATATCCGCCCGGTGGACGCTTATCACCTGTTCCATTTCACCCGGGAGACCTTTGAAAGCAGCATTCTCCCATATTTTAAGATCGAGTCCTCCTGCCGGGTTCAGGTCGAGATCGACCATTATTTCTATGCATTGAAGCCGCGTGAACAGCCGACCACATGACCACTCAGGGCACTTTCCACTGCATCACCCTGGACGTCGACTGGGCTCCCGACTGGATGATCGAGCGGGTGGCGAGCAAATTAATTGACAAGAATGTCAAAGCAACATGGTTTGCGACCCACACCAGCCCTGCCCTTGCCGCCATCAACGCCAGGGCCGATTTGTTCGAGATCGGCCTGCACCCCAATTTTCTTCCAGGCAGCACACATGGGACGAACCCGACCCAGGTGCTTGACCATTGCCGATCCCTATTCCCGGAAGCCCGTAGCGTTCGGACTCATTCGCTGTTCCAGTCCGAACGCCTATTGCGACAAATGGTAGAGGACTATGGCCTGGATATCGACTGCTCGATATTCCTCCGAGACGCTCCGCACGTTGTCCCTCATCGACTGCGATATTCCCGGGAAGGAGCGGAAATGACCCGCCTCGCCCACATCTTCCAGGACAATGTCGCGATCACATGCGGGCAGGACTGGTCGTCCACCGCCGCATTCTTTGACGGCGCCGGGTTCAGAGTATTCGATTTCCACCCAATTCACCTGATCCTCAACAGTTCAAGCATGGAAACCTACGACACCCTTCAGGCACGAGGCGGCATTTCAGTCCAGACCGAGGCAGCGGTTAAGCCGCTGGTGGGAACCTCCCCCGGGGTCTCGACGTTCTTCGATCAACTGACCGATCATCTGTCGAGTGGCCAGACCCACACCATTAGCGAAGTCATAGGAATATGGCAGGATCATTCAAGATAGCCGTGATCGGGAGGACCCAAATTCTCTATGCGGCGGCCGAGCGGCTGCTGGCGGACGGATTCCATATCCCGTTGATCATCACCGCTACAGAAGCACCGGAATATACCCGGGGGCGGGCCGATTTCGCCTCCCTGGCCGAACGGGCCGGCGCCCGCTTTGTCTTTTCCGACGACGTCAATGGGGGCGAAGCGCTCCGCGCCTTGGCCGATGCCGAAGTCGATGCCGGCTTGAGCGTCAACTGGCCTCGGCTGATCCGCAGCGAAGCCATTGCCCTCACGCGCCATGGAATCGTCAATGTCCATCCCGGCGATTTGCCCAACTACAAGGGTAATGCATGCCCGAATTGGGCGTTGCTCAAGGGTGAGCCCCGGTTAACCGTGTGCTGTCATTGGATGGACCCCGATAGGCTGGATGCAGGCAACATCCTAGCAAAGCGCCATATGCCGGCCACGCTAGATACACGTATCGGTGAATTCTACGCGTTCTGGGAAAATTCTACGCCCGAGATGGCCAGCGAACTATTCACCACGATGCGCCAAGCCGGCCCACCCGCCGGAACCGCCCAGACCGCCGAGGGTTTTCGCTGCTTTCCCCGTCGACCCGAGGACGGCGAGGTGAACTGGAACAGTGATGGCAGCACGATCGTCCGCCTTGTCAACGCCTCGTCGGAACCTTTCGCCGGAGCGTTCACCTGGGCGGGTGACCGCAGATTGACCGTATGGCGGGCTCGTTATGAAGAGTCCAATTATCTCGCCGTTCCTGGGCATGTGGCCGCTCGCCGCAATGGGGAGGTGGCCGTCACCTGCGGTGCGGGGCTGGTTTGGCTGCAAAGTGTGTCCGAACTGGGGCAGGAACGCCGACCGGCGGCCGAAATTATCAGGATGTCCCATACGCGGCTGGGACGGAATGGGGCAATTCCATCATGAGTTGGCTGGGAAAATGTGCTGATCGGCTTGGAATCCAGAAGCGAACCCGCAATCGCATCATCCGCGGGGTGTGGATGTTACGTCATCCGGCATCACTGGCGCTGCTGATAGCCGAGACGCTTCACGTTCTAATTCGCCCCCTGATCCGGCCTTTGGCGGCCTGGATCGGATTCAACATCTATCGTCACAAGCCCCGCGAGCTCCGCTCTGTGCTGCAGGTATCCCTGAGCTCACACAAACAATATATGCTTTCTCGCCTATTACGGCGGCACGGCATTAGGTCATCATTTCTGGCTGTCAACACAACCAAGAATGATAGACTGACAATTGGCTATGACTATTCAGTTCCGATGAACACGAATGCGTTGTTCCGTGAGATTATATCCGCATGGCTACTGTGGACCGTTATGGCCAGATACGACATTATCCACTATCATTTCAATGCATTCTTGTTCCAGGATGGTTACGACCTGGACGTTCTCCGCAGGTTGGGAAAGGGAATCGTCATCCACTATCGCGGCTGCGACCTCAGAAGCCGCGAGGTGAATCTGTCGCTGCGTGGGACGCTCAATGCCTGCGCCGAATGCGATTACCCCGAAGGCTCGTGTGACAACCCGGGACAACGACAGTTGATCGACCTTGGCCGTCGCTATGGCGATCACTTCTATGTCACCACCCCCGATCTGTTGGACTTCATGCCCACGGCAGAACACCTGCCATTCGTCCATCCGGTCGAGGTCGACTTCGACGCGATAGCCCCCCTCCCGCGTAACGAAGGGCTGTTCCGGATTGTCACAAGTTCGAACCACGCTGGCGTAGACGGCGTCTCGCACATTCGCGCTGCGGTCAATCGCCTTCAGCGTGAAGGATACGCCGTAGAGCTGATAGAGGTCATAAAGCAGACCTATCGCGAGGCAATCGCCGCTTACAAAAGTGCTGATTTGTATGTCGGCAAACTGCTTATGGGATACTATAACAATGCAAACATAGAAACTATGATGCTTGGCGTACCAAATATTTCATATATTCGCCCAGAATACATCGAGCACATGCCAGAATGCCCGATCATCATCGCCGATCCAGCCAACGTCTATCCCGTCCTGAAAGAATGGCTCGATAAGCCAGATGAGCTAAAGGCTGTCGGCCTCAGGGGGCCTGACTATGTTCATAGATACCATAATCCAGACCTTCTGACCGAACGCGTAATCGAGAAATACAAATCCATCTTGGCGGCCAAGCAATGACCCTTCGTCACGTTCTGCATGTCGGAAACATCCTCAACAACGGCTACCTGCATTGCAAATACCTACGCCGCCGCGGTGTCATGGCGGAAAGCCTGAACGTCGATTACACCCATTGCCAAGGTCAGCCCGAGTGGAATGAAGTGAGAATCACCCAGCCGGTGGCTCATTTCGACCAGGACTGGTCGCAAATCGACGTCGGAGAGTTCCAGCGCCCAGCGTGGTACCACGGGCTGTCCTGCGGCGATTTGCCCGAACTGGCCGATCGGATGGCCGGAGACGGTGGCAACCGCCCCCCGGCAGAGCCGGTCGATACGCCGACCGAAAGCCTGCGCGGCCGGATCGGGCGCGCCGCCATAGGGCATCGTGCCGCACCGTTGCGCCGAGCCGTCTCGGCCGGATTGTCTGCGCTTGGCATGCACCAAACGGCGTCCCGGCTGCGAGAAATGATCAACCTGGCCAGACTGGCCGGGGAACCCGATCAAGGGCGGGCCTTGAAGGAATTCGCCACCACCGTCATTGCCGACTACGACCGATTGCTGCCTGACGCGCCGACACCCCTGACGGTCCAGGACGTCCTGGATCACATCGGCCGAGCGCGGATGCATGCCCCTGTCTTCTCCCATTTTCCGCTGATCCAAGGCTACTCCCTAGACCCGATCCACCCGTTGCTGGGAACGCCGGGCAAGCCGTTCATCTGCTACGAACACGGCACCATGCGGGAGTTCCCTTACGAAGATTCCGCCCGTGGCCGCCTCTACAGGTTAGCGCTGAAGAAGGCCGAAAAGGTCTTCATCACCAACGTCGATTGCATCGCCTCGGCCAAACGATTGGAGCTCGACAATTGGGTGTTCATCCCCCACCTGATTGACGACGACCATTTCCACCCTGGCGAGAGCCCGATCCGCCAGGAACTGCTGGAACGACTGGACTGTGACCACCTGATTCTGTGTCCAGCACGCCATCATTGGCGCCACTCCCCGGACGCAAACCCGAACAGTTGGTTCAAGGCCAACGATGTGTTGATCCGTGGCATCGCCAAATTCATGGCCAACCGGCCGGAAATTCGCGCCAGCGTCATCTTTTTCGAATGGGGCATGGAAGTGGACCTCTCTAAGGCCCTGATCGCTGAGTTGGGCATTGCCGACCGCGTCCACTGGGAACCGATCCGCAGTAAATTGTGCATGCTGGATTTCTACCGTGCCGCCGATGTGATATGCGACCAATTCCATCCCGGCCTGGCGTCCTTCGGCGCGGTGGTCCCCGAGGGCTTGGCCTGCGGTAAACCGGTAATCTCGAACTTGAACCATGAAACTCACAGCTGGGGCTTCCCGGTTCTGCCCCCGGTGGTGCATGCCCCCGATGACGAAGCAGTGGCCAAGTCCTTGGAGACACTGTTCGACGACGAAGAGACACGTGCGCAAGTCGGCATCGCGGGGTTGGCGTGGTTCCGCCAACACCATTCATCAAATCTGGTCATCGGTCGCATGATCGAAGTCTACCACGAACTGTCCGACCGCCACGGCTGGGGCTGGAGATTCGACTGAATGTGCGGAATTTTCGGCATCGTTTCGCTACCCGGCTGTCCACCGCCTGCCTCGGAAATAGTGGAAAAGGGCTGCGCTGCCATGCGCCACCGCGGACCGGATGGTTTCGGCCTGCATGCTGACAGCGGCGTATGTTTCGGACATACCCGATTGGCGATCGTCGACATCGCTTGCGGGATACAGCCGATGACGGTCGATGGGGCGGCGTTGACCTATAATGGCGAGATTTACAACCACCTGAGCATCCGTGCCGAGTTGCAGCGGCTTGGGCATGTCTTCAAGACCCGCTCAGACACCGAAACCTTGCTGCACGCCTGCCGTCAGTGGGGTGCCGATGCGATTTTACGCCTGCGCGGGATGTTCGCCTTCGCCTTCCATGACAAAGAGCGCGGCAGGTTATTGTTGGCCCGGGACAGGGTCGGCAAAAAGCCGCTTTTCTACACATTCGGGTCATGGGGCCTGGCCTTTTCCAGCGAGCTGGAACCCTTGTGGCAGACTCTGGGCCCCTGGAAACTGAATGCCGAAGCACTCGACCAATATTTGGCTTGGCAATACGTCCCGGCACCGCTCACCATCTACCAAGGCGTCCATTGCCTGGAACCCGGCCACGTGCTGGAAATCGACCTCAGAACCGGCCGCCATGACATCCGCCGTTACTGGGATGTCCGCTTCAGCATAGACCGGACGCTTGCCGTCGAAGAATGGGATCGACTGATCGAGGACAAGATCCGGGAGGCGACTGCCCTTCGGCTGATGAGCGATGTTCCATTTGGCGCATTCCTCAGTGGCGGGATCGATTCCTCCCTGGTGGTGGCACATATGGCCGAACTGCTGGACCATCCGGTCCAGACCTTCTGCGTCGGTTACGCCGAGGAGGCCTACAGTGAATTGGCACCCGCGGCCAAGGTGGCCGAGATCTTGGGGACCGAGCATCATAGCCGGGTACTTGGGCCGGAGTGCCTGGACATCCTACCGGACCTTGTCCGCCATTACGGCCAACCATTTGCCGATTCCTCTGCGGTCCCGACCTGGCACGTCTCGGCAATGGCACGGGATTCCGTGAAGATGGTATTGTCCGGCGACGGTGGCGACGAGGTATTCGCCGGCTACAACACCTACGAATCGATCCTGTCCGATGTCCGACCTGACCTTGCCGGTGGTCCCGGCGGCAGCGTCCTGTCCCGGATACTGAGGTGCTTTCCGTCGAGGTCCAAACAGCCCCCGTCCCTGGCCACGCTCCACCAGGGATGCTATGGCCATTTCCGCGAAGCCGATCGCCGGCAATTACTGCGGGGCTCCTGGGCAGCTGCGGTATCGGATCGAAGCGATTTTGTCCGCAGTTTCCTGGACGCACTCGAGGTCCCGCTGGTGTCTCGTCTCCAGCTCTGCGACCTGCACACTTACCTGCCTAACGACATCCTGACCAAGGTGGACATCGCCTCGATGGCCAATTCGCTGGAGGTCCGCTCACCACTTCTTGACCACGAACTCATCGAATTGGCGGCCACGCTGCCCGTTGAACAACGCGTTGTCCGTGATGGCGCGCGGTACGAAAAGAAAGTATTGCTGCGCCGCCTTGCCCGCCGACGCTTCCCGGCCGACATCATTGAGCGGCGCAAGATGGGCTTTGGCCTCCCGATGGGCCCCTGGCTGGCTGGCCGCATCGACGAGCTTCGCCGGCAATTTCGCGAAAACACGGTGTTGCTGGACGTGGTCGACCCCGCCGCCTTGGACAGACTTTTGGCCGGCCACTCGGTCGCCACTGACGCATCAGCTCGTATCTGGAACATCCTGGTCCTGGCACAATGGCTGGAAACTCACCCCGAGAGCCTGCAATAGCAGATCGCCTTGCACGATCATCATGGAAAGCCCGAAAGTGACCAACTGCCCAGCCCCAGAATTCACGTTGCCCCGCTACCGCGCCATCCTGGCGTCAGCGCTGCAAGCCGGCTATTCCTTCATCGATTTCCCGAGCTTGGCCGCAGCCGCGAACACCGCCGGTCCGACATGCGCCCTGCGACACGATTGCGACAACAGCCTCACTGCCGCCTTGCGCATGGCGCGCCTGGAAGCTGGGATGGGTATCTGCAGCACCTATTTCGTCATGCTGCGGTCGGCGATGTACAATTTGCTGGCCAAGCCGAACAGTGACATCGTCCGGGAAATCCTGTCTCTCGGCCACCATCTCGGGCTGCACTATGATTATTCGGCCTATGGTCCGCTGGACGCCAACCAGATCGCCGCACATTGCGAGGAGGAACGCGCGCTCCTGAGCACGCTGTTTGGCCAGCCGGTTCCGGTCGTGTCGTTCCACCAACCGACCGCCATCGTCCTGGAGAACCAGGTCCGACTTCTCTGTCTGAACGTCTATGACCGCGATGACACGCGCGGGTTCACCTATATCTCCGACTCCAACATGACCTGGCGGGAAGGCTGTCCATCGGCATGGTTGGGGCAACTTCGCCATCCAAAGCTGCAATTGCTGGTGCATCCGGAATGGTGGACCACCGCACCGATGACCATCGAGGAAAAGTGGAAGGCGATGTTGCAGGAGAATTTTGCGGCGACCCAATCGGTACTGCTCGCCACAGAGCGAAGCTACCAAACTCCCCTGCGAATGAGCCATTTGCCATGAACGTCTGGATCCTCTCGGCCACAGGGACCTATTTACCGGCAATCGAGCGAGTGGTTGCCGCGATGCCGATCGCCGGTTTGATCGGGCTGGCCCCAGGAAGCCCCGACGATGTCGTCTCGGGCTATTTTGATTATTCCGACTGGTGTCGAGAGCGCGCCATTCGCCATGAGACGGTTGAGAAGTACGCACTGCCGCCCGAGTCCAACCATGCCCGTTTCGCCGCCTTGGACATTGATGTGCTGTTGGTTCTTGGCTGGCAACGGCTGGTGCCAAACTGGCTAATAGAGCTTTGTCACGGCAAGGTTATCGGGGTGCACGGCAGCAGCGCCGGAATCACCGCCGGCCGCGGCCGATCGCCACTGAACTGGGCGCTGATGCTGCGGCAAAGCCGGTTCTTCGTCTCGCTGTTCTTCATCAGCCCCGGCATCGATGACGGGCCGGTTATCGCGACCCGAGACTTCCCATTGACGCTGGACGATGACATCGAAACCGCCTACTGGAAGATGTCGATCACGGTCGGTGACCTGCTCGCGACGGAACAGACTTGGGCCGCGCTGGAGCCAGCATCCGCGCAGTCACAGGGGGGAAGTGCCAGCTATCTTCCCCAACGACAACCGGACGACGGCATGATCGACTGGAATCGGGACATGGAAGACATAATCGCCTTCGTCCGCGCCCTCACTCGCCCCTATCCAGGGGCGTTTTCCATGCCTGATGGTGGCGACAAGATTCGCATCTGGCGCGCCAGGCCTTTCAAGCTGGCGAACGTTGGCACCGACCTGGCCTGCGGCGAAGTTGCCGAGCGTTTCGCCGATGGACGGTTCCTGGTCCGCTGCGCCAACGGGTTCGTGTTGATCGACGACCACGAGGCCCCAGCTGCCATGACAGCGGGAACCCGACTCGCCAGCGCCAACTGGGTCGATCAGATCGCCGCCATTATCGACCGCCACCGTTCCCGTTATCCCAGCCTGCCGGTCACCCCCGAACTCCTCGCCATCGCAGCCCCGCATTGACTGGGGTAGGCTGGACGGTCGTCGTTACTGGCCGCCATCGCCGAACACCCGCCCGCGCAATTGCTGCGGCAGCAGACGACGCTTCAGGGATTGCCCCAAACGGGTCAGAGGGGCGAACAGGTTAGACAGGCCGATATACAGGAAGACCGCCATGAACAGTTCCTGGGCATCCCGGTAGGACCGGATCTTCCGAATGGTCCGATAATAGTAATAAGGCCGCAGGTAGAACCGCCGATAGGCGAACTGAATCATCTTGCTCAGTTCCTCGGGTCCGGAATAGCCCTCGGGCACGTAGGTCACTCGGGACATGCCGCGATACTCCCGATCGACGAACAGACCCTGGGTCAAGGCGATGTCATAGAGCTCGGTACCACGCCGAGGGTGAGCGGCATAAAAGATCGCATAGGTCGGGTCGATCTCGACCGCAAACTCGATGGTCTTACGCCCCATTTCCGGGGTTTCGCCCGGCAGGCCCAGCATGAAGGCGCACCGAGTCTCCATGCCGACCTCGTGGCATTCGGCCATGACGCGGCGAACCATGTCCAGCGTGATGCCCTTGTCCATCCCGTTGAGCAGTTCCTGGTTGCCCGATTCGACACCCACGAACAGCGACCAGCCGCCGGCTTCGCGCAAGGTGCGGATCATGCCGGGCTTGGCGGTGTTGGCCTGCGTCGAACCGACCCAGGTCACATGGCCCAGGCCCCTGCGCTTCTTCTCGGCGGCGAATTCCTCGACCCACTTCTTGTTGAGAACGAAGATGTCGTCCCAGAAGTGAACTTCCTTGATGCCGTAACGGTTGACCAGGATCTCCATCTCGTCCAGCACCCGCTTCACCGAATGGCGGCGGAAGCTCGGGCCGACCCGATCGCTTTGGAAGCAGAACTTGCACCGCGCCCAGGCGCAGCCGCGCCCGGTCATCATGGTGAACACCGGCGCCTGCTTGAACTGCATCGGCAAGGGCCGATAGATGCTCATGTCGTAGAGATGCCATGCCGGCATCGGAATCTGGTCCATGTCCTCGACGATCGCCGCCGGCGGGTTGACCACCGTCTTGCCGTCCGCGTCGCGATAAACCAGCCCTTTGACCTGATGCAGACGCTCGGGATCGCGCAGGTGGCGGACATATTCACAGACCGACGTGTCGCTCTCGCCCCTGAGGACATGGTCGACCGACGGCATGTCCGTCAGGATTTCCTGATAGAACGACGCCGTATGCGCCCCGCCCAGGACGATCGTCAGGTCGGGCGCCAATTCCTTCAGGCGGTCGGCCAGGGCCTTGGCGTGATCGGCGTAATTGGTCAGCACCGACAACCCGACCAATTCCGGCTTGGTCGCCAGAACCGCGTTCGCTGCGGTTTCGACGTCCATCTCCATCGAGGTGGCGTCCACCAGCGACACCTGGTGCCCGTCCTGTTCCAGATAGGCCGCGATATAGCCGATGCCGAGCGGCGGCAGATGACCGAACTTGACCTTCTGCGTGACCCCGTAGCCCTGCGCGATGAAATTCGATGGCGGGAGCACAAGACAAATTCTCATGAGCGGGGGACCCTTGAGTTCGGGTGGAGTTGGTGCCCCCGACCATCGGCGGCGCCAGAGGCAAACCGGACCGGACAGCACCAAAATTTGCCGGGCAGCAAAAACACGATCGGCTGCTACCAATACATCAAGCGGAACGGCCTCCGAAAGAGTTGATTGCGGAAATGCCTAGACCAGAATCGCTGCGATGGCCAACAGGATCATGAGCAAACCGCCTTTGCCACCGACCTTGAGCCCGAAGACCACGGCGGCTCCCAACACTGCCAGGGTGAACCACGCCCGGCCGGTTTCCCGCAGGCCCCATTGAGGCCTTGGAAGGACCTTCTCCCGCCAGACCCAGACAAGCCGGTGCCACCCCAGCCGGATCGCGGTCACCAGGGCGAGGGCGTAAACCAGACAGATAACCGGGTCGATCGGCAAGCGATGGCGCGGCGCACCGGGAACGACGACGGCCGTGACCCCGACGACGTATGTGAGAAAGGCCAGGATGACCAGCCATTCCCGCCGCCCCCGCACCACCAGAACCACCGCGATGGCTCCGCCTGCGGCCAGCAGCAGCAGAAGGCGATTGCCATACATCACCACCGACTGGTAGGCCGTCAACAACGCGCCGTAAACCGGGGTCACCGGGTTGGCCTGGCCGAACTTCAACGTTCCCGGCTCGATCAGGCCCATGCTCAGCACTGCGCGATCATGAAACGCCCGAACCCGCTCCATATCGTCCAAGGACCAGGCCGCCTCCATGTAGGCGGGTGGGATTTCGCCCTTCCGCAGGCCGGGGACATAGTTGTAGGTCGGTTCCAGCATCATCAGGGTGTTGTAGATGTTTTGGGCAATATGCCGAAGATATTGCCCAGGATGCGCCTTGATCGCATCGAACGCCGCCTGCTTGAACAACTTGTCGGCTTCCCACATCGGCCAGCCGGTATTGCCCATGACATGACGAGCTGAAGCCCAGTGGTGGCGCCAAGTGTACACGTCCTCAGGCGGCTGCCCCGCCGCGACCGTCTTTGCCTCGAACTCTTCCCAATGGCGCTTGATCTCGGCAAGCGCGGGGCTCTGTTCGTCGGCAAAACCACCATACTCGACCGTATTGGAATAGAAATTGATCCCAAACGACCCGGTCAAACCGAAATATCCCTGATGGCTCCAGTTATGGACCGCCCACGGCGCCAGCAGAAGTACTGTTAGAGCCGTCCCGGCGCCGAAGGTGACGGCATCGCTCCTGCGCGAGGGGACAGGCCAGTTGGGAAACAAGCGGGCGAAACTTCCAGGGAAGGCCATCCGTACCAGGATATACCCCAGCAGGAACCAAGGAATCAGTTGGGTCGACGGCCTGATCACCGTGGCCAGGCAGAAGGCAGCGATCGCAACCAGGATGGCGCCGCGCCGACCACCGCGCAGATGCTGCAGAACCAGCAATAATCCAAGAATGGCCATGAACGCATGCGGGATCTCGCTCATTGGCAAACGGGAATAGGATTGGAACTGGAGCGAAAAAGCCGACAACAATCCTGCAACCAGACCGAGGATGCGCCGTTCGTCCAGCAGGTGGCCGATCCTGACGATCATCGCCGACGTCGCCACCGCCAAACCGTGCTGGACCGTCGCCATCAAGGTCATTGCGCCCGCACCGCCCAGGCCCAATATCGGCGACAGAAAGATCGCGTAACCTGGGACGCGGTTGAGATCGACTCCCATCAGAGTGCCTTGCTGCCACAGCATCGCGGCGGCAATAAGGTAGTTGCCGCTGTCCGGCTGGTACATTATCGGACCGCCAATCAATCCGATCAGGTTGGTAACAAGGGCGACGGCGACCACCACCACCGTAACGGCGCTCAGGCTGAAACGCCCGAACTGGACATCGTGCGCAAGAAAGCTGGTCATCCGATCGGACATTGTCGACATCAAGAAATTCCTCGTCTGAGGGACGCCCGACCATAGCGACGGCGCAAGGGGTGGTCAATTGCACGCTACCGCGGCTTGACAGCCCTCTGCCGAGATGGCTATGACCCGCGCAGGCAGCGTGGATCGATGCATTTGTCATTCCGACGCATTGGAGACGGCGACTATGTGCGGCATCACGGGCAGGGTCACTTGGAACGAGCCTGCCGACGCGCCCTTGATTGCCGCCATGCTGCGAACCATCGCCCATCGCGGGCCGGATGCCGAGAATACCTTCGTCGAAGGACCGGTGGCCCTGGGGCACCGGCGGCTGGCGGTCCTCGACACCAGCCCGGCAGCCAACCAGCCAATGGCGGACCAGACCGGGCGCCACGTCATCGTCTTCAACGGCGAAATCTACAATTATCGCGACCTCCAGCGCGAACTGATCGCCTTGGGCGCGTCGTTTAGCACCACGAGCGACACCGAGGTCGTGCTGGAGGGGTTCCGCCGCTGGGGTCTCGATCTCTTCGCCCGGCTGAACGGCATGTTTGCGCTGGCCATTTGGGACCGACGGGACCGGCGCCTGATACTGGCCCGCGACCGGCTGGGCAAGAAGCCGCTGTTCTGGGCGGAACTGCCCACCGGCGGGGTCACGTTCGCTTCCGAGATCAAGGCGCTGACCGTCGATCCAGGGTTGCGGTTAACCGTTTCGGGCAAGGCGCTCCGACAATTCCTGTCACTCGGATACGTGCTGGGGTCCGCCGCGATTTTCGAGGGCGTCGCCAAGGTCCCACCGGGACACCACATCGTGTTCGAGGCCGACCGTCAGCCTCGCGTGACGTCATTTTGGAATCTTGCGGATCACTTCGGCATCGAAAGCCCGATCCGTAACGCTGGCGAGGCCGCCGAAGCGGTGGCGGCGCTGCTCGACGACGCCGTCCAGATGCGAATGATCAGCGACGTCCCGCTGGGCGCGTTCCTCAGTGGCGGACTGGACTCGACGGCAATCGTCTCGGCGATGTGCCGTTCCGTCGGCCCCGCGAATGTTCACAGCTTCGCCATGGGCTTCGACGAAAAGGCCTTCGACGAGCGCCCCCATGCCGCCGCCGCCGCCGCCTTCCTGGGCTGCCACCATCTCGAGGGGGTCTCCCGCCATGACGACCTGGATCAATTGGGCAAGATCGCCTGGCACGCCGACGAGCCGTTCGCCGACACATCGATCCTTCCGACCTTCCGTCTCGCCGAGTTCGTCCGCAAACATGTCACCGTCGCCCTGAGCGGCGACGGCGGCGACGAATTGTTCGCCGGCTACGAGACCTATGTCGCCGACCGCCTGCGGGCCTGGATGGGCTGGCTGCCGGACTGGGCCAAAAGCGGGGCCGCCGGCTTGGCCCGGCTGGCCCCGGTCAGCCATGGCAAAGTCCCGCTCGACTACAAACTGCGGCAGTTCACGGCGGGATGCGGCCTGGACGGCGATTCCGCCCATTATTTCTGGCGGCAAGTATTCTCGGCCGACCAAATCTCACGGCTGATTCTACCCGATCGCCGATCAAATGGACTGCAGGCCGATCCGCTCGACGATTTCAAGGGATTCGCCGACCATCTCCCCGGCGCCCATTATCTGGACCGCGCCATGTATGTCGATATCAAGACCTGGCTGGTCGACGACATCCTGGTCAAGGTCGACCGCGCCACCATGGCGCACGGATTGGAAGCGCGCGCCCCTTTCCTCGATTACCGCTTGGTCGAGTTGGCCGCCGAAATCCCCCCCTCTATACGGATGCCTGCGCTGCACAAGAAGCGCATCCTCAAGCTCAGCCAGCAAGGCCGGGTGCCCCGGGCGGTGCTGACGCGGCGAAAGGCCGGCTTCAATGCCCCGGTCAGCACTTGGTTCGCGCAGGCCGACCCTACCCACCTTGTGCGGAATTTGGCGGGGGATTGGTTCGTCGAAGCCGAGGTGGCGCGTTTGGTCGCTGAGCACCAAGCGATGACGGCAGACCATGGTTTCCGCTTGTTCGCCCTGACGATGTGGCGTGCCTGGGTGGACAGCGTGGGCAAGTCCGCTGGACTTCAACCTTGACCCCGCCGACCGTGTCACGCAAAGTACCGCCCGCCGCCGCCTTCACGGTTTATCCAGACAATGATCTCCGTAGTCATTCCCGCGTTCAACGAGCAAGACGCGATCGTTGAAACCATCCAGCAAGTGCGCCAAACCCTCTGCGATTACGCCGGCTTCGAAATCGTCGTCGTCGATGACGGCTCGTCCGACCGCACCGGCGAACTGGCCGCCGAGCACGGCGCCAAGGTCGTTCGACACCCGATGAACGCCGGGTACGGACGGTCGCTGAAGGATGGCATCGCCGCCGCCGCCAATCCGATCATCGCCATCACCGACGCGGATGGAACCTATCCGATCGGCCGCATTCCCGCGATGCTGGCCGAATTGGACAAGGGCTTCCATATGGCGGTCGGCGCCCGCACCGGCGAGGAATATCGAGAATCGGTAGTCAAGGCCCCCATGCGCAAATTGCTGACCATTCTGGTGGAGTTCACCACCGGGCGGCGAATTCCCGACGTCAATTCCGGCCTCCGGGTGTTCCGCCGGGCCGAGGCGATGGAGTTCTTCCCGCACCTGTGCAACACCTTCAGCTTCACCACGTCGCTGACGCTCGCCTACATGATGAATGGGCGCTATATTTCCTACATGGATATCCCATACTACAAAAGAATCGGCACGACAAAGGTGCGCCTATTCAAAGACGCCATTATGACATTGCAGTATATTGTTCAAGCCATTTTGTACTATAACCCGCTCAAGCTGTTCTTGATGCTGTCGGCAATGTCAATTGTGTTTTCGATTGTCTGCCTTATGTCATCAATATTCTTGTCGTTCAATGCAGGGTATTATTGGTTTGTCGGCGGGATACTTCTCAGCATCCTGATATTCTGCCTTGGCCTGCTGGCAGATCTCCTGCGGCAGATCATGGACAAGTGACACCGCCCCCTTACTTGCCCCTTGCCGTCAATATCTCGACGATCTGCGGCGACAGCCGATCGGCCACGATGCGGTAGCCCTCCCGGGTGAAATGGACGTTGTCACCGAAGAAGGTCTCGGGCCTGCCGTTGAACGGCGTGCTGAGATCGACGAATTTGACGTTCGGCTCATCCCCGGCGATCTGCGTCAGCCCCTGTCGCAGACGCAGATAGGCCTGGACCGTGAAATTGACCGATCCGGCGAAGAATTGCCGCATCATGCGATCTTCGCTCTCGCTCAACGGTTCCTTCAAGTAAAGGTTGGGCTGCAGGGCCGACAGCAGCACCGCACCCTTCGTCGTCAGTGACCGTGCCATCAGCCTTTCGTGCTTAAGATAGTTGTCGACCACTTTCCGACCATGGGGATCGAAATCCTCGCGCCGGGCGATGGCATCCAGGTCCAGCGGAAGATCCAGCCGGGTATCAACCTTGCCGGGCTCGGGCTGGACTGCCTTTTCTGGAAAGACGGGTAGCGCCGGAGCCTGGGCCGCCCCACTCAACACCGTTGGCTTGGTCGACAGCCACGACCTGATTGCACTGCCGATATGGAACTGGCTCAAGAATTCCGACGGCGTTCCGTGCAACCACGAGACGTAGCGTTGAAAAGAATGGTTGACCATCCAACCGGAATAAGGGTGATTAACGGCCATGGAGTGGGAATGGTAGGAATCGTTGAACCCCGAAAAATGAATGACCATGTCGGGGTCGAGTTCCAGTCCGTATAGCTGGATGGCGATCAGTTCCTGGGCAGATTTCCAGGCGGCGCCACCCAGGTTAAGCACGCGCACCTTGCGGCCCGGCATCATCGCCTCGAGGCGCTCGGTCAGCAAGGCATCGAGAGAGCAGCGTTCCCCAATGTTCCAACTGACCGAAGCGGACCCGCCGGTGATTAGGATGCGAATTTCGTTGTCCTGCTTCGACCCTGTCGGCGGGAACTCGGGCCCGCGAAAACCCAGGGAGTTGAAGCGAACCGCCGAACCATCCTCCCCCACGCATTCCTTCACTGCCGGAAAGTACCGTCCGATCAAGTCGTCGCCATCCACCGATCGGTAGTTGCGCGCATGCGACGAGACGGTATAAGGCGCATAGGGGAACAATGCCGCGTCAATCAGCGGCCCCAAGCTGGGGCGGAAGCCGAAGGCTCGATAGGCGATCTCAGCCCAAAAAAAAAGTCCGGCCACCAAGCATGCGGCGATGACCAGGGCGATTGACGCGAATACGGCCTTCTTCACGGTGCGATTTCTCCGACTCGGTCCTACCTCCTCAGGGCTATAAGCCGAACAACCGGTGAAATCAACGTACTCATCGAACCGACGCTACGATTCGCGCCCTGCCCACTCGCATGGCGGCGAGGCCTCTTGATCGTGCGTAGAAGGCTATGGTAGTCCAGTGCAGGCCTTGGCAACGGAGTGGCCCCTTATCTGGCCGGAATTATGGACATAGGGGAAACTCATATGGCACCTATCGCGCCGCACGGCCGTTCGCGGAGCAATCGCGGACCGGAGCGATCTCCGCGCCAACGGGCGAGGATCTCGCCGCCATGGTGACCGAACCCGCATTCGACAAGTTCGACCGCAGCGTTTCCATGCTGAGCTGGGGGTACAACGAAGAGGAGCTGATCGAGGGCTTCCTGCGCCGTGCCTTGGCCTTGATGGAAGAGACGGTCGAGGATTTCGAGATCGTCTTCGTCAACGACGGCAGCACCGACCGCACCGGCGAGATCGCCGACAAGATGGCCGCCGAGGACCCTCGCATCCGGGTGGTGCACCACGAGGTCAACAAGAATGTCGGCCTGGCCGCCCGATCCGCCGTTGCAAACGCGCGAAAGGAGTTCCTGTTCTGGGAAACCGTCGACTGGTCCTACGACATCAGCGCGGTGCGGATCTATCTGGAACTGCTCCGCACCTACGACGTCGTCCAGGGCATCCGACCCGTTCCGATCCGCCTGCTGAGCTATGTCCCGGTTCTGCGCTCCATCTACCGGGTCCGCCGTCGATCGGACAACATCCGCAAGGCGATCATCTCGCTTGCCAATTACTATATCCTGCGAATCTTGTTCGGCGTACCGTTCCACGACTTCCAGAACGTCACGTTCTATCCGACCAAACTGGTCCAAGGCCTGACACTGACCGCCACCTCGGCCTTCATCAACCCCGAGCTACTGCTGCGCAGCTATGCCACCGGCGCGCGCTTCATCGAGGTGCCGATCCCCTTCATTCCGCGCACCGTCGGCGAGGCGAAGGGAACCCGGTTCCTGACCGTGGTCCGCTCGTTGATCGATGTCGCCCGGAATTGGCTGCAATGGGGTCTGGCCCTGCGGCGAGCCGGCACGCTGAACAACGCCGCCGGGCGTATCCACCGCTTGATCACGGTGTGGGAACTGGACCCCAAGACCATCGTCCTGACCGCCCCCCTTTTCGCCTATTTCCGCGATGGCATCGGATCGGGACCGCAAGCGCCCCGCCCTAAGCTGCGATAGCCGGACCATCGGAGAGAACCAATCGATGGCTCAGCTCACCACCGGAATTCGAGCGGTCCTGTCCCATCCGCTGGCCTACGAAGCCGTCCAGTATCTGGTTGGAGCGAAGCGCTGCCACCGGATGATACTGGAACGCCACATCAAGCCGGTGCAGGGCGAGCGGATCCTGGACATCGGGTGCGGGCCGGCGGAAATTCTCCGCCTCCTTCCCGCGGTGGACTATGTCGGCATCGACGCTAGCGAGAGCTATCTTGCGCGGGCACGCGCCTCCTTCGGCGATCGCGGCCGATTTCTGCTCGGACGGATCAGCGCAGCGATTGGCGCGGGGTTGGGTCCCTTCGATCTGGCTCTGGCCATCGGTGTCTTGCACCATCTGGACGATGACGAAGCGCTGTCGCTTTTCGACGATGCCTACCAGGCACTTGCCCCAGGGGGGCGCCTATTCACCGCCGACCCCTGTTACTTTCCCGGACAGAGCTGGCTGCACCGCTTCGTCATCAGCAAAGATCGCGGCCAGAACGTGCGAACCATTCCGGCCTATCTGCGCTTGGCGAGCGGGCGTTTTCCGGAGGTCCGCCAGCATCTGATCCACATCACCCTACCGTTCCCCCATTCGATCTGCATCCTGGAAGGCCGTAAGCCAGAAGCGACATCCGACGACGCGGCAAGAGCCGCCTCCCATTCCTGCAGTGACTCTTGATGGAGAAGACCGTGAGCGTCCGAGCCGTGATCATTCGCTGCCTGGTGGTTCTGTCCGTGCTGGCGGCCCTGCCCGCTTCGCCGGCCGGCGCCCAGACCCGAGAGCCGACCCGGGAAGAGGTGAACGCCGACTGGCTGAAGACCATCCCGGATTACGAGATGCGTCTCTATGAGCGCGTCACCGCCATCAAGAACCGGCAGGTCGGCATACAGCGCACCCTGGTCGCGGGCTTCGCCGCGACGGGAATAGCCCTGGCCATCCTGGTGGTGATGGTGGCGCGCCTGCGCCGGTCCCGGACCACCATGATCGCGTCCGAGGGATATCCCGGCCAATCGGCCGGGAGCCGGGTGACACTGATCGACCGGCTGGAAGTGGCGCACCTGCAGTGGCGGACCGATGCCATCGCACGCCGGCAACACCGGCTGGTGACGATCCTGGAACGGCTGGAGGCGGTGGCCGGCGAACGCGGCCCCGACTTCGACGCCGTGGTCGCCGCCGCTCGCGCCGAGATCGAGGATTTGCGGCGAGAGGCCGTGGCGGAACCATCCGATCACGTTGCCGCCACCTGATGTCCTTTTTGGACTTGGGACTGAGTTTGGTGTATGAGGGCTTTGGCCATTCTGGACGAAAGCCCAGCTGCGAGACGAGGGAACACGATGACGACGGTGCTGATTACGGGGGGAGCTGGTTTTATCGGCTCGAATTTCGTCGACTATATCGACCGTCATCATCCGGAATACCAGATCATGGTCCTCGATGCGCTGACCTATGCCGGCTCGATGGACAACCTACCCTATGGAATGCGCGAGCTGGATAATCCCCGCATGCGTTTCTGGTACGGCGACGTCGTCAACGCCGAGTTGGTCGATACCTTGGTCAACGAAGCCGATTATGTGGTTCATTTCGCGGCGGAGACCCACGTCACTCGGTCGATCTTCGACAATCGCCTGTTCTTCCAGACCGACGTCCTGGGAACCCACACCGTCGCCAACGCGGTGCTCAAGGCCGGAGGGCGCGTCAAGCGCTTCATCCACATCTCGACCTCGGAGGTTTATGGCACCGCCGAAGCGCCCCTGATCGATGAAGAGCATGCGCTGAAGCCAATGAGCCCATACGCCAGCGCCAAGTGCGGCGCCGACCGTCTGGTCTATTCCTATTGGGCAACCTATAAGCTGCCGGCCACCATCATTCGGCCGTTCAACAATTTCGGTCCACGCCAACACCTGGAAAAGGTGATCCCGCGCTTCATCACCAGCGTCTTCCTGGATGAACCGCTGACGGTTCACGGATCGGGCGGGGCCGCTCGGGACTTCGTCTATGTCGAAGACGTCTGTCGCGCCATCGACATGACCCTTCACGCCGACGGCGCCTTGGTCGATGGCGAGGTGTTCAATGTCGGCACCGGCGAGGACCGAACGATCGCCTCGATCGCCAACGACTTGACAGCCCTGATCGGCACCCCCACGACACGAATCGAAAACACCGGAGACCGCCCCGGCCAAGTGATCCGCCACACGGCGGACTACGACAAGATCCGCCGCACGCTGGGCTGGGAACCCAAAGTGTCCTGGCAGGAGGGGCTGCGCAGGACCATCGACTGGTACCGCACCAACGAGGATTGGTGGCGTCGCCAATTGTGGATGCGCCACATCCCCATCGTCACGGCGGCGGGACGGCGGGAATACCACTAGAGCCGCGAGCATAAAATCCGGATCAGCCTTTCTTGGTCGTCATTGCCGGGCTTGACCCC